>CAYJFK010000068.1:4092-11843 GCA_964369475.1 uncultured Oscillospiraceae bacterium | reverse complement strand
TTAGCGGAAGGAGATTACATGCCGACTTTTCCAAAAATAAAGATTGCAGATGATACTGCATTGAGAAAAGAGCTCGATACACTATTTGAAAAAGCCACACAAAAGCAAGTTGCATCTTGGGCAATAGAACTTGCGACACACATTTTACAAGATTATGCTCCACAATATCTAACTAATGAAATAATATGTTTGGGCTTTTTAGTAAATCAAAAATGGAGAGATGGTGAAGTAAGAATGCACGATGTTAGGCAATCAGGATTTCAAATACACAGACTTGCAAAGGCTTGTGACGATAAACGCATACAACTTGCTTTGCGTGTTACAGGTCAAGCAGTAGCAACCGGGCATATGAAAGAGCATGGAATGGTTGCTTCTGATTATGCGATTAAACTAATAAATATTGATAGTCATTTTGAAGAATGTGTAGTAACAAAAGAACGCACATGGCAAATTAATAAATTGAAGGAACGCTGTTTATTATGAGCACAATCTACATAAAAACAAACTGTCACTATCGTTTTTTGATAGTGACAGTTTGTTTCTTTATTGACAACAGCCTATACGCCGCATCTTTTTAAAAATACAATTATTTTGTATCAGTGCTCTCCAAATCCTCTGCCTCTACTTCGGGCGGTGACTCCAGCTTGTCAAACTCTGCCATTACATGGTTGTATGTATCCATTGTAATGTCGGGCATGTCGCCCCCTGTTTCGATGTCAAAGCCTGCCGCCTCAAATCCCTTTGTAACGGCATATCTCATCTCGCCGAGTAGATATAGATCGTCGCCGGCTATTGCGGTAGCCATTGCCATAATGCGCTCCGACACAGCCTCGACAGAATAAGCGCCGCCCTCCGATATATCGGCAAGCGCCCCTTCGGGTGTCGTGGCAGGTGTCGGCAGTGCCGCCTCTAAGCTGCCGAAGATCTCGGTTAGGGCATTTGCAAACTCGGTATCTATTTCAAATCCGTTATGGAAAATACCGGTCTGCTTTGCCTGAGTTTCAACGCCCTGACGAACGGCATCCTCTACCATTTTTAAGGTGGCTTCTTTTCTTTGTGTGTTAATTTCGCTTACCTGCTCCTCTGTCAGCTTTTTGGGTGGCGAATATGTAACGCTGTCGCTCACGGTCTTTTGCCTCTCAAAAGTGTCTTCCCTTTTTAAGGTCTCCTGCGGCTTTTCCTCTTTAGCCGCTTTTGTCTCCTTGGAAAGAGTCGTAAGCCGAGCAAGATTTGCACTATTTGTATTTGTAATTTTCATAACATACCTCCAAAGTGTTTCTTCTATTATATATATGCCTCGAAAACTTCAAAAATCAAGTAGTGTATTAGAAGAAATTCACTAAAGCGCCTTTATCTCTACCAAATTTGTGTGCTGTGGGTTGCCCCTTGCAAGAGGTGTCGGACGGAGCGTTGTAAGCACATTAATAGAGCCTCTCTTGTCTACCCCATTTTCGTCGGGAGTATACCACGCACCCTGAGCAATGGAGCAAACACCGGCTATTATACGATCGGTGACATATGCAGGCATGTGAATTCTTCCCCTGTCGTTAAATACCTCAATAACATCGCCTGTCTTAATGCCCCTCGCCGCCGCATCGCTTGGGTTGATCCAAATTCTCTGCGGATCGATCTCCTCCATCCACGGATTGTTATCGTGGATAGAGTGACAACGTCTCTTTGTGTGCCAGCCTATAAGCTGTAACGGATACTTCTCTATAAGCGGATCGCTCGGCCCTTCAAAGCCGGGGAGGTAGGAGGGAAGCCCCGGAATGTCCGCTTTCCCCATGTCGTGCAGGCGCTTGGAGAAAATTTCTATCTTGCCCGAGGGGGTCTTAAACTTGTTGTTTTCAGGATCTTTTATCTGCGCCTCGTATGCTATATATGGCTTTGGATTTTTATATGTATATCCGCCCTTCTCTTTAAAGAGGTCGAAGGATGGAAGTTCTGCGTTCTTCTTTTGCAGCTCGGTGTAGAGATGCTCTAACCACTGATCTTGAGTCGCTCGACCCTCCGACCAAGACTCCCAAAGCCCAAGATTTCGAGCAACATCGGAGAGCCAGTCAAACTCTGTGCGACAGCCAAATAGCGGCTCGATTATCTTGTTGTTAAATATCAAATAATGCCCATGACTCCACGGAGTCGACATGTTGTTCTCCTCGAGGAATGACGGTGCAGGCAAGACAATGTCGGCATATTTAACGCTCGGTGTCATAAAGACGTCTGTCGACACTATGTATTCGCACTTAGAGGTGTCCTTTAATAGCTCTTTTGTTGCATTAATGTCGGAGTGCTGATTTATAAGCACATTGCCGGCAAGGTTAAAGAGCATTTTTATATTGCTGTCGAGCTTATCCATTCCCATAATGTGGTCGTCCTTCTTAGTCATGGAAGAGCCCTGCTCTATTGCCTTCGACCAAAGGAATACCGATATAACACCGGGGTATGCGCTCGTGCCGAATGGGAAGGAGGGGCGTGGTTCTTCGATAGAAGCGCCCATGCCTGCGGCGCCGCCGCCAAGCATACCTATATTGCCCGTCATGCAGGTAAGGGCCGCCATGCCTCGCACCGTCTGCTCGCCGTTTGAAATGCGCTGATTTCCAAGCCCGGGTAGCAGTGCGGCAGGCTTTGTCGTTGCATATTCACGTGCAAGGGCCACTATAACATCGCTCGGAACTCCCGTTATGCCCTCTGCCCACTTTGCATCCTTAACAATGCCGTCTGCCTCGCCAAAGAGGTAGCTCTTATAATTTAGCTCGACAGGCACACCTTCGGGCATGTGGTCTTTGTCAAACCCAATGCAATATGTGTCCATAAAGTGCTGATCTTGAAGCCCTTCCGACCAGATTGTATAGGCCATGGCATCGGCAAGTGCGCCGTCTGTCGTCGGCTTTATCGGTATCCACTGATCGGCAAGCGATATTGCCGTGTCGCTATTTCTCGGATCTATAACAATGACCCTTGCGCCATTTTGCTTTGCCGTTAATATGTGCTTAACAAACTGTGGCGATATTATAGTTTCGGTTAGATTGTTTGCCCAAAGTATTAGCATCTTTGTGCTTGCAATGCTCTCTACGCTGTTGCCGCTAAACATGTCGCCATAGATAAAGGGCGTTGTAAAACTCGTGCAAATCGAGCTGTACGAGCCGTAAAAACCAAGAAATCCGCCGTCTAAATTTAGCAGTCTCCTTGTCATGGCATCGGGGCGCATAACGGCGCTTACGCCAGTTCCGTAGTTGACATAGCGTGACCCAACTCCATAGGCCTCCTTAATGCGCACCCACTCGCAGGCGATCTCCTTTGCCGCCTCCTCCCACGATATGCGCTTAAATCTGCCCTCGCCACGCTGACCGATGCGCTTCATCGGGTATCTAAGGCGCTCCCCTGTGAAATAGGTCGACCTGTATCCCTTACCCCTAACACATGCCTTTACGGTAGGGCTGCCAATATCGCACCCCGTTTCGAGGTTTAATACGCATCCGTCCTTAGCGGTCGCTAAAATGGAGCACTTGCCGCCGCAGTTGTTTCTGCCGCCCGTCATAATGATCTGCTCGTCGCCGCTCTCTATCTCGCACTCTCTGCCATTTTTATAGTTTTCGTAACAGACCAAGCTCTCCAAAGCCGCATCGCACTTGCCTTCGCTCTCTGTTACCATGTCGTACATTGTCTGCACCATTTCCAAGAAAAGCGGGGTTTTGCTATGCTTTATTATGCCCTTTGCAACAACTCTAACTGTGTCGAGCAGATACTCGGCCGAAAAATTCTCTATCTCCTCTACAAATGCCGCAACATCGCCCCCCTTGTCGAGCTCGTGCAGTGCCGAGGCGCAAAGATAGCTTAAAAATCTCGTCTGCTCGCCTATAAAGTCGGGCGGATTGCCGTCCATTATAAGCGGCTTGTAGCCCCATTTTTGGTATCTGTTCACGACCTTTAATGTAGTGCCGTCCATAAGACTGCCATTCTCGTATTTGCAAACAGAGGCCCAAAGAGGGATATATACACTTGCATTTGTCCCCTTAAAGAGATCGTCGTACTCCTGACCTATCTCCTCGCCCATTGCCACTCTGTCTTGATCAAAAAACTTCGTTACCTTGCTAAAAAGTCCCCATTTATATAATAAATTATCTCTCATCAAGCTCCACACCTTTCTCTGTCACGCTCTTTAAAAATTCGTCCTTGGCAAGACCGTTCTCGACGGCCGCCTCGATAAATAGCATATCGGACAGTCTGCCAACAATCGTTATGCCGACAAGCTTTCCCTCTTTAAAGGCAAATGTGTAATGTGTATCGCCCTCGTAGCGGCCTTCCTCGTTTACAAAGGTGTACTTTGTCTCCTCGCCCTTTTTGCCGTAAACAAAGCTGTACGAGCCCTCTCCCTTGCCCATGTCGCCTATCGACATAAGGGAAGTGCCTGCCGTGTGAACCATTGCAGGCTCTGGGAAAACTTCAAAAGCAAGAGTGTCCCCTGCGGCATTACCGCCTGCCACCTTGCCCTGACTTATTGCTTGAAGCCAAGTAGCGCCGCTGAGGTCGGCACAGTCGCCACAGGCATATATGTCGCAATTATCGGTCTGCATGGAGGGGCTTACAGCGACCCTTCTGTCTGCCTTAATTCCGCTCTTTATTGCAAGTTCTGTATTTGCCTTGTAGCCGGTCGACAGTATAACCATATCGCCGTCGATAACTCTGCCGTCCTCGAGCGAGACACCGCAAACTCCGCTCTCGCCAAGTATTTCCTTTATGCCTAGACCTGTCATGACCTCTATCCCTACACCCTCGACATGACTGCGCAGAGCATCGGCACTCTTTTTGTCTAAAATCCTGCCCATTAGCATATCGGCAAGGTCGAGCACCGTCACCTTCATGCCGCTCTTTTTCAGCTCCCACGCAATTTCAAGCCCTGTTATGCCGCCGCCGATAATAACGGCGCTCTCTGCCCTTAGCATTGCCTTTTTAATGGCTATAACATCGGCCTCTGTGCGCATTGTAAACACACCACTCTTATCCTTGCCCGCAATGGGAGGAATAAAGGAGGTAGCTCCGAGCGCATATATAAGTTTGTCGTAAGAGATGCTCTCTCCATTTTCAAGCATTACCCTTTTGCCCTTTGTCTCTATCTCGGTAGCCTTAATGCCTGTCGTTAGCTCTATATTGTTCTTGCTGTAAAAATCATCTTCGGCCAAGCTGAAGTCCTTTGTGGAAAAACTGTTTAGATAGCTCTTGGAGAGCATAGTGCGAGCATAGGGCAGACCCTTTTCCTCGCCTATCATATGTATACTTGCCGTTTTGTTTCGCTCCCTAATTGCCTTTGCGGCAGAGAGTGCGGCAATGCCTGTGCCGAGCACTACAAATGTCTCGTCGGTATCCTTTTTAAAGGTCGGCTCGCTCTCTTTTTGCTCGCCCTGCAAGCTAACATCAACCTTGCCTTCATTCGCTCCCCTCTTATGAAGAAGGAGCGAGGGGGCTGTCTGCTCGATAGGGGGCAAAAAGGGAAGCGTGGCATGGCTTACTTCCATACCGCTCTCAGAAAGCTCGGAAAGCTCCCCAAAGCGAAGCGCACCGGTAACACATGCCGCAACGCAAGCAGGCTCTAACCCCTCGCCTCGACGGTCGGCACATGCCGTGCATTTTTGCGCATACCCTGTAATCTTGCTTATAGAGGGCGCACCATAAGGGCAGCTACATACGCACTTTGCGCAGCCGATGCACTTGTTTTTGTCGTGCTGGACAGTGCCGTCTTGCCCCTTATGCATGGCCTCGGTGGGACATACCTTAATGCATAAAGGATCGGCACAGTGATTACATGCCCCAGAAAAATTAACCCAATCACTCTTGCCGTCCTGCACTATCTCAACATGCGAAACACGGCGGAAATACTCGCCCACAGGGAGCTTGTTTTGCTCCTTACATGCGACCTGACATGCCATACATCCGATACAGCTCGCCATGTCAAACAGGTATCCTCGTCTACTCATATAAAACCTCCGTTAAATTTACTGTTATTCATGATAAATTTTATCATGTTCTAAGCCATAAGTAAACATTACTAATAAATTTAATAGCACCTTTACATGTCGTTCATATAATAGTTGTCCTAAAAAGCTTGCCGCAATCATATACATAGACAAAAGGAGTGATACAAATGACGACACATAATGTAAACATGGAAGATAGAAGCCGCCTTACGGTCTCGGGAGTTGAAGATGTTGCCGCCTTCGACGAAAATGAGATCGCACTCTACACAGGCGAGGGTATGCTTATAATAACGGGGGCCGGCCTTCACATAAACAAGCTGTCTGTCGAGAGCGGAGAGCTTGCAATAGAGGGCATTATAGACAGACTTGAGTACACCGAGCAAAACAAAAAGAAGGACACCTTCCTGTCAAGGTTGTTTGGCTGATGGACTTTACAACGGGCTACGAAGTTTCGGTACTGCTACGCTCGGTGCTATTTGGGGTCTTTGCCGCCGCATGTTTTGACCTCTTTAGACTACTGCGAATGTTCTTCCCCGCAGGCCCTGTAATGCTCTTTGTTCAAGATGCAATATTCTCGCTACTGCTAATAACCTCCTCGCTACTTTTTTTGTTTATGGCAAACTCGGGAACTCCTCGCATGTACATATTTTTGGCGGCAATAATAGGTGCAACAATGTGGTTTTTTAGCTTTAGCAGAATTATCTTCTCTCTTTTGGGCGGACTAAGGGAAAAATTTATAACTTTTGTAAAAAAAATCCGATCAAAACGCAAATAGCTATTGTAATTTACCCCTTGCGCCGTATATAATTATATGTACAGGCTACATAGGCAAATTCATGTGGGTGTTTTGCTTATATTATGTCTAAAAAACACATTCTGACATGGAGGTGACGATGTGAGACGAGCCAAGAGCGGCTTTTTCGTCAAGTTGATACTACTTGCATTTTTTGTCTATGCATCGACACAGATTATAGACTTGCAGATACAAATTCAAGGCAAGAAAAACGAGATAGAGACCCTAACGGCAGAAAACGAACAACTTACAGCAGAAAACGAGAGCATGGAGGGCGATCTTGCAAACGGGCTTACCGATGAGCAGGTAGAAAAAATCGCAAGAGAAAAGCTCGGCCTTGCAAACCCCGACGAGACTGTATTTGTCGGTATAACCGGCTGAATATAGAAATTAAATGTGCGCAAGCAGTGCACGAGGAGAGTCATAGTTTAATGCAGCAAATTGAAGTGGGTACAATTTTAGAGGGAACGGTTACAAGCATTACAAAGTTTGGCGCATTTGTATCGCTGCCCGAAAGCAAAACAGGCATGATACATATTTCCGAGGTTTCGACGACCTTTGTTAAGGAGATTTCCGACCACCTCGAAGAAGGTCAAGAGGTTCGTGTTAAGGTAATCGGCATAGATGGGAGCGGCAGGATAAACCTTTCTATTAAGCAACTTGCCTTAGCCGAAGAAGCGCCCCCTCCCCCAAAGCCAAGACCGAGAAGAAATGTCCCCGGTTGGCAGCCAAAACCTGTAACACAGCCGACGACATTCGAGGAAATGATGAGCAAATTTAAGCAAGATAGCGACGATAAAATTTCCTCTATCAAGCGTGGAGTTGAATCTAAGCGTGGTTCGGGCTCTCGCAAGGGCGGTAAATACTAACTTATATATAAGATTAAAATTGACGGGGATTTAAACCATCCCGTCAATTTGTGTTGTTTTTTATTTTACTTTTGTAAAATGTGGCGCAAGGGGGGGCACTTCGTGCCCCCCCTTGCG
>CAYJFK010000068.1:0-4082 GCA_964369475.1 uncultured Oscillospiraceae bacterium | reverse complement strand
CCCCCCCCCCCCCCCCCCCGGGGGCGCAAAAAACCCCAAAACGTTTTTTTTGCCCGCCCTCGGCTTTTTAGATTAACAATAAACTTATAGCTTTACACTTTATGGGGAATTTATTTCCTTGTAAAACTCTTGCAAAAATGCGGAGTAGACAGAGCATTTGCAGCGCCTGTCTGCTCGTTTGTCACCTCGATCGTCGATAGCTGACATTTGCTACCTGTTACATAGTGTGCACATTCCGAAACATTGCAATTAACACCTTGATTAGCCATTACAAAATACCTCCTTTGTTTTATCCCATCTATTGTGTGCAAAACCGCTTTAAGTTATACGCAATTTTAAATATTTCCTCTAAAAAAATGCAAAACACCCAATGGCAGAAATGCCCAAGTCCAAAAGGCTAATTTGTTTTAGCGACCTCGACCTTGCCTTCAACGGCACGGGCGATCGCCCCCTTTGTCCCCGATAAAATTAGCATGGCAAGAGGGTCTTCGACCATTGTTTCACATGCTCTGCGCACCTGCCTTGCCCCCTTTTGCTCTGCAAGTAGCGCTACCGCCGCCTCCTCGACTTCGAGTGCGCACCCTGCCTCGCTCGCACGTGCTGCAAGCTCCGACAAAAGCCGCCTTGCTATTTTCTGCAAGGACGAGCTGTCGAGTTCTTCAAATACAACGACCTCATCAAGCCTGTTTATAAGCTCGGGCCGCATAGTGTTACGCAGTGCCGCCATAACGCCACTCTCCTTAGAAGCACCAAATCCGACCCCCTTAGTGCCGCCAGAGCCTATGTTGCCCGTCATTATCAATATAACATTTCTAAAATCTACCATCCGCCCTTGCGAATCGGTCAGATTGCCCTCCTCTAAAATTTGCAGTAGCAAATTCCATACATCGGGGTGAGCCTTTTCGATCTCGTCGAGCAGGAGCACGCAGTATGGCCTGCGGCGCACACGCTCGGTAAGCTGGCCGCCCTCGTCGTATCCGATGTATCCTGGCGGCGAGCCGACAAGCCGAGAGACGGCATGGCGCTCCATATATTCCGACATATCAAGCCTTACAAGTGAGCTTGGCGACCCGTACACGCAAGAAGCAAGAGCCTTTGCAAGCTCGGTTTTACCGACTCCTGTCGGCCCTAAGAATAAAAAAGATCCCCTCGGCCGCCTTGGGTCGGACAGGCCTGCCCGCCCTCGTCTTACGGCACGAGCTACCTTCTCGATTGCTGCCTTTTGCCCCACTATGCGCTCGGCAAGCTCATCTTCGAGCGTCAAAAGCCGCTCTGCCTCGCCCTCTATGCGCCCTTGCGGCACACCGCTACGCTCGGCAAGCACCGCCGCAATGTCGGTCGCATTAACGGCAAGGCGACTTGCGCCCGACTCCCATTTCTCACGCAGTTCCTTCACGACAGCAAGCTCTCGCCGCTCGATGTCTCTAAAATGCGCCGCCCTCTCGAAATCCTGCGCCAGTGCCGCCGCCTCCTTTGCCTCTCTGCTGTCGTTAAGCCGCATCTCGGCAAGGCGAAGTTCCGACGGCGATGTAACGGCCGCAAGCCTTATGCCTGCCGCCGTTTCGTCTATTAAGTCTATCGCCTTATCGGGAAGTCGCCGCTCGGGCAGATAGCGTGCCGACAGCGTGACAGCGGCGGCCAGCGCTTCTCTTGTTATGCGCACACCATGATGCGCCTCGTATTTGTCTCGCACCCCCTCGAGTATGGCAAGTGCCGCCTCCTCGCTCGGCTCCTCGACATATATCGGCTGAAACCTTCGCTCGAGCGCCGCATCTTTTTCTATGTGCCGCCTATATTCCTCCCTCGTCGTCGCTCCGATTAGCAAAAACTCCCCCCTTGCAAGGGGTGGCTTTAGAATAGAAGCGGCATCAACAGCACCCTCGGCAGCTCCTGCTCCCACAATTGTGTGCATCTCGTCTATAAATAAAATTACATCGCCCGCACGCTTAACTTCCGACAAAACAGCCCTCATGCGCTCCTCAAACTCACCCCTGTACTTTGCCCCTGCCACCATAGAGGCGAGATCGAGCGTAACGATGCGCCGTCTCAGCAAGGTCGAGGGCACTTTGCCCTCTGCAATGGCAATGGCAAGCCCCTCGACGACTGCCGTCTTGCCAACGCCCGGGTCGCCGATCAAGCATGGGTTGTTCTTGCGCCTGCGAGAGAGTATTTGCACCATGCGCAGTGTCTCGCTCTCCCTCCCTATAACAGGGTCGAGCCGTCCCCTCTTGGCGGCCGCTGTTAGATCTTGCCCGAACTGGAATAGAGTGGGGCAGGACATGTCGGTAGCAGGCTCGGGCGCATTTTTGCCCATCGCCTTGCAAAGTTCATCGGCAAGACGGCGCACCTCGCATCCAAGCCCCTTTAGTAAGGTCGCCGCCCCTCCATCGCTCTCGCCGAGCAGAGATAAAAATATATGCTCGGGCGCAACAATTGCCTGACCAAATGCAACCGCACCTGTCGCCGCCCCCTCGAGTATGCGCTTTGCCCTTGGCGTAAGCTCGGCAGGCGACATTCCGGCCGCCCCACTGCCATAGCGAGCCACGACCTCTTTTTCTATTGCCTCCGCCGTTATGCCCTCCCCCTTTAGCATGGTGGCGGCAAGCCCCAACGGATCGCCGACCACCCCAACAAGCAGATGCTCGCTCCCCACAAAGCTATGCCCCATTCTGTGCGCCGCATCGGTAGCCCTCGCCACCGCCATTGCGGAAAGGTCGTTAAGTCTCATATATTTCTCCGTTTCTATTATCAAGTTGATTTGACTGTTTATTGCTATGCATGGCGAACTGTGCAGTCTTTATAATTTCCCGACCACATACAAAAACCCCATGTCAATATTTTATTGACATGGGGGCTTGTTTTATTCAGTTTAGCGGCATTTTTTACACTTTGTCTACATGAGGCATGGGCAGATAGTCCTTGTGTCTGCCATTTCTGACCATATCGGTAAGCACGCTCGATATGCTTATTGTCGAGACGGTCTCGGGGATGTCCTCCCTCTCGAACCAAACAGCCTCGGCAAGCTCGCTCCGTTGAAGCTTTATCTCGGGAGAGCCGTCGAGGTCGGCGAAAAAGCCGACCATCATAGAATCGGAAAATGCCCAAGGCTGACTTTGGAAATATCGGATATTTTTAAGCTTTAGCCCGACCTCCTCCATTGTCTCCCTTGCGACTGCCTCCTCGAAGCTCTCGCCTATCTCGACAAAGCCGGCTATCAGCCCGTAGCGCTTGTATGTGCCCGAGGCAGACCGTGCCATAAGCAGGCGGTCGCCATCTGATATTGCAACGATAATTGCAGGGGATATTTTAGGATACTCTACAAGCCCACATTGCAAACATAGGGCAGAGCGCTCGGTGCTCCCCCTCTCGGTCGGCGTGCCGCATCTTCCGCAAAAGCGGCGTGATGCCCTCCAACGGTAGTAGTGCCCACCTGTCAAGGCGGCAAAGGCTTGATGCATGGGCTCCATCGTGCGGAGCACCTGAAGCGACTGGGCAGAACAACCGGCCGCCCCTGTCTCGGCAAGCCCCATTACGAGGTAATAGCCATGCCCGTCCATCTCAAAAAGATGCTCGCAGTCGCCCGAAACCTCTCCCACATCGGCAAATGTCGGAATAGAGAGCCCCTCGCCCTCCCCCATAAGCAGTATAGTTCCGCTCGTGTATGACAGGACATAATCGGTAGGCTTTGGCTCACGCACGGTAAAGGCGCTGTCCAGTTTGTATGGGTATATCTCGTTAATCATGATGCTCTCCTTTATATGTAAGTTCTATTGGTTTGATAGTTTCGATATGTCGTTTGTTGCATAGCAATGGCGATCTCCGCCCTCGGCGGCGCACCGCTCCGCCCTTGGCGGCGCACCTCTCCGCCCTCGGCGGCACACCTCGCCGCCCTCGGCGGCGCACCTCTCCGCCCTCGGCGGCGCACCTCTCCGCCCTCGGCGGCACAACTCGCCGCCCTCGGCGGCACAACTCGCCGCCCTCGGCGGCGCACCTCTCCGCCCTCGGCGGCACAACTCGCCGCCCTTGGCGGCACACTTCGCCGCCCTCGGCGGCACAACTCGCCGCCCTCGGCGGCACACCTC
>CAYJFK010000067.1:9425-12112 GCA_964369475.1 uncultured Oscillospiraceae bacterium | reverse complement strand
ATGGACTATTGCAATATTTCATGTAATATCGTATAATATATCCTTAGTGTAACGGCGGTCACTATAATAATTAAAGGAGGTGAATATATGGTAATAATGAATTTCGAACGTCACGAGCTAAAAGCGCTTTCATTTAGGTCGACAATAGAGTCGGGCGGTAAGGCCAAGATTAAAAAAGGGTTTGCCTTTAATGTCGACTACACAAAGGACGGCACAAGAGGTGTTGCTAAGCTTAGATACAAGATAATGGAAGAAGCGGAAAAGCCAAGGCTCGAGCTTGAAATAGTGCTATACGGATATTTCACATGCGGTGGCATTAAAGACGAGCAAGACAAAAAACATGCGCATCTTCAGGCATACAACTATATGTTCTCCCACGCTCTGACCATAATAACGACCGTTACAGCGGTGGGTGGATTAAATCCGCTAACAACATCAAAGCCTGCAATGGATTGGGATGAGATAGTCATAAAATCAGCAGGCGACGACCCATTTGCGAGAGGTGCAAATGCAGACGAGCAAGCAAGCGCAGTAGAAACCGAGGACGATCCGTAATTAGTCTTATTATTTAGTAAACAATAATTATAATAATAGGAGTAAATTTAAAAATGTGGTTTTGGTTAGCACTTATTGCAATACTATTCTGGAGCGGCTCGGATCTTTTTTCCAAGATGGGAGCACGTCCCGAAGATAAATACAGCCATCTAAAGCAGGTAATGGCGGTCGGTGGCATAATGGGTCTACATGCAATATCCCTTATAATAGGCGGAGCGGAGTTCGAGCTTTACGACATGGTACGCTATCTGCCTGCATCATTTTTCTACATACTGTCGATGGTACTGGGTTACATTGGCCTACGCTATGTAAAGCTGTCGATTTCTTCACCCGTCTGCAACTCGTCGGGTGCAGTTTCGGCAATTTTAATGTTCCTTCTACTTGGCGAAACAATGACATCTATGCAACTTATAGCGGTAGTCTTTATCTGCCTTGGCGTTTTCGGACTATCGGTAATCGAGAGCAGGGGCGAGGATAGAGTACGTGGATTTATCCCACTTGTATTCCCTTTGCTATACTGCCTAATAGATGCACTTGGCACATATGCAGATGCACTGCTACTTGACACGGTAATAGCAGAAGGCCCTGCAAACATCGCCTACGAGCTAACATTCTTGTCTATGGGTATTCTTGCCTTTATCTATCTAACGGTCATAAAGAAGGAAAAGATCATTATCAAAAAAGAACGCCCCAAGTTAATCGCAGGTGTCTGCGAGACGGCAGGCCAGTTTGCATATATCTATGCAATAGGCGCAAATCCGATACTTGCCGCCCCCATGATTAGCAGCTACTGCTTAGCTTCTCTTGTATGGAGTCATATCTTCCTAAAGGAAAGGCTTACAAAACAGCAATATGTAGTGCTTGCAGTTGCGGCTGTCGGTATTATAATGCTTGGCATATTCGGAGAATAGTTTTTTTGAGGTGAGGTAAATGGAGAGTTTTGTTTGCAACGAAGACGATAGGGGCGAAGTTTTAGAGGCCTATATCGGGTCTGACAGCCTTGTTAAGGTAAAGGACGGCATTAAGGTAATTGGCAAAGAAGCCTTTTACGGCAACGGAGTTATGACCGATATTATGCTACCAAACAGCCTTACCGAGATAGAGCAAGAGGCCTTTTCGGGTTGCGGCTCGCTAAAAAGTCTGCACATACCGAGCGCAGTTGCAAAGATCGGCCACGGCGTATTTTCAGGTTGCGGTGCGCTTGAAACTGTGGCTATCCCCGAAGGGGTTAAAGCTCTGCCCTTTAATCTATTTAAAGGTTGCACCTCGCTAAAGAGCATAACACTTCCGACCTCTCTTACAGAGATAGAGACAGGCGCATTTGAGGGATGTTACAGTTTAGAAGAAGTGACCCTTCCAAACGGTCTTGAAGAGCTTGGAGGTGGCATCTTTAAAGATTGCACTTCCCTAAAGGCAATTGAAATTCCAAGTGCGGTTAAGGCTGTGCCGGTATCATGCTTTTGGCTGTGCGAGGCTCTCGAAAGTGTCACTTTAAACGAGGGCCTCGAAGTTATCGAAGACGGCGCTTTCGGGGGTTGTACTTCTCTAAAAGAGATAATAATCCCAAATAGCATAACCTACATCGACGAGGCCGCCTTTGCAGGCTGCACCAACTTAGCAAGCATAATCTTGCCAAGTTCATACAAAGAAAGCACAATATTCGAAGACTGTAACGCAAAAATAATATACAAGTAATTTCAGCGACGGAGCACGACAAAGGTGAAACCTTTGTCGTGCTCCGTCGCTATGGGTGGGGGGGGGGGGGGGGGGGGGGGGGGGGGGGCGGGGGCCCCCGCCCCCCCCCCCCCCCCCCCCACAAAAAAAACTTAAGCCCCGCGCGGGAGCGCAAAAAAGCCTTGCTTCTTGAGGGAAGCAAGGCTTTTCCATTAATTATGATTCAACAATAAACTCTTAATTTTCTTTCTTGGGGATAAAAGAAGCGGCAATGCCAAGGAAGAGCAAGGTGCCCACCACGCCAAGGCTTACCATAGCTGGCATATGCACAACGCCGGTAACCATAAGCATCATCTTAATGCCAATGAAGACTAAGATGGCAATAACGCTCTTTTCTAAGTGACGTAAATAGCGCTTGGCGGCGGCCAAGAGGAAATACATGGAGCGCAAGCCCAAGA
>CAYJFK010000067.1:0-9415 GCA_964369475.1 uncultured Oscillospiraceae bacterium | reverse complement strand
GGGGGGGGGGGGGGGGGCGGCGTCCCCCCCCCCCCCCCGGCCCCCCCCCCCCCCACCCATAGCGAGAGAAAGAGGCGCAAAGGGGTACCCCCCCCTTTGCGCCTCTTTCTCTCGCTTAATATATAAACCAAAAAATTGCAGAGCAATTTTTTCACCATAGTTCTTAGTTCTTAGTTCTTAGCTCTTACCTATTACCTAAACAACCCCTGCATAAGAACCCCCGACAAGTCCCAATAAATCCTCCGGCGCAAGACTAACCGAAACCCCCTTCTGACCTCCTGACACCACAATAGTGTCAAAGAGCATGGCAGTTTCTTCTAAGTACATGGGGAAGCTCTTTTTCATGCCGATGGGGGATACCGAGCCACGCTCGTAGCCGACCGCCGTCTTTAAATCTTTAACGGCAACCATTTCAATCTTCTTCTCGCCACAAGCCTTGGCGGCCAATCTTAGGTCGAGTTCTTCCTCGACGGGGATGACAAATACAAATATGTCCTTGTCACGCCCTTTGGCGCAGAGCGTTTTAAAAGAGCGGCCGACCTCGAGCCCTAAAAAGTCACGCACGGCCTCGCCCGAAAATTCCACCTTGTCCAAATCGTAGTAGAGCGGCTCGTGAGAAATGCCTGCCTGTTCGAGTATGCGGAGCACATTTGTCTTTATCATATGCCACCTACTTTTTCTTCATGGAAAGAGAAATGCGCCCTCTTTTTTCGTCGACCTCAAGTACACGCACCTTAACAATGTCGCCGACCTTTACAACGTCGGACGGGTGCTTTACAAAGCGGTCGGCAAGTTGCGATATATGAACGAGTCCGTCCTCGTGCACACCTATATCAACAAATGCGCCAAAATCTATAACATTGCGCACCGTGCCTGTAAGCTCCATGTCGGGCTTTAGATCTTTAACGCTTAAAACATCTTCACGCAGTAGCGGTGGGGGGAGTTCGTCACGGGGGTCACGCCCCGGTTTTTTTAACTCCTCCGCTATGTCGATAAGCGTCGGCAGTCCTATACCGACCGCAACGGCTGTGCCCTCGTCTACCTTTATTTTCTCGGCCTCGCCCCTTGCAAGCCCCTCTGCCGTTATGCTGAATTTTTCAAGAAGTAGCAGTGCCGCCTTGTATGCCTCGGGGTGAACTGCTGTGTTGTCGAGCAGGTTTTTGCCGCCTGGGATACGTAAAAATCCCGCACACTGCTCGTATGCCTTTTTACCGAGCCTCGGTATTTTTAGCAGCTCTTTTCTCTCGGAAAAAGAGCCGTGCTCCTCTCTGAAAGCGACAATGCCCTTTGCAAGAGCAGGGCCGACACCGGCAACACGGGCGAGCAGTGGGTGTGATGCCGTGTTAAGGTCTATGCCGACGGCATTAACGCAGTCCTCTACAACACCGTCGAGGGCATGGGAAAGGCGGGCTTGAGGCATGTCGTGCTGATACTGCCCAACACCTATCGCCTCGGGCGGGATTTTAACAAGCTCTGCAAGTGGGTCTTGCATACGTCGTGCAATCGAAACTGCCGAGCGAAGCGATACATCGTATTCGGGGAACTCCTCGGCCGCAAGTTTAGATGCAGAGTAGACAGAAGCGCCCGCTTCGCTTACCACCATATATTGCAGACCGTCAAAATCACGTATTAGCTCGGCTATAAAGCTCTCGGTCTCACGAGAGGCCGTGCCGTTTCCTATTGCAATCTTTGTAATGCCGTATTTTTTAATAAGTCTCGACACAAAAGCGGCCGCCTCTGCCTTTTTATTGGCAGGGGGTGTTGGATATATAACGCCTGTTTCGAGCACCTTAGAGGTGCTGTCGACAACTGCAAGCTTGCAACCTGTGCGGTATGCCGGGTCGACACCGAGCGTAACGCTACCTCTAACCGGTGGGCTCATAAGTAGATGCTTTAGATTGTCGCCAAAGCTTGCGATGGCGGCCTCTGCCGCCTTGTCTGTAAGCATATTTCTCATCTCCCTTTCAAGGGAGGGGAATATAAGCCTTGAGTAGCTGTCGTCGCAAGCGGTGCGAATGTCCTCTTTTAAAAAGAGCTTGTTTAGGCCTATGTGGTCGTATATCGCCCCTATCATGGAATCGTCCTCGACCTCTACTGTGACCTTCAAAAAGTCCTCTGCCTCGCCTCTGTTTATTGCAAGCGTTCTGTGTGGAGGAAGCTTTTTAATAGGCTCTTTAAAGTCGTAGTAAAGGCGGTATACGCTGTCCTCCTCCTTTTTGGCGACACTTACCAAAAGCCCTGTCTGTGCCATGCGGCTTCTAAGTCTGTCACGCAGTTTTGCATCTACCGACAGGTCTTCCGCAATTATGTCAAGAGCGCCCATAAGAGCGGCTTTTGCATCGGGCAGGCCTTTTTCCTCGTCTATATAATGCTCGGCATAGATAAGAGCACTTCCCTCTGTCGCCGTCATAATTGTCTCTGCAAGAGGTTCAAGGCCACGCTCTCTTGCTATGCCGCCCCTTGTCGTGCGGCGCTTTTTATATGGCATATAAAGGTCCTCGAGCGCTGTCAGGGTGCGTGCCGCCCTAATCTCTGCCGCAAGTTCCTCTGTAAGCTTGTCCTGACCCTCGATTGCCGCCAAAATTTCCTCACGACGCTTGTCGAGCCCACGCAGATACTCAAGGCGATCGGCAACCGATCTAAGCACCTGATCGTCGATAGAGCCTGTAAGCTCTTTGCGGTAACGTGCAATAAAGGGCAGTGTGTTGCCCTCGTCTATAAGCTTAATAATATTTGCTATGTGCTCCTCCTTCATGGAGAATTCAGCCGCTATCATTTTTATATAATCCAAAATACACCTCTTATTTTTTCGACATTTAAAGATCTAATTCAGTTTGATGTCGTACTTGTCAACATCAAACATTTTACCACAAAAGCAAAACTAAATCAACGGTGAAAGGGGGAGAATAAAGGCGAAAACTAACAAAAAAGCCAAGGGCATGTGCCCTTGGCTTTTAATAGTTTCTTATTTCTTCTTCTTTGCTTTGCCTTCAGGCTTAACATCGATAGCATCCTTAAATGCCTTGCCTGCCTTGAAGATGGGAGCCTTGGATGCAGGGATGTCGATCTCCTCGTAAGTTCTGGGATTGCGACCCTTGCGAGCTGCACGCTCTTTAACTTCGAAAGAACCAAAGCCAACAAGCTGAACCTTGCCGCCCTCTTTTAGAGTTTCTGTAACTTCCTCGATAAAAGCAACAAGAGCCTTTTCTGCGTCTTTCTTCTGTAGTCCTGTTTTTTCTGCTATAGCAGCTATCATTTCCGACTTGTTCATAGTTTTTACCTCACTGTAATAATTTTTATTTTCGAAACCGCTGTGGCGTATTTCCGTTATTTTGCCCCTTTAATATCCTCTTTAGCCCTGTCCCATAGCTTGTCCATTTCTTCAAGGGAAAGCTCAGCTAGTGGGCTGCCGATGGCTATTGCCAAATTTTCCATTTTTTCGAATCTATTTACATACTTTGCCGATGCCTCTGTTAAGCATTCCTCGGCATCGATTTTAAGCTTGCGAGATATGTTGACGGCGGAAAAGAGCAAATCCCCCATCTCCTCGTTTATCTCGGCCTTATCACCATTTGCAATGGCTGCCTTTAGCTCTGCAAGTTCTTCTTCGATCTTTGCAATAGAGCCCTCTATATCAGGCCAATCAAAACCTATCTTTGAGGCCTTCTTTTGCACCTTTTGCGCACGCATAAGAGCCGGGAAGGTAATAGGCACGCTTCTAAGTGCCTCGGTCTCTGTTGTGTAGCCCTTTGTTTGCTTTTTTATATCTTCCCACGTGTTAAGCACACCTTCTGCATCACTAACATTTAAGTCGCCGAAAATATGAGGATGACGCATTATAAGCTTTGTGCAAAGGTTTGTCGTAACGTCCTCCATTGTGAAGTTGCCGACCTCGTCCTCCATCTCTACATGAAGCCCGACTTGGAGCAAAACGTCGCCCAGTTCTTCGCATAAAAGTTCAATATTATTCGTATCTATTGCCTCTAATGCCTCGTATGTTTCCTCTATGAAATTTTTGCGAATTGAAAGATGCGTCTGTTCTCTGTCCCACGGGCAACCATCTTTACTCCTCAAAAGTTTGATAAGAAGCAAAAGATCGCTAAAATCATATTTTTGCCCGTATTTCCCCGAAAGGTAGCTCTTTGCGTCAATCATTTTATACCATCCACTTTCTTTTTTCAAGTATTTTTGCAATTTTTTCTCCGCTCGGAAGCAAAATAATGTCATCTTTGCTCATTGTTCGGCTGAAAAGTATTATTGCGAGGTAACAAAGGCCCGCAAAACCGATTCCGACGACAGTTGAGATAGATGGGGAGATCATTTGCGACAGTAGATTATAGAGCAGCCTTGCCCCTGCACAAGAGACAAGAGAGGCGCCTAAAACCTTTGCCGTAAAGCCTGCGATGCTTGGAAGTTTGCCAAGTGCCTTCTTAATGAAGTGCAAATTGAGTATCATTATTATACAGTAGCATACATTGGTTCCGATCGGAGCACCGTATATGTTTATAGCGGGATTTGCCACCAAAACATATGTCGTTGCGACCTTGAAAAGACCGCCTAACAGTATCGTTCTAACGGGCACACGCTCCTTGCCGATAGCTTGCAAAATCGAGTTTGTTATAGAAACAAGACAGACAAAAACAACGGCAATGCCAAGCAGTGTGAGCAGTGGGGCGACCGTAATTGCATCTTCGGGTTGGGTTGGGTATAGCAAATTTAATATTGGTAGCGACATAAAGGAAAGCCCAAAGCCTGCCGGCAGTGCCATTAAAATGGCAAGCCTTAATGCAGAGCCAAGTATTTTTTGGGAGGACTCTTTGTCGGCACGGCTAAAGCGCTCTGCTATTGTCGGTATTACCGAAATGCCTATTGGAATAATTAGTGCTGTCGGTAGGTTGAATAGCGTTCTTGCCATGCCCGAATATGCGCCAAAGAGCGTCTCGGCCTCTGCCTGAGAAAAACCTGCCGTTAAAAGCCTGTCTAAGACGACGGCAGTGTCTACAAGGTTTGTAACAGACATAACGGAGGAGCCGATCGCTATCGGAACGGTTATCTTGACAAGGTCGTAAAATATTGCCTTGTTTTGCTCGATTGCGGGAGATGGGGGAATGGTGTTGTTTGGTGTTCCCTTTTTGCTTATGACAAGATACATAGACCCAAGCACAGTGCCAAGAGTTACGCCCGATATAGCACCTGCCGCAAGAAGCGGAAGTAGCTGATCTTCGGGCAGTCCCAGTGTTAGCACATAGTTTGCGGCGGCAATACCGCCAACGAGCTTGGCGAGCGCCACTATAATTTGAGAAATTGCGGTAGGCACCATGTTTTGGTAGCCCTGCGAGTAGCCTCTGTAAGAGGACATTACAATTTCAAACATAATGGCAGGGGCTATAACCTTAATTGCAAGGGCTGAATTTGGGTTGTTCATCATGTTTGCAAGGGTATCAGCTCCAAACCATAAAACAGCAGAGCCTGCAAGCCCTAATATAAAAAATGTAGAAAAGGCGACCTTTAATATCTGTTTAGAGTTGTTATACCGCCCCTTAGCATTGCTTTCCGACACCATTCGTGATATGGCAATGGGCAGTCCCGAGGTCGTAACGATGTACATCCATGTGTAAATGTCGTAGGCAACAGTGAAATATGCATTTGCCTGTCCGCCTATGATATTATAGAGCGGTATTTTAAAAACCGCCCCGATAATTTTAACTATAATTCCCGATACCATAAGAATTATGGCACCTTCCATAAAACTCTGTCGCCTTGTCTTCAAAAGTCGACCTCCGTTACACCGTGTTGTCACACAGGTTTTTAGGTATCGACCGCTTTGCCGCACATTGCTGTACTCGACAAAGTTGGCCGATACCTGTATTTGTTGATGGGTAATGGCAAAGTTGGTTTATAGTATATACTGCCTTTGTCTATACTATAAATATATGCCTATTATACCCTTATATTCCGCACATGACAAGGTATACTGTCATGGCCTCTTATGTTTAGATTTAAATTTCTATATGATGCAAGATTAAAGGCTTACAGAGCAAGCATAACCCAAGCATAACATAATAGCTGGCGAGCTTATATACTGTCAGGGTATAGCAGTTCGTCGTATGTAGGCATGGGCCATGTGCCTCTTGGCATTATCTTCTCCAGCCTGTTGCAACTCTCAGCGACCTTATTGTATGCAGTAAGCACACAGTCACGTGCTATAACTGCCATCTGCTCGCAGGAATTACTCTTGTCGTGAAGCTTGTGCATGGCCACTTCGAGCTGGAGCGACCTATCGAAGATCTCGCCCATAAGTGTGCCCATTTCCTTTAGCGTATCACCTTGCGGCATATCGATACCTGCCTTGTTAAGTACACGCATCTGAGAGGCAAGGTTTGCGGCATAATCGGTTGCGGCAGGAATAATCTGGCGCATTGCCATGTCGTAGACAACACGACCGTCGAGCGCTATTTGCTCTGCGTACTGCTCGTAGAAAATCTCTGTGCGAGATTCTATTTCCTCGGCTGTATATACGCCATACTTTTCGTATAGGTCTACCGTCTGCTTTTTCTTTAGTGCGGCAACCGCATCGACGGTGTTTGGCACAATTGGAAGGCCTCTCTCCTCGGCAATCTTTGCCCACTCGCCAGAGTAGCCGTTGCCCGAGAAAAGAATGCGGTCGTGGCCAAAGAGAATGTCCTTGAATATCTCACGAACCTCTGCTTCAAAGTCGTCTGTCATTTCAAGGCGAGTTGCAATATCGTCGAGCGACTCTGCCACAATGGTGTTTAAAACGGTGCAAGACTCGGAAAGCGACTGCGATGCACCGGGCATTCTAAACTCGAACTTATTGCCGGTAAAGGCAAAGGGAGATGTACGGTTTCTGTCTGTGTTGTCCCTGTAAAAAGAGGGGAGAGCAGGCACGCCAAATTTCATCTCCTTAGAGCGCTCAGGGCTCTCCAAGTTGGAACGCACCTTGTCTATCATTGCCATAAGCTCGTCGCCAAGGAATATGGAGATAACAGCGGGAGGTGCTTCAAAGCCGCCAAGCCGTCTGTCGTTCGAGGCGGTAGCGCAGGAAAGGCGGAGCAGTAGTGCGTGCTTATCGACAGCACGAATGACCGCCGCAAGGAATATAACAAATTGTGCATTATCGTATGGGGTCTTGCCGGGCTCGAAGAGATTGTGTCCTGTGTTTGTGCCGAGCGACCAGTTGTTGTGCTTGCCCGAGCCGTTTACACCGTAGAAGGGCTTTTCGGATAGTAGGCAAGCAAGCCCCATGTCCTCTGCCACTCTGCGCATAATGTCAACAACGACCTGATTTTGGTCGCAAGCAATATTTACCGAAGAAAAATAAGGTGCCATCTCGTGCTGACAGGGGGCGGCCTCGTTGTGCTTTGTCTTAGATGCAATGCCGACCTTCCATAGCTCGCAGTCGAGCTCTGTCATAAACTTGGAAACACGCTCGGAAATAGAGCCGTAGTAGTTGCGTGTGTCCTCCTGATTTTTCAAAGGAGCAGCACCCATAAGAGTTTTGCCTGTAAGTTTTATGTCGGCTCTTGCGTTGTAATGTTCCTTCTCTATTAAAAAATATTCTTGCTCAGCACCTACATTTGGTGTAACTCTTGTCGTCTCGGTGTCGCCAAAAAGACGAAGAATTCGAAGTGCGTGTTTGTTTACGACCTCCATAGAGCGTAGCAGGGGGGTCTTACGGTCGAGTGCCTGACCGTTATAAGAGCAAAATGCGGTTGGTATGTAAAGTGTTACACTGTCGCCGTCCTCACGAAGAAAGGCGGGGGAAGTGCAGTCCCAAGATGTGTAACCCCTTGCTTCAAATGTTGCACGAAGACCGCCTGAAGGAAAACTCGAGGCATCGGGCTCGCCTTTAATCAAACTCTTGCCCGACAACTTCATAACAGGCTCGCCACGACTGTTTGTCTCTAAAAAAGAGTCGTGCTTTTCGGCGGTCGACCCTGTTAGCGGCTGGAACCAATGAGTAAAGTGGGTGGCCCCACGCTCGATTGCCCATTCCATCATTGACTTTGCAATCACATCTGCCGCCATTAAGTCAAGATCTTCTCCAAGATCGATAGTCCTGCGCCAAGCATCGTAAGCTTCCTTAGGCAGACAATTTCTCATTTCACTGTCACCAAAAACGTTCTGTCCAAAGAGTTCTAAAATAGGGTTACTCATTACCGCCACACTCCTTATATATTATAATATGTAATTTTACATTTATTTCACCGCTAATTCAATGCCAATTCTACACAAAATATCGCATGGTATAGCGCTTTCTTTTATCACTTCATAAAAAAAGCGTAGAAAAGTTGCAATTTTCAAAAAAAAAGATAGGGGCACAAGCATTCGCTCTTTAAGTTAGCAGTCCCATATGATAAAATAATATAGGGGTGAGAATGTGAAAGAGGTAGTTGCAAAGAGTATATTGTCGGCAAAAAACAACATGAATGTATACAGAGGGTGTACCCACGGTTGCATATATTGCGACAGCAGAAGCGAATGCTACGGTATGACATATACATTTGAAGATATAGAAGTAAAGGCAAATGCGGCAGAACTGCTCGACAAAGCACTGGCAAAAAGGCGCTCTAAATGTGTCGTCACAACAGGGGCTATGACAGACCCGTACCTCCCTCTCGAATCGAAACTTGGCAACACAAGAAAATGCCTTGAAGTAATAGAAAAACACGGTTTTGGGGCGGCAGTTTTAACAAAGTCTGATCTCGTGCTTCGGGATATAGATATTTTATCGAGAATAAACCAAAAGGCTAAGAGCGTTTTGCAAATGACACTCACGACATACGACGAGGAGCTATGCAAGATAGTCGAGCCAAATGTCGCTACGACTAAGCGGCGATTCGAGGTGCTAAAGGCATTTGGCGAGGAGGGAATCCCGACGGTTGTGTGGCTTACACCGATATTGCCCTTTATAAACGACACAGAGGAAAATGTGCTCGGAATTTTAAACTACTGCAAAGAAGCAGGGGTTAAGGGAATTTTAACATTTGGCATAGGAATGACACTAAGATACGGCAATCGGGAATATTTTTATAAAAAGCTCGACGAGCATTTCCCCGGAGTTAAGGCACAATATATGAAAGCATATGGCGCATCGTATGGTATTAGAAGTAAGAACAGTGCGAAGTTATCACGAATGATAAGTAAATTTTGCAAAGCCGAGGGCATTATGTGCGGCACATCCGAGGTCTTTAATTTTGTATCGGAGTTTAAGGAAGAAAGTGATCAAATGAGCTTATTTTAGATTATAGCAAAAAGGACAGCGGCCGCTGTCCTTTTTGCTTGTGGAAGATAATATCGAAAGTTAGGTGTTTATGAATTAGTCGTTGTCGTCGTCATCATCGTTGTCGTCGTCGTCATCATCGTCATCGTCATCGTCGTCGTCATCGTCGTC
>CAYJFK010000066.1:12083-12195 GCA_964369475.1 uncultured Oscillospiraceae bacterium | reverse complement strand
TAACCTACTGCGCCAAAGTCTCCAAAACAAACGGCTACGCCGCAAGCGAGACGGGGTTTTTGGGGTAAGAGGTAATAGGTAATAGTGAAGAGTGAATAGTGAAGAGTGAAGA
>CAYJFK010000066.1:7105-11983 GCA_964369475.1 uncultured Oscillospiraceae bacterium | reverse complement strand
GTGAATAGTGAAGAGTGAATAGTGAAGAGTGAATAGTGAAGAGTGAATAGTGAAGAGTGAATAGTGAAGGTAACTTAATTGCCAAAGGCAATTAAGTATTGAATATAATATAGAAAAACCTCAAAGGGTTTTTCCACCATAACTATTCACTATTCACTCTTCACTCTTAACTAAAAAATGAGCTAAAATTACATAAATGTTACATAACGGCAAAAAGCTTGCAATAATTCCCGTAAGGGTTTATTATAGTAAATACAAAACATGTGCTAATCCCACATGAAAATTTAAGGAGGAAAAACACTTATGAGCAATCTAAAGAAGATTCTCGCTATGGTACTCGTGTTTAGCATGGTTCTATCCATGGGTATCACAGCAGGCGCAGGTATGTTCTCGGACGTTTCTGACGATCACGAGTACGCACGTGCAATCAACCTACTTGCCTCGCTCGACGTCCTAAGCGGATTCGACGACGGCACATATCAGCCAGAGGGCGTGTACACACGTGAGCAGGCTGCAAAGATCCTTTACGTTCTAATGAACGGTAAAGACGACGAAGCAAGCATCTACAAGGGCAACTCGCCTTTCCCCGACGTAGCAGCAGACCGTTGGTCGGCAGGTTACATCACATGGGCTAAGGAAGCTAAAGTTCTTGTCGGTCGTGAGGATGGAAGCTTCTATCCCACAGACGAAGTTACATACGCAGAATTTGCTAAGATGCTAGTTGTTGCTATGGGATACGATTCCACAGTATACACATTCCCCTACGGCTTCATCGACAAAGCTCAAACAATGGGCATTTTCGACGACGTATCGGGCATGACAGCTAATGGTTCCGCTAACCGTGGTTCCGTTGCTCAAATGGCATTCAACGCACTATTCGCAGACGCACCTCGCTTCGGCACATACGTTGCTGCAGTAGGTGGCACAAGCACAACAGAAACAAAGACTAAGACTGTTGCTATGGGCGCATTCGCAATGATGGAAACAACAGCTACACTTCTTGGTACATCGACAAACGCAGGTAGCTCGACATTCACAGACGAAGGTCAAGTTTCGCTATACAACACAGCTACAAGCGCACCTATCCACGGCAGATACGACTACGATGCAAATGTTGACATGTATGTTGGCACAGACGTAGTTGTCTGGTACCGTGAGGCAAAGACACAAACAGGCACAGGCGTTGACAGCAAAGAGATGATCTTTGACATTCAGCCTAAGGCTTCTGTTGAAATGTTCATGTTCAACGCAACAGACATCAACGACATGACAGCTGATGAGCTTGATGTTGAGATCGACGGCGTAGACAAGACATTTGACATTGATCTTCTTGATGGCGCTGGCGTAGCAGGCGACGAGTTCGAAGTAGGTAGCACAATGGTTACTTTCTCGAACGGCGACATGTTTATCCCTGTAGGCGTAGCTACTGAGGAAGTTGCTATCGATCCTGTTGATGGCACATCCGACACAAGCCTTATGTACAAGGCTGTTGATAACGATGGCGACGGAATGCTAGACGTTATCATGATCTCTGCTGCTTCGACAGCAAAGGTTAGCTCGCTAACTTCCAGCCGTATCATCTTTAGCAATGCTAAGGGCATGGTTGTAACAGCAGGTTCGAAGGACCTAATGGAAGGCGATGCAACAGTTGTTAACGTAGAGGGCGGCATTGGTGCCGGCGACTACGTATACGTTACTTCCACTATGCAGTACGTTGAAGATGAAGGCATGGAAGAAATCTTCAATGTTACTATGGCTGAAGTTATCGACGAAGCAAAGATCACAAGAAAGTCTGGATCGACAATATACCTTGATGGTGTAGCAGTTTACGAAGCTGGCGAAGCTGGTTCGCTAGGCCAAGATCCTTTCAATGCAAGTATCGGCGATACATTTATGGTAGTTAAGAACATCAATGGTGATGTTGTATACTCAGAAAAAGTTTCTGCTTCGGCAAGCACAAACGACTGGTTCCTTGTTACAGGTATGACTTACACTGCTGGTGCAACTGCAGCTGGCAACTATGTAAGCAGCCTAACAGGTTACACAACAGATGGCTCCAAGAAGACATTTGTAATTGCAGATGATGCTGAGCTAAACGGCACAGAGATCGCACCTGCAAGCGGTGCAGCTTGGAATACAATTACTGTTGACGAGCTATACTACTACTCCACAAACAGCGATGGTGAGCTAGCAGAACTTATGGAGCTTGCTGATGCTGCAGCTGAATTCGACCTAACTGGTGCTACCGTTGGAGCAGGTGCTGCAACAGCTGTTACTTACAACGCTTCTACAACAGTTCTTGGCGGAAACTACGTTGACGCAGGTACAGTTATATTCTTCATGGAAGCTGAATATGATGCTGGTGGTGCTTTCACTGGCTACGACTACTCGGTAGTAGAGATTGATGCTCTTGACGACTTTACAACAGGCGTTGCACAAGCTGGATATATTGCTGACGGTAAAGAACTACAAGCAGTTCTACTAGTAGGTGATTCTATACCAACAGAGAAGACAGATACATACGGTTATGTAATCTCTGCTGAGGTTGACGCTTCGGGCGACGACGTTGTATACTCCTTCGAAGTAGCATACGACGGCAAGGTTGAAGTTATCAAGACAGACGCTATGTCGCAAAACAGTGTATTCGACGGATATGTTTCGGACGATGATACACTTGGATTCTACATGATTACATTTGATTCGAACGGTCTAGTTGATGATCTTGATCCTGCTCTAGAGACAGAGATGACTCTAGACAACGCTACTGGTACTGATGTCTACAGAGTTAACCACATGATTGTTGAAACAGCACTTGATGCTGCTGCAATCGGTCTAAAGGTTACAGGTTCAGACATGATTACTAACACTAATGCAGACAGTGCTTCTTCGATCGACTGGATGCTAGGTGCTGCTAAGTACAGCGTTGCAGGCAACGTAGTAACAAATGCAGGTAACTACGATGAGCTTACACTTGAATTTGCTGATGACGTAAATGTTTATGTTGTTGACGATTCTCCTGTAGGTGATCACGATGGTCGTGAAGATGGCGCAGGTATCCTTGATGATGCTGTAGCTGTTTCGGTTACATCTGTATCTTCGATTACAGAGACAAGTGAAGGCGCAAACATGATAGCTTCGTTCCTAACAAATGATGATGGTGAAGTTATCGAAGTATTCGTTTACACTGATCCTGTTGAAGACAATACAGCAGAGCCT
Source organism: uncultured Oscillospiraceae bacterium (assembly GCA_964369475.1). Taxonomy (GTDB): domain Bacteria; phylum Bacillota; class Clostridia; order Oscillospirales; family Feifaniaceae; genus CAYJFK01. The sequence goes on along the minus strand of CAYJFK010000066.1, from coordinate 8,767 downwards.
GTTCTTCCCTAACTTATAGCATAAGTTTTTTAAACCGCCCCTTCGGGGGCGGTTTTCTTTTTGTCCAAACCCCAAAAGTTACATCTATTCCACCATCTTTCTACACAAAGTTACAACAAATACACACTTCTTATACACCACCCATCAAACAAATAGACGCACATAACTATAATTTCAAAATAAATCCAAATGCGACATTTCATGCCACACATTTTAGCTTTTTCGAGTACAAAAACTTGACAGATAAGCCAAATTGTGATATAATCCATAACTATGGCAGTCGCTGAACAAAATTAGTATATATAAAAGCCTGCCATAAACTTCAATTTTCCCGTATATTTTTTCCACTCTTTGGGTAAAATTGGAGTAGGGTGACGATTCGGTTATATGTAGCTAATTCGGCAGTCGGTCACCCAAAAAAACCGGAGGTATTATTTTGAAATTTACATTTAATGGGCTTAAGAGCGGCATTGCCACTCTAAGAGCAGATGCAAGAGAGGCTTCGCAGGAGCTTCGCAGATTTATCCCACAGGCCGCACTTTTTGGCTTTACAAGCCTTGTTCTACTCGTCATGGTCATGGGCACAAAGGTTGCGACGGTAAGAGACGGCGACGCCGTAGAGGTTTTCCGCACGATGGACGGCGACCCACTTGCAATTGCAAGTACAAGCATGTTCGAGCTGGGGCTTGAGGACGATGTCACGGTAAACGGCATGACGCCCTATTTCATAGACATATCAATAAATCGCCCTCAAACGCTAACTGTAAACACGGCAGAGGGCAGCCAAACAATAGAAACGATGGGCGGCAGCCTGTACGAAGTTCTGTCGGCGGCAGGTATTACGCTAAACGACGGTGATAAGCTTAATTACACGCTCGATTTCCCAACATACGACGGCATGGAGATCGACATTGCCCGTGTGAGCTACGAGATTGTGACCGAGGAGACGGCGATCCCCTACGAGGTGCGCCGTGTCAGCTCGCACAATGTTCCTGTCGGCGAGCTTGTAGAGACGACCCCCGGCGAGGAGGGGCTGTCGGTTGCAACGCTCGAGCACAAGTATCTAAACGGCAACCTTGTAGAGACGACAATTATAGAAGAAGCGGTCGTTAAAGAGCCTGTGACAGGCGTTGTAGCCTATGGCGTGGGCGGCACGCTCCCGACCTCGAGAAGCGACACTACACGCTATTCCTACTACGTCGACATGACGGCGACGGCCTACACATACGGCAACAGCGGCGAGTGGGGCGATGTCACAGCGACAGGTAAAGAAGTGCAGGTCGGTTATGTTGCGGTCGACCCCAAGGTAATTCCGCTTGGTACAAGGCTTTATATCACCTACCCGAACGGCGAGGAGTTCTACGGCTTTGCCGTGGCAGAGGATGTCGGCGGTGCGATCAAGGGTAATAAGATTGATCTCTTTATGGAGACAAGCGAGCAGTGCTTTGAGTTTGGCAGACGTACCGTAAGGGTATATGTTCTCGACTGAGTAGCATGACAAGCGGTATTAGTTTAATATAGCTATAAAAAGGGTGCGACCGATGTCGCACCCTTTATTTGTATACCGCCCGAGGCTACGCCCGAGGCTGCGCCCGAGGCTGCGCCCGAGGCTACGCCCCGAGGCTGCGCCCGAGGCTACGCCCCGAGGCTGCGCCCGAGGCT
>CAYJFK010000066.1:3867-7005 GCA_964369475.1 uncultured Oscillospiraceae bacterium | reverse complement strand
AGGCTACGCCCCGAGGCTGCGCCCGAGGCTACGCCCCGAGGCTGCGCCCGAGGCTACGCCCCGAGGCTGCGCCCGAGGCTGCGCCCGAGGCTGCGCCCGAGGCTGCGCCCGAGGCACCGCCCGAGGCTACGCCCCAAGGCTGCGGCTTTACAATAAGTTTACATAATACACATATACCGCCTCACTGCATAGAAAAAATGCCCTCTAACAATGCTGTTTTTTCACTTATCCACACTCGGAAAAGGGAGTTTTCCACATTATACACAGAGTTTTCCACATAGTATTATGTCAACAAATGTTTAAAAAAATTGTGAGATATATTTATTATTTCTATAAAAGCTTTCAATATAAGCTACTTTTAATAATTTTTCTATAATCGGACATGCATATCGGCGTATAGTGATGTATATTCATGTAATCTATTGTAAAAAGGTCGCATAAGCTGTCACAAATGCCACTTCGACTGAATATAATGCCATATAACTACGCCGCAAGATCAGCGGCTGCAATGGAGGACAGCGTGACAAATTTCTTCTTATCCCTCCATCCGATATGGCAGGGATTTTTAGCAACGGTATTCACATGGGGCGTAACGGCGGCCGGCGCTTCTCTGGTGTTCTTTTTTAAATCGGTCAACCGAAAACTGCTCGACGGCATGATGGGCTTTGCGGCAGGGGTAATGATAGCGGCCTCCTTCTGGTCGCTCCTCGCTCCGGCAATTGAGCTGGCAGACAGCAGTGGGGCGAGTGCCGCCTTGATATGCGCCTTGGGGTTTCTGTCGGGCGGCCTATTTGTAATGGCAGGAGACATCCTGCTCGAAAAAATGCCCTCGCTCCAAGGTGAGAACACGCTCCGCCGCTCGATACTGCTCGTAACGTCGGTAACAATGCACAACTTCCCCGAGGGGCTTGCGGTCGGTGTCGCCTTTGGAACGGCCGCTCTCGGGATAGAGGGGGCAACTGTCGGGGCGGCAGTTATGCTGGCTCTCGGAATAGGACTGCAAAACTTCCCCGAGGGCACATGCGTCGCCATGCCCTTACGGCGTGAGGGTGTAAGCCGAGCAAAGAGCTTTTTCTACGGACAGCTAAGCGGCATGGTCGAGCCGATAGGGGGTATACTCGGGGTTGCATTTGCACTTACGGCACGGTCGGCACTGCCCTTTGTGCTATCATTTTCGGCAGGCTGCATGATAGCGGTCGTCTGCTCGGAACTAATCCCCGAGGCATTCAGGGATAGCAAGCGTATCGCCTCGGTGGGGGTTTTGCTCGGGTTTATAGTAATGATGTACCTTGATGTGACACTCGGGTAGGCGACCTCGCCTACGGCTGGTCGGGCGGCTTCGCAAGAGACCACCAACACCAAGCAAAACAAACACTTTTACAAACATCGTCAAATTGCAAGATTTGACGATGTTTTTTTATACCGTTTGACAGTATTATTTTTCTTAATACACCCTTGCTATTTTGCATTTATTTTGATAAAATTACCTATATGCGATTTATGCATATATCACACCAAATAAAAAATATAAATTTACGACTCGCAATAAACAGGAGGTATTATCATGACTATGAAAAGTAGCTATCTTTCGGGGGTATCTCGTTTTAAGCAGGCCTGCATTAGGTTCGACAAGGGTTTTGTTGTGTATGTCGATCCATTTGGCATAGAGGGCGAGGCAAAGGATGCCGATTATATTTTTATAACACATACCCACCACGACCACTATTCTGTCGAGGATATAAAGAAGGTTGCGAAGGACGAGACTGTCTTTGTTGCGCCTGCCGATGTTGCGGCACTGCTTGGGGACGATCTTGGGGTAACAAAGATTAAGGTCGTAGGCCCTCTCGATATATTGTCGCTCGGCAGTATGTGCGTGGAGGTAATTCCCTCTTATAATACAGATAAGAATTTCCACCCAAAGGAAAACGGATGGGTCGGTTATGTGCTTAGAATGGACGATGGGTCTTACTATATCCCCGGCGATACCGATGCTACCGACGAATTTACAGCGGCAGATGCAGATGTGTTTTTTGTACCGATCGGCGGTACTTATACAATGAATATAGAAGAAGCGGCGGCGGCAGTTAACAAGGCCGCTCCAAAAATTGCCGTGCCCATGCACTATGGCGACTTAGAGGGGGTAGGCACTAAACAAGATGGGGAGAAGTTTATAGCTCTTCTTATAAATACAAAGGGGGTAATACTATAATGGCGGACAATGTTTACGGAAATGTAGAGGTTGAAGGAGGAAAGGCAATGAATGCACAGCAGCGCTTTATTAAAAAGCTTAAAAATCGTGAGGACGTAGTGGGCTGCGGTCTTATGAATGTCAACTACTCGGGCATAATGAATGTTTACAAGGCATGTGGTATGGACTATGTTCTTATAGACTGCGAGCACGGCACGCTGTCGGACGTTTCTATTGAGGAAATTCTAAGAACTTGCAGATTGCTCGATCTGCCAACGGTAGTTCGTGTGCCCGGAATTCATCAGTCCTTTATTGCAAAGCCTATGGACATGGGTGCAGACGGCATTATGGTGCCCCGTGTTGACACGGTGGAACAGCTCGACGATATTATTAAATACTACCGCTTTGCCCCTCGTGGCAAAAAGGGCATAGGCGGCTTTGCGCAAATTCGTGCCGGCGAGAAGCTCGAGGAAGTAAACGACAATCGTGTGCTCTGCATTCAAATCGAGTCGCAAGAGGCGGCCAACAACCTCGATGCCATGCTTACAAAGTACCCCGGCGAAATCCAATTTGTGCTTGTAGGCCCCGGAGATCTGTCGATAGACCTCGGTATTCCGATGGACACGACAAACGAAAAGGAACTTGCAGTAGTTAAGCAGATTAGCGATACTTGCGTTAAGCATGGCGTGTCGCTCGGCATGTTCTGCTCAGGCCCTGAGATCATGCAGTTTTGGAAGGATCACGGCGTTAATGTTATGTGGGTAACGGCAGAGCTATTCCTACTTCAAAATGAAGTTAACAGAGTTAAGGCAATGTTCGATGAGCTGAAGTAGGCTTGCAAATATATTGGGCAAGGGTGCGTTGATATAAGCTTGTAGCTATACCACTGCAAGAGTGAGCTGAAGTAGGCTTGCAAATATATTGGGCAAGGGTGCGTTGATATAAGCTTG
>CAYJFK010000066.1:0-3767 GCA_964369475.1 uncultured Oscillospiraceae bacterium | reverse complement strand
TAGCTATACCACCGCAAGAGTGAGCTGAAGTAGGCTTGTAGCCAATAGATGCAAGTATGCACCGGTGAAAACACACACCTATATGAGCACAGCAATACTAAATAAATTATCTACTACATAATAACTGCCACAAGGCAGAGTTTTGGAATAATTTTTTTGTTTTATATCCTCCTCGGCAAGACGCTTGTCGAGGGGGATAATGAAATATAAGCGGCGGCGAAGATATGCCGCTTTGGTTTAAGTGAGGATTATGGATAAAAAGGTATTTATGAAACTGCAAAACGGCAGCGATATAAGAGGTGTCGCCGAAGGGGAGGGCGCTACACTTACAAGAGATGTGGCGGCAAAGCTCGGCGCTCTTTTTGGCGAGCACATTTTAAAGCGCACCGGTAAGCGGCCAAATTGTCAGTATGCTCCTGCAAAGGTGGCGGTCGGGTTCGACTCTCGCCGCACGGGGCAGATACTTGCAAAGGGCTTTTGCGATGGGCTTTTGTCTGTCGGTGTAGAGCCACATGCAACGGGCATTTCGACAACCCCTGCCATGTTTATGTCTACCGTAGACAGCAAGCTTGCGGCAGACGGTGGCGTTATGGTTACGGCAAGTCACCTGCCGCCCGATCGCAACGGCTTTAAGTTTTTCACGACCTCGGGCGGATACACAAAGGCAGATGTTACGGCAATGCTCGAAGCGGCATTCGAAAGGGAAGTGCCGTGCGAGGGCGAGTTGCCGCTCTACTACGATTTAATGGGTGCATATAAGCAGTATCTGGAAGAACGTGTTATAGAGTGGACGGGCAGTCCGACCCCTCTTTTAGGCAAGAAAATTATAGTAGATGCAGGCGGCGGTGCGGCAGGATTTTATGCCGAGGTGCTTAAAAAGCTTGGGGCAGATGTAGAGGGCAGTCTATACTTAGAGCCCGACGGCAACTTTACAGGTCATATACCAAACCCCGAGGACGATGCGGCAATGAGGGAGATCTGCGAGACTGTAACAGATATGGGAGCGCATTTTGGCATTGCCTTTGACACAGACGGCGACCGTGCCGCCATTGTCGGGGCAGATGGCAAGCTAATCAATAAAAACCGCATGATAGCCCTAACGGTCGCCGTTATGTCCTCTGAGAACATGGGCGGCACTGTCGTTACCGATTCCGTTACATCAAACGGACTTGCCGAATTTATAAAGGAAAAGGGCATGGTGCACCTTCGCTATAAGAGAGGGTACAAAAATATAATAGACAAGGGGATAGAGCTATGCGAAAACGGCATAGATGCACCCCTTGCAATCGAGACGAGCGGCCACTGCGCCATGCGTGAGAATTTCTTTTTGGACGACGGAACATACCTTGTCACACGTATGCTTCCCATGCTTATAAATAGCTCTCCCGAGCAGCTTATAGAGGGGCTAAAAGAGCCATGCGAGAGTGTATCGGAGAGGTACGGCGAGGAGGCTCTCGGCGAGGATATATTAGAACGTATAAAAGAATTTGCAATCAAAACCGAAGGGCTTTCGGTAACCCCTGACAACTACGAGGGTGTGCGCATAGACTGCGACAGCACATGCGGCAATGGGTGGATTCTCCTTCGCCGCTCCTTGCACGATCCGCTATATGTCGCAAATATCGAGAGCGACGATCTGGGCGGAATAGAAAGAATAAAGGCGGCACTGTCGCCTGTGGTGAAACTTTAATGCCGATACTAACAGCTGTAAATATAAAAAAGTCCTTTGCGGACCGCATTATTTTAGATGGGGTCTCCTTTGACATAGAGAGAGGCGAGCGTGTAGGGCTTATTGGAAAGAACGGATCGGGCAAGACTACCTTGCTTAAAATTATCACGGGCGATATGGACTACGACAGCGGCAATGTCTCTGTCGAGGGGGGCGCTCGGGTAGAGGTGCTGGCGCAAATTCCAAAGGCAGGCGTGGGGGAGAGCGTGGCAAGCGTTATCCGCAGTGCCTTTAATCACCTAAAGGAGATCGAAACAAAACTTGCAGAGCTCGAGCGAGACATGGCGACAGACAGCTCGAGAGATATAATGGAGCGATACGACAAACTTCGCACGCTCTACGAAACTATCGGCGGATACGAGCAAGATGTCTCCTACAACCGCACCGTGTCAGGCCTTGCCTTTACCGAGGAATTTTTGTCGAGGGAGTTCAACGGTCTGTCGGGCGGTGAGAAGACAAAGGTAAACCTTGCAAGAATAATTTTATCCTCCCCCGATCTGCTACTACTCGATGAGCCGACAAACCATCTCGACATGCGCTCTATCGAATGGATCGAGGAATTTTTGGCAAACTACAAGGGCACTGTACTGCTTATAAGCCACGACAGGTACTTTTTAGACAGGGTCGCCACCAGAATAATCGAGCTTGCAGTAGGCGGCATTACCTCGCTAAACGGCAATTACAGCGAATACATGGAGTGGAAAGAGGCAAGGGAGGAGCAACTGCAAAAGGCATTCGACAAGGAACAAACAGAGATAAACCGCCTTGCCCGAGTGTCCGAGCGGCTACTCGGCTGGGGAATACAGACAGAGCGCCTCTCCCGTGCCGCCCTATCGATGCGAAAGCGCCTTGATAAGCTCCGTGAAAACCGCACCGAGCGCATGGTACGGGACAAGCGCATGATACACGGCGTTATAAACGACGGCGGCAGAACAGGCTTTGATGTGCTTAGCGTTATAGAGATAGCGGCAGGCTACGACAGCCCAATTATAGAAAATGTAAATTTAGAGCTAAAGGCAGGCGAGCGTGTGGCACTGCTTGGCGACAACGGCGCAGGCAAGACGACATTTTTCAAGCTGCTTACAGGCGAGAAAAAGCAAGATAGCGGCCGCCTAAAATGGGGCGCAAATGTCAAGGTCGGCCACCTACCGCAGACGGTAGAGTTTAAGCATACCGAGCGAAACCTTGTAGACACAGTGCTATATGCCCACCCTGTAACGGCGCAGATAGCAAGAGACCGCCTTGCGGCATACGATTTTCGTGGGGAAGATGTCTTTAAACTTGTAAAGAGTCTGTCGGGTGGCGAGCTCTCACGGCTAAAGCTCTGCCTACTCAGTTTCGAGCCGATAAACCTATTCTTGCTCGACGAGCCGACAAATCACCTCGACATAGATTCGAGAGAGTGGATAGAGAACACGCTTGAAGAATACGATGGCGCAATGATATTTGTAAGCCACGACCGCTATTTTATTTCACGCTTTGCAGGCCGCATCTGGGCGGTAGGCGGCGGCACGATAAAGGAGCATGTAGGCGATTTTGAAAGCTATCGACAAAAACAAGCCGAAACCCCACCCCCAAAACCGCCAAAACAAGAGGAAAAAAAGGCAGGGCAACCCCTCTCCCCAAAAGCGATACGCAACAAAGAGCGCAAAATCGCCTCCCTCGAAAAGGAGATAGAGGCAAAAGAAAAAGAGATTGCAGGCATTTCCAAGGAAATGGAAAACTCCTCAACCGACTACGAAGCCTTAGAAAAACTAACCCAAATGGAGCTAGAGCTAAGGGATAAGGTCGAGGAGATATATGCGGAGCTGGAAGTTTTGCTTTATGAGTAGGTGTATAAGTAATAGGTAAGAAGTAAGAAGTAATAACTATGGAAAAAATTGCTGAAGCAATTTTAATATTATATATAATGTAAATTGCCTTTGGCAATTTACTACCATAGTTATTACTTATTCACTATTACTTATTACTTAACAAAAAAGGGAAAGGAAAAAGATAAAATGTTAGAAAAAATACTCGCTAGGCGCAGTGTGCGTAA
>CAYJFK010000065.1:0-12539 GCA_964369475.1 uncultured Oscillospiraceae bacterium | reverse complement strand
AACGGCAATCCAGTTTTTCTTGTGTCCCAAAGGGAGATGTCGGTAGACGATCCGGGGATTGATGATATATACGAATATGGCGTTGTTGCAACGGTAAAACAAGTCCTTCGGCTGTCGGGTGATAATATCCGAGTTATGGTCGAGGGCACTTCTCGTGCAAGGGTGCGTGAAATTGTGTCAGGAAGGCACTTCCATCAAGTTGTGGTCGAGCCGATAGACGAAGTTTTAAGCGAAGATGAAACTGCTGTCGAGGCAGTTCTTAGAGAGATTAGAAATGCCTTTGACGAGTACATGACATATGGGCCCAAGCTTTCGCCAGATGCATTTATGGCCGTTATGGCGGCCTCTGAGCCTGGTGAGCTTTGCGATTTTATTGTGGCAAACCTAAACTTGGGGCACGATTTAAAGCAGGTAATTTTAGAGACAATAGATCCGATAGAGCGTGGAAAAGAGCTTGTGGCGCTGCTATACAACGAAGTGGAAATATTAAAGGTTGAAAACAGTATTCACGAGCAAGTTAGGGAGCAAATAGACCAAAATCAGCGTGAATACTACCTTAGAGAGCAAATGAAGGTTATCCAAGAGGAACTTGGAGAGGCCGAGAGCGTGCAAGACGAGGTGCAGGTATATAAAAAGAAGATAGCAGCGCTTAATCTGCCCGAGGAGTCTGCCCTTCATCTAAACAAAGAGGCAAAGAGACTTTCACGAATGAGCAGTTCTTCTTCCGAGGCGACAGTTATCAGAGGCTATCTCGATGCCTGCCTTGATTTGCCGTGGAACGAAAAGACAAAGGATAAGATAGATATTTCCAAAGCGAGGGCAAAGCTCGATAAAGACCACTTTGGGCTTGATAAGGTTAAGGAGAGAATTCTCGAATATCTCGCCGTTAAGCGTATGACGGAGGGTAAAAACAGTCAAGTGCTCTGCCTTGTAGGGCCTCCCGGTGTTGGCAAGACCTCTATTGCGACCTCTATTGCGGGTGCAATAGGGCGTAAGTTTGCTCGAATTTCGCTTGGTGGCGTTAGAGATGAGGCCGAGATAAGAGGTCACCGCAAGACATATATAGGCGCAATGCCAGGTAGAATTGTTGCGGCACTTCGACAGGCGAAAAGTGCTAATCCGATAATATTGCTCGACGAAATCGACAAGCTTACCTCCGACATGAGGGGAGACCCTGCCGCCGCTCTTTTAGAGGTTTTAGACACAGAGCAAAACCACACATTTAGAGACCATTATATAGAAATCCCCTTCGATTTAAGGGATGTTATGTTTATAACAACGGCAAATAATAAGGACACAATACCAAGACCACTACTTGACAGAATGGAAATAATTGAGCTGTCGAGCTATACCAACAATGAAAAGCTTCACATTGCCGAGAGGCATTTGATTCCAAAGCAGGTTAAAAAACACGGCCTTACAAAGCGAGATGTTAAGTTCGAAAGCACTGCTGTTGCTGAGATTATAGACGGGTATACAAGAGAATCGGGCGTTAGAACGCTCGAACGTCATATAGCTACTTGTTGCCGCAAAGCGACAATAAAGAAGGTCGAAGGGCTTGTAAAGTCTTTGACCATTACACCGACAAATTTGCAAGATCTGCTCGGCCCACGCAGATTTAAAAGGGAAGACATTACCCACAAGAACGAAGTGGGGCTTTGCAACGGTCTTGCTTGGACCTCTGTCGGCGGAGAGGTGCTTCAAATCGAGGTCGCTGTCGTCGAGGGTACTGGAAAACTCAACCTTACAGGCTCTTTGGGCGATGTTATGAAGGAGTCTTGTAATGCGGCTGTCTCCTATGTTAGAAGCCGTTGCGCAGAACTTGGAATAGACTGCGAATTTTACAAAAATTCCGATATACACATTCACTTCCCTGAAGGGGCAATCCCCAAAGATGGCCCATCGGCAGGTATAGCTGTAACGACTGCCATCGTGTCGGCTCTAACAGGCCGTCCTGTAAGAGGGGACGTTTCTATGACAGGTGAGGTCACCCTTCGGGGCAGAGTGCTTGCGATAGGCGGACTTAAGGAAAAAACAATGGCCGCTTTAAGGGAAGAACTTACCTTTGTTATATTGCCCGAAGAAAATAGGGCTGACATAGAGGAAGTAGATGCAGAAGTAGCTAAGGCGCTAAACTTCCACTTTGTTAAGCATGTAGACGAGGTTTTGGCTCTTGCACTGGTCAACCCGACAGTTGCCACGCAGAGCGAAACACCCTTCTTGCCCACAAATCCTGTCCCAACCATCAGAATCAGTCAGTAATAATTAGTTTTTTTAAAAATGCAATGACAAAGATTTTGCTTTGTCATTGTATTTTTTTGTGCAAAGTGATTATTGGCCATTAACCCATTAAAAGTAGAAATGAAATAAAAGAAATCCTGTGATATAAGCAATATTTATATCTTGTATGAAAATATTTCTTTTGACAATGAGAAAAAAATCATATTCTGTTTACTGTCTTGACGAGCAGTCGTATATTGCTATCTTCGGATATTATCTATCTTATGCCATTTCGCTCTAAATACTTTTACTCAAAATTGATTAATAGGTTATTTATTTAACGAAATATCTCTATACAATACTACAGACCTCTTATTTACAAAATAGATGCTCTATTTACAATATATAATAAAAATACTCAAAAAAAAGCATTTTATTTTGTTAATGGTGTTGCATGTTACTAAATTATGTGGTAATATATTAGAGTAGTTGAACAAAAAATATAAGATTTTTGGAGGTGCACGCATGGCAACCCGTTTTTTCCAAGGTGTAATTCATCAGCTAAAAGAGGTCATGAAGCGCGAGATAGGCGTTGTAGATGATAACGGGGCTATTGTAGCTTGTAGCAATCTTTCGGACATTGGAAATACTGTTGAAGGGCTCCTCCATACAGCGACCGACGAGGGTGGCTTTATTAAAATTGAAGGTTATACCTACAAACCGCTTGGGCCGGATAGGGTAAACGGGCATTATGCTTATGTTGCGGGAACAGATGAGGTTTCCGAGCAATGCGCCGCTGCAATTTCTGTTTCTCTATGGAACTTAAAACAGTTTTTTGACGACAAATATGATAAGAACAATTTTATAAAGAACATACTTTTCGACAATATCCTACCGAGCGATGTCTATGCCAAGGCGAAAGACCTTAGTTTTGCTTACGATGCAAAGCGCTTTGTTATGATTGTATCTGTTGAAAATAAAGTTAAGGGTCTGCTCTCCGACATTGTAACTCAAGCTCTCGGTGAGAACGGCAAGGAGTACATTGTTAGCGTTAGCGAAAAGGAAGTTGCAGTCGTTTCAGAGATGGGCAATGCCGATATAGACGATACATTTAGAATTGCAGGCAACCTTGTGGATTCGATAAATCAAGTTAGCGGTATAAAATGCACGGTAGGACTAAGCCTTCCCGCTGCAAATTTAAGGGAGCTTGCAAGGGCATATAAAGAAGCTCAACTATCGCTCGATATAGGCAGCGTATTTAACAAGGGCAAACATGTTATGAGCTACGATAATCTCGGCATAGGCCGCCTTATCTATCAGATGCCGACAACACTTTGCGAGATGTTTTTAGTGGAGGTCTTTAAATCGGGCTCTATTGAATATCTCGACGACGAAACGCTTATAACAATAGAGAAGTTCTTTGAAAACAGCCTTAATGTTTCGGAAACTGCAAGAAAGCTCTTTGTTCATAGAAACACCCTTGTTTACAGGCTTGAGAAGATCAAAAAGCTTACAGGGCTTGATATTAGAGATTTCGACAATGCTATTGTTTTTAAAATGGCACTTATGGTCAACAGCTATCTAACTGCTAACGACAAGAAATATTAATTTAATAATGGACAGGCTTTAAAGGGGTTTTTGGCATTTTAGGTGGGCAGTACCTCCTGAAGATTTGGCAAAGCGCCTTTTTAGTCTTTTATTGCATCTTTTTTGGCGATACTCCTTTTAATACAACTTTATTGACGTATGATTTATGGGGAAGTAATATGATTGAACTAACCGGCGTTTCAAAAGTATACGACAACGGGACAAAGGCGCTTGAAGATATAAACCTAAAGGTAGAAGACGGTGAATTTGTCTTTATTGTCGGCCCGTCTGGTGCGGGTAAATCGACATTGATTAAGCTCCTCATGATGGAGGAGGAGCCAACTTCCGGCAAGATTACTGTGGGAAATTCCGACCTGTCTAAGCTAAAGCATAGGGATATACCTTACTTTAGGCGCAAGATGGGCATTGTTTTCCAAGATTTTAGGCTTATTAACGAGATGAATGTATACGACAACGTGGCATTTGCCATGAAGGTTACAAACAGCTCTCGTAGTACGATAAAAAGGCGAGTGCCTTATGTCTTAAAGCTTATGAATCTAACAGGAAAGGCAAAAGATTTTCCCGAGGAGCTCTCGGGCGGAGAACAGCAGAGAGTCGCCCTAGCAAGAGCGCTTGTAAACAATCCGCTATTTCTAATAGCAGACGAGCCGACAGGAAATATCGATCCCCGTATGTCGTGGGAAATTATGGGGCTGTTAAACGAGATTAACAAGCGCAATACGACGGTGCTCGTTGTGACGCACGAGAAAAATCTTGTTAATGCATTAAAAAAGAGGGTAATTTATATAGAGGATGGTCGAATAGTTAGCGACAGAACGGAAGGGCAGTACAGTGATCAGTAATATAGGTTATTTTTTTGTTCAAGGTTGCAAATATTTTTGGTCTAATAAATATGTGTCTATGGCGGCAGTAGGTGTGCTTGCTGCATGTCTTTTTATTATAGGTAATTTTTGGCTTGTGTATCGCAATGTCGACGAGAATATAAAAATTCTGCAAACGGAAAACGAAACGGTTTTATTTTTAAACGAAGATCTAACCGACGACGAGATAACTGCGATAGGGGCGCATCTTGGGTCTATGGAAAATGTCGACCAATATGTTTATGTTTCCAAGGATCAGGCATTCGAGCAGTACAAGGCAGACTATGCCGACGAGGCCGACCTTTATTCGGACTTAGAAGCACAAGGGGTTAATCCTCTGCTTGCGTATTATACTTTGTCAATGAAGGATATAAGCATATACGAAGAAACGCTATACCAGCTCGAACAGCTCGACGGGATCTTTAGAATTAGGGCAAGGGCTGATATAATAGAGGGAATAGAACAAACTGCAAATGCCATATACTTTGTTTGCTACTGGATTATGGGTCTTATGCTTATTGCCTCGCTATTTATTATTGTTAACACGATAAAAATTGCACGTTTTATGAATAGGCGGCAGATCAATATAATGAAGTTTGTAGGTGCTACCGACTGGTTTGTTAGATGGCCTTTTATATACGAGGGCATGTTTATAGGAATACTTGCGGCTGCACTTGCATTTGGTGTAGAATGGTATGCTTACACATATGTTGTAGAAGAACTTGCGCCTGTGCTTAGCAGTCTTACAATTTTGACATTCGAAAGCGTGTATATGTCTCTTGCGGCGGCATTTCTTGCCTGTGGTATAGCTGTCGGTGTTATCGGAAGCGGAATTTCCATTCGCAAGTATCTTGACACGTAATACAGGCTTACTTGTGGCAAGATAGCTTGACCCCAAATGCAAAATTTATTTTGAATTCACACATATTACACAGATTTGTTATATAATTTAAAAAGCGGACTTTGAAAGGAGTAGTTATGTTTTCTAAGAAGTTTACAAAAAATGTCTCTATATTCTTGGCTGTTATTTTTGTGCTTGCCTTTGTCGCACCGGTAATTCTAAGCGTACTTGCGGCCGACAATCAACTTGGCGAGCTCGAAAATAAGCTTGAGGAGCTAGCAAAAGAGCAGGAGAGACTGCAAGACGATATTAAAAATAACGAAAGCACCAAGGACAGCGAAGTGCAAAAAAAGAGCCAGCTCGAACAGCAGATTAACAATCTCACAAGCAGGATAGATGTTATGGACGATATGATTAACGAATATTCTCTTGAAATCGAGCAAAAGGAATCGGAGAGCAATGTTGTTCAGGCCGATATAGACTATCAAACAGAGATGTATATGGAGCGTATGCGCCAAAACCAAATGAAGGGCGGGCTTACATACCTTGATGTTATCTTTGGCTCGGAGTCGCTTACAGACCTTCTAACTCAGCTCGACAATGTAGCGGCAATTGCGGCATACGACGAGAATTTAATTGAATCTCTAAGAGTTGCAAAGGCAGATATCTTAGATATTAAGGCATCTATTGAGCAGAGCAAGGTAATACAAGAAGAACTGAAAAATTCGGCAGAAACCGACAAGGGTTCGCTTCAAACGGCATCTGTTGAGGCAGAGCAGTATATCGACGAGCTCGAGTCTGATATAGACCGCCTTCAAGCACTATACAAAGAGGCAGAAGCTGAAGAAGAAAGGCTAAACGAGGAGATGCGCCAGCTTCTTATCTCGCTTGCACCTTCCGACTATGTAGGCGGCGTTATGATATGGCCGACCCCAGGTTACAGCAGAGTATCTAGTCCATTCGGAATGAGAACTCATCCTGTAACAGGGGTATATAAAATGCACACAGGAATAGACATTGCAGCGGCAGGCGGAACACAGATTCTTGCTGTCGGATCGGGAACAGTTCTTAAAACAGGATACAGCAGTGCTTGGGGCAACTACATACTTATAGACCACGGCGGCGGCATAGCTTCCTTCTATGCGCATCTTCAATCCTCGGCAATTGTAGGGGAGGGCACAGCTGTCGCTAAGGGACAGAAGATCGGACTTGTCGGAACTACGGGACTATCGACAGGTAACCACTTGCATTTTGAAATAAGAATAAATGGCGACAGCGTAGAGCCTCTCGACTATATCTCGCCGTAGGGTTCGGATTACATCTATCACCCTAGCTTGACTATGATTGTTTCGTAGGTTGGATTATAATTTCTTCGAATAAAAAATTACCTGATATTATATAATATATATTATTTAAATATTAGACATAATAACGAGGGGGGAAACTCTCTCGTTATTCATGAAAAAATGCGCCTGATCGTTTCAGGGGAAAGAGCTACATTGATATTATGAGAAAACGCTATTCTTTACTAACCATAATTCTCTGCGTTGCCGTTGCGTCGTCGCTTACATTTACGGGAACACTTATCGGCTTTAAGAGCACTATAAACAACACTCTTATCAAGGCCGGTGAGATGGAAGACGAATACGAGAAACTGCAAGATGTTGAGGAACTTATTAAGGACGAGTTTGTCCACGAGTTTGACGATGATAAACTCGAAACATGGATGCTTACAGGCCTTGTTCATGGGCTTGAGGACGATTACAGCTACTACCTCGACGAGGAGGCATATGCAGATGCAACATACGAGCTTACAGGCAATTTCGAGGGCATTGGAATTCGTGTAAACTATGCGGCAGATGATGAGCTTATTAGAATTGTTCACATAATGTCAGGATCGCCTGCCAACAATGCAGGCCTTATGCCGGGTGATTTGATTGTGCAAATCGAAGGCGAGTCGGTCGCTGAAATGGGATATGAAGTTGCGGTAGATGCACTGCTTGGCGAAGGCGGCACAGATGCCATTTTCACTGTCGACAGAGATGGTGAGCTAATAGACTTTTCCGTTACGAGAGACAGCTTTATGAGGCTCTCTGTTGAACATAACATGATGGATAACGGCTATGGCTACATTAGGATTTTGGAGTTCGATTATCCGACATATGACCAATTTCTAAATGCGGTGCAAGATTTGATGAGCCAAGGAGTTAAGGGAATTGTCTTTGATGTTCGCAACAACTTAGGCGGCGAGCTTAACACGATTGTCGATATACTCGATACACTTGTACCTTCGGGAAATGTTATTGAAATTGTCTATAAAGATGGCACTGTTGAGACAATGGACTCGGGATCGTCGGAGCTTAATTTGCCAATGGCTGTCCTTATAAACGGAGAGACATACAGCGCCGCAGAGCTATTTGCCGCAACGCTAAGAGACTACGACAAGGCTATACTTGTTGGCGACAAGACCTTTGGCAAGGGCAGTATGCAGACGACCTATCCGCTTGGAGACGGCACGGCAGTACATCTTACAAACGCACTTTACAACCCACCTTCGGGCATAAATTATAACGGAATAGGCGTTTTCCCCCATATCGACATCGCCCTTCCCGAGGAGCTTGAATACAAGACATATTACCTTACCTACGAAGAAGATACTCAACTGCAAGCCGCCATAGAGGCACTTGAATCGGGTATGCAGGCAAAGGATTATCCCGTTAAGTACGAATGACCGATATTGAATTTAGTAGACACGTTTGGCGATTTTAATGATAATTTGCAAAGCTATGTCGAAACCGTTCTAAAATTTTAACGGCCGTAATACTACTAATTGAGGTGGTATTATGGTCGTTTTAATTGTATATGATAAAGGTTTATCCGGTAATAATTTTGAAATAAGCCGCTCGGTGCTTCCGCCAAATGTTGGAGGCTCTTTTATAGTGGCGGCTATCGGTATGCCTAAAAGCGAGCGAAGATTTTCGAAAAAGCTCAGGCAGATGCTTAAAAAACAGGGAGCTACGAGCGTTTTTATCAGCCGTCAGCTTGAAATTATGATACCTTGTGTAAATGATGTGGTAAAGGCGTTAGGTCTGCGAATAATAATGGAGAGAGACCATAGCTATAAACTGGTAAATCACATGCTAAAGCGTGCTTGTGACCTGTGCGGTGTGCCTATAAAAGAGCGCAAGGTGACAATTGTAGACCTAAATGCAGAGCTGCTTAGTTACGAGCTCTTGCTCTGCGCCTCGCAAAATGCAAAGGTGCTACACCTTATGACATCAAAGGGAAGAATAGCCGACCCTTTAACCGAGAGGCTTATGTCCGAAACAGGTCTTGCAGTTCGTACGATGTCGGTTTCGCATTTTAAAAGCGATGTTGCCTTAATACTCGATTGCAAGGAAGGGTACAGGGGAAGTGCGAGGGTATCGGTAAATCTAACAGGGGAGAACTACATGCCGCTCGACGGTCGCATGTTCCGCTCAATGACACTAAGTCTGCCGCCTGCCTTGCCGCTCCCACGTCAGCTCTCCATGCTTGAAAAGACCACACTTATATTTGAAGTTGCCGACAGAGACGTAACAAATTCTTTTAAACCGTATATGCTTATATAAACATATGTTAATTGTCCGTAAAAGGCATATTACAGGCTTAATACTATTGACATAATATTAAGTTTGTCGTATAATCTAAGGATGTAATGTGCAAAAATTAAACCCCGAAAAGGAGATATTATGGCTGTTCAAAATGAAATTATAATGACCAAAAAAGAATTCGAGGCGCTTGAAGTGCGTCAGGAATACCTTGTAACCAAACGCCGTCAAGAAGTGGCGGACAGCCTTAAACAGGCGAGGGGTTTCGGAGACCTTTCAGAAAATGCCGAATATGATGATGCTAAAAACGAGCAAGCAATTTTAGAAGCAGAGATTGCACAAAACGATGTAATTCTTAACAATGCTAAAGTTGTGGACGAAAATGAAATAGATAAAGACAAGGTTAATGTTGGCTCTGTCGTTAAGGTATACGACAAAGAGTTCGACGAGGAGATTAGCTATAAAATAGTAGGCTCTGCATCTAGCACGCCCGAGTCCAACACTGTGTCGAGAGAGTCGCCGATAGGTGCAGCACTTTTAGGAAAAAAAGTTGGGGACGAGGTATCTGTCGATACCCCGGGCGGTTCTGTTCATTTAAAGGTGCTCGAAATAGAGCTCGACAAAGATGCACATAGATAGAGAGGAAGTTATAATAATGGATCTTAATAATAATCAAAACCAAGTAGAAGAAACAGAGATTTCTGAAGTAGCCCCAAGAGAAGAATTAAATGAAATTCTAAGAATTAGACGTGAGAAGTTTTTTGATTTGCAAGCACAGGGCAGAGACCCATTTGAGATTGTTAAGTACGAGAGAGACAGCTGTGCCTTTGAAATTTTAAATAATTTCGAGGAGATGGAAGGCAAAGAGGTCTCTATTGCAGGTCGTATTATGTCGAGGAGAGAGATGGGCAAGGCCTCCTTCTTTGATTTAAAGGACAGAGACGGCCGTGTGCAGATATATGTTAAGATAAACGACATTGGCGAGGATGCATATGCCGATTTTAGAAAGTGGGACATAGGCGACATCGCCGGCGTTAAGGGCACAGTTTTTAGAACACGCAGGGGCGAGATTTCGGTGCAGGCAAGCGAAATTATAATGCTTGCCAAGTCGCTCCGTCCGCTACCTGAAAAGTTCCACGGCATTAAGGATGTAGACCTTAGATACCGTCAGCGTTATGTCGATTTAATAATGAACACAGATGTTCAAGAGACATTTATAAAGCGTAGCAAGATTATTCGTTATATAAGAGAGTTTTTGGACGATCGTGGATACATCGAGGTCGAGACCCCCATTCTTCACAACATTTCAGGTGGCGCAAATGCAAAGCCATTTATGACGCATCACAATACCCTTGATTTGGACATGTATCTTAGAATTGCAACTGAGCTTCACCTAAAGAGGCTTATTGTTGGTGGCCTTGAAAAGGTCTACGAGATAGGCCGTATCTTCCGTAACGAGGGCATGAGCATTAAGCACAACCCCGAGTTTACAACGATAGAGCTATACGAGGCATATGCCGATTACAGGGACATCATGGTGCTTGTAGAGGAGATGCTATCTGAGGTATGCTTAAAGGTAAACGGATCTACCAAGACAATGTATCAAGGAACAGAGGTCGATCTAACGCCTCCCTTTAACAGAATTTCCATGATAGATTCTGTTAAGAAGTATGCAGGTGTCGACTTTAACGAGATAAAGACAGACGAAGAAGCAAGAGCGGCCGTTAAGGCAGCGGGCATTCACTTTGATGGAAAGCCCTCGAGAGGTGATCTTATTGCAATCTGCTTTGACGAAAAGGTTGAACACAACCTTATTCAGCCGACATATATCACAGAATACCCTGTCGAAATCTCTCCCCTTGCAAAGCGTATACCATCAAAGCCTGAGCTTACAGAGCGTTTTGAGCTCTTTATAACGGGCAGAGAGTTCGCTAACGCCTTCTCCGAGCTAAACGACCCGATCGACCAGAAGGAGCGCTTTGAGCGTCAACAGAGCCTTAGGGACGGGGGCGATGAAGAAGCATCGATGATGGACACCGATTACATCAACGCTCTTGAATATGGTCTTCCGCCTACTGGTGGTTTGGGCATTGGCATAGACAGGCTTGCCATGTTAATTACCGACAGTTACTCTATAAGAGATGTACTTTTATTCCCGACAATGAGACCGGAATAGAGCATCGCACAAATATAAACAAAAATTGTAGCGTTTTTTCTACAATTACGATAGCCCTAAAAACAAGTATGAGATAAATTAAACTCTTCTTGTTTTTAGGGCTATAATTTAATAAAAGTCGGCAAGTATTTAATTTATACATTATTTTTTATTGCAACATAATACATTTTGAATTTTTTGTCGAATAATGTCGAATTTTGCTATGAGTTATATATTCCATTTTTCTCCTCTGTGTAGTAGAATATCAGTA
Source organism: uncultured Oscillospiraceae bacterium (assembly GCA_964369475.1). GTDB lineage: Bacteria > Bacillota > Clostridia > Oscillospirales > Feifaniaceae > CAYJFK01. Next base: position 994 of record CAYJFK010000065.1, on the reverse strand, counting down.
ACAAAACATCGGAGGGGAAACTTATGTATTGGGAAGTGCTCGTAGAGTCTAAAAGTGTGGGGGAAGAAAAGTACAGATACAGCTTGACTACTACGGGAGATTCGTACGGCATTGCCGTCGTTAACAAGAACACAGGTGAGAGTTTAATTATAAATGATCTTAGCAGTGTGAAGCTTCGTGTTATGAACCTCGTTAAGCTGCTGTCAGATTACGAGGTAACAATTACCTCGATACCTGATATAGTCGAAGATTGGCTATGTATGTAACGTATCTATTAACATTATAGATGTAATTAAAACTATATTCTGTCGAAATTAGATCTGCAAAGCTTGATTTAGGATAACCGTTATGTTATAATTTAACATAATTTATGAGTTTTAGTAGGTGATTAACATTATGAAATGTTGTTTTTGTGGATATGCCGAGAGTAAGGTTATAGATTCGAGACCTACCGATGAAGGGGCAAGTATACGCAGGCGTAGAGAGTGCCTTTCGTGCGGTAAGAGGTTTACTACATACGAGATAATAGAGAATGTCCCTATAATGGTAGTAAAAAAGGACATGAGCCGAGAAGCATTTGATAGAACGAAGCTACTTAGAGGTGTCATGAGAGCTTGTGAGAAGCGCCCTATTTCTGTTAAGACGATAGAGGAGCTTGTAGACGATGTTGAGACACAGCTTTCCGGAACTCTTGATAGGGAGATAACATCGAGCGAGATAGGCGAACTTATTATGGTTAGGTTAAAGGACGTAGACGAAGTCGCCTATGTCCGCTTTGCCTCCGTTTATCGCCAGTTTAGGGATCTTAACACATTTAAAGAAGAACTTAATAAACTACTTGGAGAGTCATAGTTTTTAATATAATGAAGGCGATGTGAAAAGATCACATCGCCTTCATCTTGGAGAAAAGGTGTTTTCTCCAAGATGAAGAAATCAGCAAAGCTGATTTTAACGCCCTCGGGGCGGGAATTTAACGCCAAGGGGCACCCTGATG
>CAYJFK010000064.1:0-12666 GCA_964369475.1 uncultured Oscillospiraceae bacterium | reverse complement strand
TGCTTGTAAGGCAGATGCTCTCCCAGCTGAGCTATGCTCCCATCTTCATGTTTGCTCTGTGTATCGGCGACGTAGATTAGTATAAGGCATATCATACCAAATGTCAACACTTTTTTTAAACTTTTTTTAAAAAATTTTAAAAAAGCAGAGATTTTATATCGTCATCTGTAAATAAATAGGCTTTTTTGCAGAACTCACAGAGGATTTCGGTCTCCTTTTGTTCCGAAGAAATTTTCTCAAGTTCGACCCTTCCGAGCGAAATAAGTGCCTTTTCTGTCCTTTCTCTCGAACAAGTACAAAAATATTTTCTCTCCTCTCGGTCGATAACAGAGAGCTTAAATCCGGGTAACAAAAGTTTCAACATTGTCTCGGCCGACATTCCTTCGCCGAGCATCTCGGTAACAGGGTCGGCTGTGTAGAGCGCTCCTTCGAGCATACGCATAACATCTTCAGGACAACCGGGCATGGGGCGAATTAAATACCCACCTGCCACTTTAACGCTGTAATCACGGTCGACAAGCACGCCAAGAGCAAGTGCAGAGGCTGTTTGCTCGCTTTGAAAAAGATAGTTTGCCACATCTTCCGCTATTTCTCCCGATACAATTGGAGTCTGACCGACATAGGGCTCCTTCATGCGCAGATCTTTAACAACGCTAACATACCCCTCTCTACCGACAGCAGTCGCCACATCGAGCTTTCCGTTGCCATTTAAGGGCAGTTCGATCTGAGGGTTGCCGCAGTACCCCCTAACATTGCCGTGCTCGTCAGAAACGCATGTAATGCCCTCTAATGGGCCGTCACCCTTTATTCTAAGGGTTAGCGATCCCCCATCTACCTTTAGCATACCACCGAGCAGCGAGGCCGCCATAAGGGAGCGACCGAGTGCCGCAGTTGCAACAGGGAAGCTGTCGTGTATTTTGCGAGCCTCCTCGCATATCTCCCTGCCGTCTATTGCCATTGCGTGGACAAATCCGTCCTCTGAAATCATCGAAATAAAGTTCATATTGTCAATCCTTTTTTTGTATATATAATTTAGATAAAATTTATTAATCCAAGTTACCCGTGTTTTTACCCTTTTTGCAAATGTAATGAGTGCGGCCTGTTTCCTCTATAACTTCAAGCAGTTCCATACCGCCCTTTACTATTAGATTTTCCACTTCGTCCCCTTTCCATACACGCTCGCAAAATTCTTCGTCGTACCGCTCGTACAGATCGTCTGTCGGGACAAAATATGTCAAGCTGAAATTGCAAATGCCCTCTACAACTGCACTCTGCCATACGCAAGAGACATCTTCCGTGTCGTAGAAATAAGAGCGCCCGTCGAGCTCGTTTGTAAATTTTTCTTCCGAAATCAAATCGAATATAAAGATGCCACCCTTTGACAAAAATAGATTTACACGCTCTATCACCGACAAAAAGTCCCCCTCGGTAAGCATGGAGCCCATTCCGTCGAGGGTGCAAGTACATGCATCTATCGTGCCATAGAGGTCGAGCTCTCGCATATCCATGCACAAAACAAGCGTCTCTGGCAAGAGCCGCTCTCTCGCCACAGATAACATTTCGGGCGATATGTCTATCGCTATCACCTCGTGTTTTGCTTGATATAGCTCTGCCATTTTCCCTGTACCGCAAGCAAGGTCGAGTATTATTTCTGGTGATATTTGGTATTTTGCAAAAATAGATTTGTACAGCTCATGAAAGCCTTGATAGTCGACCTCCATTAGGTCGTCGTAATATTCGGATAGAATTGAATACATAATTTCCCTCCGTTTTTATGCCGCTCGTTATATGCGTTTGTCGAGTATCGGCAGATACTTTGCAAGAAGTTGCGGATAGCACTCTTGCTCTATCGCCTCTCTTATCTTCTCTAAAAGTGTATTATAAAAATACAAATTATGCATAACAGCAAGCCTGTTGTAAAGCATCTCCCCTGCCTTTTTCAAGTGGTGCAAGTATGCCCTTGAGAAATTTTTGCATGTAGGGCAATCACACTGACTGTCAAGCGGCGAGTTGTCCTCCTTGTGTTTTGCATTGTTGATGTTAATAATACCCTCCCACGTGTTTATATGCCCGTGACGAGCATTTCTCGAGGGCATAACGCAGTCGAAAAAGTCGACTCCACGAGCGACCGCTTCTAAAATATTGCAGGGCGTACCGACCCCCATTAGGTATCTCGAACCGTCTTTTGGCAAATGCGGCTCTACCGTTTCTATAATGTCGTACATAACCTCGGCAGGCTCGCCCACAGCAAGGCCGCCTATCGCATACCCGTCAAAACCCATATCGGATAGCGCCTTTGCATTTTCCACTCTAATATCCTTATATGTGCCACCTTGATTTATACCAAAGAGCAGTTGCCCCTCACCGATACTATCTTTGCATCTTTGCGCCCATCTGAGCGTACGCAGAGAGCTTGCTTTGACATAATCTCTGGGAGCAGGGTTTTCCACGCATTCGTCAAAAGCCATAACGATGGTCGAGCCGAGGTTTTCCTGTATCTTCATGCTCTCCTCAGGGCCCATAAAAATTTTCCTGCCGTCTATATGCGATGCAAATGTTACCCCTTCTTCTGTAATCTTGCGCAGTTTAGAAAGGGAAAAGACCTGAAAACCGCCACTGTCTGTCAGCACAGGGCCGTCCCATCCCATGAAATTTCTAAGCCCACCCATTTTGGCAACGACCTCGTCGCCCGGTCTTAAGTGAAGATGATAGGTATTACAAAGCTCCACTTGGCATTTTATATCCTTCAAGTCAAAGGACGACAGCCCACCCTTTATTGCGGCGGCTGTGCCGACATTCATAAAGACAGGGGTTTCTATAACGCCGTGTTTTGTAGTGTATCTACCACGCCTTGCGTGTCCGTCTGTTTTTAGTAATTCAAACATATATTAACTCCGTGTTTTTGTTTTGGTATTTTTCCTTAAAGGCTCGGATTACATCTATCACACTAATGGCATTAGATCAATATCACCACTTGAACCTTCAAAATCGGCTTAGTTATATCTATCTCCCGATAAAATCAAGATATAAACATGGCATCGCCAAAGGAAAAAAATCTGTACCGCTCCTTTACCGCCTCGCTATATGCCGCAAGGACATTCTCCCTCCCTGCAAGAGCAGAGATCAGCATTAGCAGTGTACTTTCCGGAAGATGAAAATTTGTAACAATCCCGTCTGTAATTTTAAAGTCGTAAGGCGGATATATAAATATATCGGTATCCTTAGATCCTGCCATAAGAAGGCCTCCCTCCGTCATGGATTCAAGCGTTCTAAGGCTTGTCGTACCGACAGCTATAACCCGACCGCCCCTCTCTTTGGCACGATTTACAGCGGCCGCCGTTTCAGGGCTTACGGTGCACCATTCGCTGTGCATGTGGTGCGAGGTTAAATCGTCCTCCTTGACAGGGCGAAATGTGCCAAGCCCAACGTGGAGCGTGACAGAGACTACCTCGACACCCTTTGCTCTTATCTCGTCAAAGAGCGCTTCGGTAAAGTGAAGTCCAGCGGTTGGCGCTGCGGCAGAGCCTACATTCTTAGAATATACCGTTTGATACCGCTCGCCGTCTGCCAGCTCTTCTGTTATATATGGCGGCAGTGGCATTTTGCCTATTTCTTCGAGGGTCTTCAGTAGCTCTATGCCGCTTTTGGACATTTTAACGGCACGAAGCCCTCCTTCAAGCGAGCCCAATACCTCTCCTGTAAGGCCTGCGCCGTAGGAAAACACAACACCTGTCTTTGCCTTTTTTCCGGGTCGCACCATGCACTCCCACACACCGTCTTCAAGCTCTTTTAAGAGCAAAAACTCTATCGCCGCACTGCCCGACTGCCTGTAACCGAATATACGTGCAGGAATAACACGGCTGTCGTTGCGCACCAGTATATCCCCTTCTCTAAGTAGAGAAGGCAGATCCGAAAAGCTCTTGTGCTCAGTCTCCCCTGTTTTTTTATCAAGGGTCAGAAGTTTCGAGCTGTCTCTTTTTTCAAGAGGGGTTTGCGCTATTAATTCTTCGGGTAGATCGTAGTAAAAATCACTTTTTTTCAAAATAACATTTCCTTGTCTTTAAAATCATGTCCCCGGTGGGGGCTTTGTGTAGTCGTAGTCTTGATCGCCATATGCCGCATCGCCGTCTGTCGGCTCTGTCGGCTCGGGTTCGGGCTCCGGCTCAGGCTGTGGCTCGACAGGTACTTCAGGCTCAATCGGTTGATCTGACGGTGCTTCCCCTGCAATAACAGGTCTTGGAGTGTATTCGATATACTCGATCGTCCCGTCTGTTCCGATAAGCTTGTACAAATCTATACCTGTGTAGTAGTGCATAACAATGTCCTTATAGTTAAACCCTGCCTCTGCCATGCCCTTTGCGCCGTATTGGCTCATACCGACATTGTGCCCAAGACCTGCTCCTGCTACGGTATATGTAGATCCGCCTGTTGGCACACCAAATGTACCGTTATCTGTAAGCAGTACCATATCAGTAACACCTACTCCAACGGCAGAGGTCACTCCGTCCCCTGTTATTACATAGGAGGAGGCCGGTTCGACAGACATTTCCTCACCGCCGTTTACGAGAAGATTTGTCGTTGGATATATGTCAAAGCGAGCACTTCTTACAAGCATATTTAGTGCAATTCTAACCTTGTCCGTTCTCGAAACTGTATATGTCCCCTCTGTACCTTCAAATGTAACGGCATAGACATTTCGAGCAGGCTCTGTGTACTCCGACACGTAAAAATCGGTAACACTGCCGACATTTGCTCCTATCGAATTTGCAATCGAAGTTAAATCGTCGAGCGTTAGTGTAGTCGAGTATGTCGTTATAGGTTGACCCGATTCAAATGGGTCGGGCACCGCTTGCGCATGAGGTGCGGTAGAGCCGCCCCAAGCGTTGTAGGCAGATTCGGTATATCCACCCGATGCCGAGAAATAGTATGTGGCAACAGGCCTGTCTCCATAGTATATAACCTCGCCCGCCGTTTCTTCGGAAGCACGAACTATATTCTCGTTTTCTCTCTCTGTGCCGTAGTAGACCTGACAATTGTCGGTATTGCAAAGATCGTACCCCGATGATGCGTGCTTGCCAAGCGAGGCAAGGGCATATGTTCTTGCCGTTACAGCCTGCGCTTTTAGGGCTTCAAGCGGCCAACTCGGGCTCATTTCGTAGGGTAGCACGCCTTTGATGTAGTCCTCCATAGATACGGCGTTGACAAGCGTTATGTCCCCACCGTCGTGACGCTGAAACTCAAATCCGCCACGATAGTAAAACTGTCCTCTTTTTATTGTCTGCCCCCCAGTCATTGCCTCTGCGGCAGGCCAAGCGTAGGGTACTGCATATTCAAATACAATATCGTATGTATTAAGGTCTACAACAGTAATTGTGTCGCCATATCCACCGACTACGTATACTGGCAAGCCGCCTGTATAGCCCTCTACACGGCCTGCATCTTCTGCGGCATAGTTTTCGGTAGAATACATGTCGAGGCGCACTTTATAGCTTGTCCCATCAAAGGCAACAAAGCCCTGTTGCTCAAAGCCTGCCGACCTAATCTCGGCAAGCTTTTGTGCCGCCTCCTCTTGGGTGGCATAGGTAGCATCTACCTCTAAATGGTAGGGTTTAATGGCTGTACCACCGTTGTCGCTCGAAGAAACACTGTTGCCCGAGATATAGACAAGGCTGTCTCTTGCAAAAGTTACATAGTGATTGTCTATTCTCGCCACTTCGAAAAAGAAAAAGTCGTCCCCGTAATAGCCAAGCCTGTATCCATCGTCAGTAAGAGCATTGGCAGCGGTAACAGGGCCTGAGGAGTGCGATAGCCCTATTCTTAGTGAAAACTCGTCGTTTGCCTGTGCTGTCACTCCAAGCATTGCAATTAGCAGCACAATTAGCAGTATGCGTTTTTTTGTCATTTGTCTACTCCAATATATTTTATATGGTATTTAACATCTAACTATTTTTTGTCGGTTTGTCAATTACATCTACCGCCATAGGGTTTGGGTTACATTTATTACCCGACCGATTTTTTTGTGTAATACGACACGGCGATCATGGGTAAGCACCACAAAAGGCCGAACATTACTATAAAAAACGAAGAAACGCTCGTTAACATTCCTGCAAATATTGCAAAAAAGAGCAGTATAGCGCTCGATGCTGTGTACATTATACCGACCGCAAGATTTGCAAAAATTGCATTTTTCACCCTTACCGCCGCACCGATCGAATGGGCAAAGCCTATTCCATCAGGGCGTGAATAGAGCGCCGAAACATTTTGCTTCTCGGTAATTTCCCCTTCAAGCTCGTCTCTGTTTCTCGAGGGAACTATTCTCAGTGTGCCACTCTTAATTCCAAGCATATCGCATGTGGCTTCTTCGGTTAATAGCGGATCGTTTGTGGCAAGCAATATGCCGACTCCTGCATTTGTCAGCATTTTAAAAACTCTTTTAGCTCTTGTGGAAGGTTTATATACCACCCCAAAAACAGCGCCTAAGCGACCGCCTATCGAGATATACAAAGGCTCGCCGCCACGCTCCTTTATCTTGTCGCCCGCTCCGTCTCTCGGTAGCCTTATCATGTTTTGGCGCATAAAGTCTGCCGTTCCCATTGCCACGACATTGCCATTCATGTAGGAATATATGCCGGCTTCATCTTGATATTTTATCTCCGTTACCTTGACAAGTCTATCGTAACGGTTGTCCATCATGTTTAAAAAGGAATGGCGAATGGGCATTCCGAGCGCTTCGGTTAGGGAGGTAGCGCAGATTATCGCCTCTTCGAATGTGATGTCGTTATATAGTTTAAAGTCTTTTAATAGAGGTACATTTTTGCCAAATATCTGTCCGTCTGTAAGTAGTGCTTCATCTGTAAGCGAAAGCTCGTCGAGCCCGTCAGACCCTACAATAACGGTGCCATGTTTTAGCAGTTTTTTCGAAATTGCGGCATATGGGACAAAAAATCCCGATATAGCGGCTATCGGCAGGGCCGACAGGCAAGACAGTAGTAAAACCGTTATGGTAGGAGTGGCAAGCCCTGCTGTTATGTTTATGTAGTGGCTTATTGCGGCTATTAGAGTCGCCGCAACAAAAAACCTTTGCCCTATCTCGTCCGATGGAGTTCGTGAAAAACTACCTGTATAGTAGCTCTGCAAATCTGTCACCTTATCAATTCTCATTGCCTCGACTTTGTTGCCGTCTATGTCTGACAAAAATCCATCCTTCGGAAGTTTCTTAGGCTCGTACAACTGCCTGTCCGAATAGGATAGTTTGCTCTCGCTGCGAAGTTTTCGCCTTATGTAAAATTCTTCTCTGAAAAGCATATAGATAACAAGCGAAGTGTAATATGTGTATATGCTGTCGCCATAGAGTCCGAGCGTTGCCGCTTGAATTACGGCAAGTATTGCGGCAATCGTCCCAAGCGTCATTTTAGACGGTCGCAAACTTGCAAGCTCTTGCAGTGCCTTAAGCGGCACTTCTCTGCAAACTACAAGCAGTAGCGCAAGTGTTATCGAGCTTACCACCATCGGCAGATCTGCTCTGTGACCGATAAAGGCCGGTATATACTGGCCTATCAGCATATAAAAGGTTACGAGAAGTAATATATCGGCAATTCGCTTTCTCCCTCTCATGCTTTTGGCGGATTTTGCAATGACCTTTCTCGCAACGGTCGCATCTTCCCTGTCGAGCGGGTTTATATCCTCTGCTCTTTTGCGAATTTTAAAACCCTTTTTCTCGCTCTTTTTTATCCCCTTAAAATTCGGCGGCCGCCCTTCTTCATCGGGCTCAGACAAAATAGCTCTAATTCGCTTTGCCTTATCAGGTGCGGCGCTGTCCGGTGTAAACTCGGGGTCTGTCGGAAGGTCTAACCCTTGTAGGTAATCGTCGAAGGTAACATTTTCGCTCTCCTCGTCATCTTCCTCGAAGGGTATAAATTCTTCTTCGACCTTTGGAATTTGCACAACAAAATCTTTTTTTGTCTGCTTTTCTTCATGAGGCATCTCGGCAAAAGAGGTCTGCACAAATTCCCTAACCTCTGTAAACTTGGCCTTGTTTACCTTCTTTTTGTGTGGCTTTGTAGTTATAGCTTTGGGAGGGGGCGATGTCGACCTTGCCTCTCGAGCATTTTTCAGCATTTCGTCTATATCTTTTTCAATGTCTGTATCGGTTTTAGAGTGTACTTTGTTTTCGCTCACATGTCTCCCCCTTCCATATAATGTATGCTTGTCCCTTAAATTCCCTTATTTTTTCTTGGCTCTGCCTCTTACCGTTTCATATAGCACAATAGCGGCAGCGACCGAAGCATTAAGAGAATTTACGCTGCCAAACATGGGAATAGATAGCAAAAAGTCGCATTTTTCTCTAACAAGCCGTGTCATGCCGTCGCCCTCGCTGCCAACAACTATTGCAGTAGGGCCTGACAGGTCGGTTTCATATAGACTCGACTTTGCCGCCATGTCTGTTCCGTATATCCAAAGCCCACGATCCTTAAGCAGATCCATTGTGCGTGACATGTTTGTAACCTTGGCAATCTTCATATGAAAGACCGCTCCCGCTGATGCCTTTGTAACGGCAGGTGTAACGCCTACTCCCCTGTGTCTTGGAACAACTACACCGTGCGCCCCTGCCGCCTCTGCCGTTCTTATTATAGCGCCCAAATTGTGCGGATCGGACAGCTCGTCGCAAAGTACAATCAAAGGCGGCTCGCCTCTTTCTTCCGCAAGCGCAAGTATATCCTCGACCTCGCAGTATTCTACCTGACGAAGATAAGCCACAACTCCTTGATGTGTCGATATTCCGGATATTGCCTGAAGTTTTAGCCTGTCTGCCTCTTGCACGGGAATTTTCTTCTCTTTTGCAAGACCGAGTATACGCACAAGCGAGCCTTGCACCTCGCCCTTTGCTACAAAAATTTTCTCGAGTTCTGCGCCGCCCTTTAGGGCTTCGAGCACAGAATTGCGACCTGCAATTACGCCTTCACGAATTACATCGTCTCCGCCATTGTTAAATGTTGTTTTCATTTTTACACGTCCTTAATACAAGCCCATTTAATAAAAATGGACATACTTATCATACTATCAAACTATTCTACCACAAAATGCGACTAAACGGAATATTTTTTGCTATATTTTTTTGAACGAGTTTGATATTGCCTACTCGGAAAGACAACATTTACCAAAATTATGTCCTCGCCTATCTTCTCTATCTCGTCCCAACTTATTATGTAATCCTCGTCCCTGCCGAAAATTCCGAAAAATCGAGCAGGCCCCGGCACAATTATAGCGTCGACAGTGCCTTCCAGTTCGTCAAACTCGACATCGCAAACAAACCCAAGTCTTGCCCCGTCCTTAACATTTATTACCTCCTTACGCCTAAGTTCCGACACACGACACATAATATCCCCCTTTACTCTTACCTCTTAATAAGCTATTCGCCAAACTCTCCATATATTACAAAGCACGGTCTCCACAGGAGACCGTGCCCAGGCTGGAGAAAAACCTAAAATGTAAAGTTCACGGAAGGAGGGGGAGCGGCGAGGGGGCACCATCAGGGTGCCCTCTGGCGTTAAATTCCCGCCCCGAGGGCGTTAAAATCAGCTTTAGCTGATTTCTCAGCTTGGAGAAAACACTTTTTCTCCAAGCTGAGCACGGTCTCCACAGGAGACCGTGCCCTTATCAAACAAAAAATTGCCCGGCAATTTTTTCACCACAGCTCTTAACGCTTAACTTGTGCTCTTCTTTATCTGGCTGATAGCATTCTTTTCAAGCCTACTGACCTGCGCCTGCGAAATGCCAACGAGCTCTGCTACCTCTACTTGCGTTTTACCCTCGAAAAAACGAAGTGCAAGTATCCTTTTTTCACGCTCCGGAAGGTCTGCTATTGTCTTTTTTATTGCTATTTCCTCGAGCCAGTTTTGCTCGTTGTCGCCGGGGTCTGCCACTTGGTCCATGATAAAGACCGAATCGCCTCCCTCGTTAAATACAGGCTCGTATAGTGACACGGGATCGGCTATTGCATCGAGGGCAAGAACGACATCGTAGCGCTTCATGCCAAGTTCCTTTGCAATTTCTTCTATTGTAGGCTCTTTAGAGTGTTCTGCCGTAAGTCTCTCCCTTGCAGAGAGCGCTTTGTATGCAGTGTCTCTAAGCGAGCGACTTACCCGCAAGGAGGAATTGTCCCTCATGTGTCGCCTTAGCTCGCCTATTATCATGGGGACAGCATATGTCGAAAAGCGCACCCCATGCGACAGGTCAAAGTTGCGCACCGCCTTAATAAGGCCGATGCACCCCACTTGAAAGAGGTCGTCCATACACTCGCCCCTGCCTGCAAAACGCTGTGTTACGCTCAAAACAAGGCGAATGTTTCCCATTATAAATTTATCATATGCCGCCTTGTCGCCATCTTTTATTCTAAGCATCAGTTCGGTTTTTTCCGCCTCTGTTAAAAGCTTTAGCTTAGATGTGTTAACTCCGCAAATCTCTACCCTGTTATTCATATATAATCCTCCGAAGGTTTTATAAGCTTATAAAAGTATCTCCTCCGTTATACACTATTATACGAACATGACCACAACAGGAAAAATTTTACGTAATTCTTAACATCACTTGTCTTGACATTAAGCGACATATTTTATATTATTATTTCACTATTTTAATAAGGGGAAGACATAATGAGAATTGAGTACAAAGACAGAAAAAGCATATTAAAAGCAGCTCTTGGGGAAATACCTTCGGATACCGCTGTTACAAATGTTAAGGTTGTAAATGTATTTACAGGCGAGATACTTCCTGCCACAGTTTATATTAAAGACGGTTTTTTTGCCCACATAGATTACAACGGCGAAGATTTAACCCCTGCTACCGAGACAGTAGATGCAGGCGGTCTATACATGATCCCCGGCTTGATCGATGCACATGTACATATAGAGAGCTCCATGCAGACCCCTCGTAACTTTGCTCGCTCTGTTTTGCCGTGGGGCACAACGACTGTCGTTACAGACCCTCACGAGATGGCAAATGTCTATGGTATAGAAGGCGTCGAGTACATGTACGACAGCTCCGAAGGGCTTCCCATGCGTCAATATGTCAATATCCCCTCTTGTGTACCTGCCGTTCCTCAAATCGAGGTCAGCGGTGCCGATTTTACATATAAAGAGATAAGCAAGTTTTTTGGCAGAGAGCGTGTTGTAGGCCTTGCCGAGGTTATGGACTTTCTTGCAGTCATACACGACGACGATAGAATGGCAGACATTCTAAAGACCTCCAAAGATGCAGGGCTCTATCTACAAGGTCATGCCCCAAACCTTCCAGCAAGATGGCTTAGTGCATATCTTGCGGCAGGGCCTAAGACATGTCACGAAACACGATTTGCCCCCGATGCTCTTAACAAGTTCCGCTATGGTATGTATGTCGATGCGAGGGAGAGCAGCATAACAAAAAATGTTAAAACAATAGTCGAGACATCGTCTCACTTTAAATTCTTCGACACATTCACACTCTGCACAGACGATCGTGAGCCCGACGATATTCTCGAGTTTGGTCATATGAACGATGTTGTAAACAAGGCAATCGAATATGGCATGGAGCCGATAACGGCCATTAAGAGCGCTACAATTAACAATGCAAGAGAGATGAATATAGAAAACTTAGGCGCAGTTGCACCGGGTTATGTTGCCGACTTCCTCCTATGCGACAGCTTGGAAAAGGTCGTGCCCTCCTCTGTTTATTTTGAAGGCAAGCTTGTGGCAAAGGACAGGGTACTGCTTGCAACAATCGAAGATAAGGACTATGAAATAGAGACAAGAAACTCCATGAATATAGCCCCTCTCACCGAAGCAGACTTTTTAATTAAAGCCGAGGGCAAGAGTGAAGTTAACCTAAACATGATGAGCTATGCCTCTAAGGTAACCCCTGTCGGCTCTTACTCCGAAACAAGAACATTCCCAGTAACAGACGGCATTGTAGGCCTACCCGAAGACCCCGAAATCTCCTTTGTAGCGGTCTTTAACCGTTACGGGCACGATAGAAAATCGGTCTACCCTGTTTTAAACTTCGGCATAGAAAAAGGGGCTGTTGCATCGACTGTATCGCACGATTGTCACAACCTTATTGTTGTATATAAAAATGCAAAAGATGCTGTAATTGCCGCAAACGAGCTTATATCATGTGGCGGCGGCATGTGTGCCACTTTAGATGGTGAAATATTGCATACACTAAAGCTTAGAGTCGGTGGACTTATGTCGACCAAGGACACAGCCTCGCTTGCGGAAGATGCAAGCCTTATGAAGGAGGCCGATCGCAAAGTAGGTCTTGTAGATCAAGAAAATCCACTACTTAGAATTGCCACGATTGCGCTCCCTGTTATTCCGATTGTAAAAATGAGCGACATGGGACTTATCGAGGTCAACACAAAGAAGATAATTCCGCTCTTTGCCGATTAACTTAAAGGTGGCAAGAGTTATTTGATGCAAAAAGACGAGGGCATGTGAGAGATTTTCACATGCCCTTGTTTTAGTGTTTCTTTAACTGTGAGAGTACCGTGAGTATATTACAGGCTGGAGAAAAACCTAAAATGTAAAGTTCACGAAATGTAGGGAAGCGGCGAGGGGGCACCATCAGGGTGACGTCATGCGTTAAAATCAGCGCCAGCTGATTTTTTCAGCTTGGAGAAAACACTTTTTCTCC
>CAYJFK010000063.1:0-12869 GCA_964369475.1 uncultured Oscillospiraceae bacterium | reverse complement strand
AAATTGTGTACTGTTTGATGAGTTGCTGTCAAGTGTTACTCCGGTTGCTGTCCAACCATTAAATGTGTAGCCACTTCTTGAGCCTGCGCTAATTGTTATGATTTCACCCACTGCACGAGTAGATGTGCCGCTTGAACCACTACCAGGATTGTTAATTATTAGGCTGTGATTTGTTTTAGCTGGTATTTCCATTTCTGTTGTGCTTGATGTTCCGCCACTTGTGGTAGTAGTAACATTAAGTGTGTATCCACCGGCAGGGAGGAATGCTAAGAATTCTTTATACAGTGTAACACCAATACTGCTGTCAAACACTTTACCAAGCACACCGCCATTAGCTGTGTAGCCTGTGTATCCGCTTAGATCTCCATTTGATGCTACTGTTAGACTAACTCCGTTTAAGATTACTCCGTCAAGGTCTACAAAATTACCCTCAAACACGGTGGTTTCATCTTCTGTTGTAGATACTTCGCCGTTGTTTACAGTTAATATGTAGCTTGCATCATCTGCCAGATATTCAGTGCTACCGATTATTTCAGCCGCCGCTGTCGCTGTGATAATTGATGTTCCTGCACCCACTATTGTAACTGTGCCGTCATTTGCAACGGTTGCTACATCTTCGTTACCACTTGTGTAGGTAACTGTTGTTTGAGCACCGTTTAGAGTATTTGTATATGTGGTGTCTGTGCCGAATACTTTTACTACATTATTCTCGTTAAATGAAAGTGTTTGGGGTGTTTTGTTGCTTACCGAAATACTTACTGTTACTGTAAAATCAGTATAGTTTGTGGAGGATGCAGTTAGTTCAATAGTACCTACATCTGTGCCAAGTGTAGCAGCAGCCGCTAAATCATAATTTACTGTGTTGCCGTAAACTGTAGGTGTACCGTCTATTACAGTATCATCATTAGGGGTTTTTGAAGCATACGCAAAGCTTATGCCGTCTATGCCTGCCCACATTGATAGGTCAGCCACGTTGCCTGTCGCACCTTGTTTGTCTATGCTGTCTGTTGTAGTGTTACCTGTATAAGCAACCTTGTTTACTGTAAGTGTGCCTTGTGTAACTGTTACATCATAGTTTGCGCTTGTAGAGGTTCCTGTGATTGGATATCCGCCTGCATCAGATGTAAGTGTTGCTGTTGTGCTTAAAGTTACAGCAAGTGCATCTTTTGTATCGCCTATTACTAAGTCAGATGAAGTATGTGTAAAATCAAAAACAGGATTAGCAGTACCATAACCACGACTTGTATTGTTCGCTGTTACAGTTATATTTTTTTGCCAATATCTGCTGTGTCAAATGTGGGTTGTGTTGGTGCTAGGTAGTTGCCAACATCAGTACCGCTGATATCATAGCCTGTAGCTGTAACAGCTATGCCTGTATTTGCATTCTTGTTCGCAAAGTTTAGGCTTGTGGAGCTTGTGTCTACACTTACATCATCACTACCAACAATACCGTTTAGTGTAGGTTGTGTAGCCGCTGTTGCTGTGGTTGTGCCGTCATATGTCTTGTCATCGGCTATACCATCTGTTGCCCATGTTAGCTGTTTTTGTTCAACTGTAATTTCTATAGTATCTGTACCTATATGTGAGTCGGAACTATAATCTGCCGTAATAACTGCCGAGCCTACGCCTTTTACAGTTACTTCGCCCGTAGCCGTATTAACTTCTAGTATAGATGTGGCACTACTGCTCCAGGTAGTAGTTTGTGTGCCTGTGCCTGTGGTAGTAGGTGTGGCAATTAGTGTGAAGTTAGCATCGCCGTAGGTTACTTGTGTAGTATTCGGAGTTATTTCCACAGCTGTATTTGCTTTATTGGTTATTGATATATCAAAATTTCCTACAGCAGAACCAACAGTTGCGGTAAGTTTAAACATACCTGTCTGCGCACCAACTGGTACAGATATCGAATTATCATTTTGAGAAACACTAGTAGGTAAAGTTCCTGTTGTTCCCCATGTAATAGATTCAGAAATACTATCGCCATATTGGTCTGTTTGAGTTGCTGTATAGTATCTTACGTTTGGACTACCTGACATTGGTATAGTTATTGTTGCGTCACCGCTAATCTCTATTTTTGCCACTTTGGGAGTGTCTTTTGTAATCGCAAAGTTCTTAGTATCAGAAATGCTGCCAAGGGTAGCAGTAACAGTTATTGAACCTGTTGCACTTGCCTCTTTAGTAACTGTTACTACACCTGACGATGGGTCTATTGTTACACCAGTTGTAGTAGGAATCGACCATACAACAGGTTGGTCGCTCATAGGTACACCATATTGGTCTTTCACTATAGCATCAAATGCAGTGCCATCTTTAGTACCACCAGCTTCAACAGTAGGTGCAGCTATTGTAGTAAATCCACTGGAGATTTCCACAGTTTTAGCTTGTGATGGCTCTTTGGTAAGCTTTATAACTTGTGTCTTTTCTATCGAACCACTTACAACTTTTATAGTAATATCCCCTGCTGCGGCAGTGTCATTTACAGATACTGTAGCCGCCGAAATTGAAACACCGACAGGCGAGCCGACTATCGACCAAGTAGGCGAACCCACAGATATGTTATTACCATATTGGTCAAGACCGCTTACAGTATAGGTGTGTGTGTTGTCGGATTCACCCAGTATAGGTACAGCAATGTCACTTATATTGCCAATAATCATGCTGTTTAGCTCAGGTACTGGTTTGGTAACCACAATTGTATGAGCAGTTGCAGTTATAGAGCCTTTGCTTGCTTTAACTACCACATTACCGCTCACATTATCTTCAAGGGAAACAACACCGCTCTGTGAAATGGACGCTCCTTCTACAGCTGGGTCTATACTCCAAGTTACACCTGTTTCAGCCCCATTTTCAGTGCCGTCATCATAAGTTCCTTTTGCGGTTAGGTTTACTGTCTGTGTACCCTGTGGAATAACATTTACGGCGGTATTACCGACAATTGCAAGTGCCGTAAGTTCCTTGTTCGCAGTAGCTGGGAAAGTGTAAGACAATGTTTTTGCACCACCAGAGGCATCCGCTACTGTGGCTGTATTGCCGTTAATCTGAAAGATTGCGTTGTTTGCAAATGCATAGCCACTGTCTGGGGTTACAGTTATAGTGGCTGTGTATGCTGTGTTTGCAAGGAATTTAGCATCATTCGGCGCCCAACTTACATTACTTACTGTAGTGTTTAAAGGATTTGAAGCCGCTGGGTGAGGAGTAGCGTTCTTAACAGGTACAGTAACATCTGTTACATTGACTGTGCCTGTGATTTGGCTAACGATATCGACTTGTGCTGTTTTTACAAGCCCTGCTGGTTCTCTGTCAATCGGTGTATATCCATCTGTCTCGAGTGATTGTAGTATTGTGGAAGTTAAATTGAACTCATAGCTTCCAACGGTAGCATCAGAGAGTGCTCTAACTGTCGCCGAAAGAGTATAACCACCAGATAAATCTGCTGTATTGTCTCCACCATCTCCTTCGTAGGAAACTGATATCTTACCTGCTGCTGTTGCTTCTGAAGCAGTAGAGTATGTTCTAGAGCCACCAGTAACCTGTGGTGGTTCATATTGAGTTACCTCAAATTTTGTTTTGTCAAATTCTATCCATAGCTGAATCGTTGCCATAGGTTCGGCAATGGAGGGAATAGTAAGTGAAACCGTGAACTCCTCACCTTGCTTAACATCAGTTTTTGACAGGCTAAGTCCGCTTGTTGCTGCAAATGCATGGGTCGATATTAATCCAAAAACCATGCACAGTGCTAAAAGAAATGTACTAATTTTTTTCATGATAATCCTCCTAATTAAATGTACTAAAGATTGAAGATTTGCTGTTGCTAAATCTTGATATTTGCGTACTGTCAGTATTGTCGACAGAATCATTAGAGTTTACATCTGCCGCTAACAATCTATCTACTTTAGTCTCACTATCTCCGCTATCAAAGATGCTACTTTTGCTATTTGAATATCGTTTAATTTGCGTGCTATCTATTGTATTTGTCGCGCCGTCATACGTTACATCTCCGTATAGCCACAGTTTCTGCTCGCCCATATCCGCATTCGCACTCGCTACTGTCACATCTACAATTTTCGGCACATACTTGCCCGGCTTGTAGATCGCTAGTTTGTAATCTCCTGGCGAAACACCATCAAACCTAAACACTTGGTCGTGTCTTTTTCCGTCGGCGTTTGCAGTGACTATGCCTCTGCTTGTGACAGCTGTGCCTAGTGTTGGGGTGGCTAGTTTGATGTCCTCGACAATTTCCTCCTCTCCTACACTACTTGAATATAACCGAAACACTGCATTATCGACATTGTCCCAACTTATTGCTGTTCCAGTTACGTTTGCGCCCTCGCTTTTAGCTCTTAACCGCAATGTGCCAATATCTGTGCTTTCATCACCAACTAGCACAATGTTGTTTTGAGTATAGATATCGTATCCATCGTCTGTTATCACAAGGTTATATATCCCGGGTAGGGCGTACATGCTAACCCAAGAACTATCGCTTGTCATACTTGTAACCACGACGTCCTTAATTGTTTCTCCGTCTACGACTTCTTTATACAGCGTTCGGGTGAGCGTGTCACCGCTTGTCATCCCCTCTATCTTCCCGTAGACATGCCCCATGCTACCAAAGTAAACAGTGGCAGTGGCGGATTTAGTAGGGTCTAATACCGATGTGGCGGTTATGGTAAAATTAGATTTAGTATTGCTTTCATGTATCCAAAGTGCACTTTTTCCCAAATTTTTGTCGTAATTAATTCGTGTAACATTGCCCTCAGTCGGCGCGGCTACTCCGTCTATCTTCCATGTGACCGCTTGGTCTAGAAATGCATCGTACTCTGTATCACCCGATACAATTACGTCAATATACTCAGCGCCAATAAATCCGTTGAAAGGGTCCATTCTATCAACAAATATCTCTTCATTTAAAAACGCTACTGATACATTTGTTGGCGCTTCGTATTCTGGTACATATATAGATGTGAAGTCACTTGCCTGTCGCACACCCTCTGCATAACGTATATGATATATTCCTGGCGCGAGTTTCATACCATAGATATCACTATTTGTAAATATTTCATATCTGATTTCACTGGAAAGAACACTATCATAGGTTGAAGAACCATATTTTTTTATCTCCATAGCGGTAGTAAGCCCTGAAATACCACCTTTAGCACCTATATCCCCTGACTGTGGAGCATAACCAATCAATTCCAGTACCGATGGTGCGTCCGGTGCTGTGCCTAGCTGTGTTATCTTGTTCGTCCAAGCAGAGTATATCTCCCCGCCACTTTCGGTGGAGGTTATTTTCACACGGATGTATGGCATTTTTGCACTCTCGCTACCTTGTTGAATATAAATTTCATGGTCAATTGTAAGGGTTGGATTTCTACCTCCATCATCGGAATCTATATTCCTAATGCTGTTAGGGCGCTGTTCCTCGTTCATATACTCCCATTGATATATCAGATCACCTGCAAATACAACATCTGTAGTATCCACCGAGATGGTATCGCCACCTTTTGGTGACATATTGCTAAGCGTTACCGTGCCTGACATTGCTTGCGGTCTTATAACGGTAAAGGTCCTACTATGGCTCATTCCTGGGTATAATACCGACGCCGCTGTTACCGTAATTTCGCTTGCTGTTTCGTTTGCATCTACGGTGAGTATTGCCGTACCGTCATCTTGTGGCCATATAGTAGATTTACTGCCTGTCTGCACTGTCCAGATAACCTCTTGGGATGCACCGTTTGGGTTTACTGTGGCGGTAAGCTCATATCGCTGATTTTCACCTGTGCCTGTAACAACCGCTCCCTCGTACCCATCTATTGTAACACTCGTGACATTAGGTACAGTTTGCCCTGATTTGAGCGCGTATACAAGGGTATTGCTCGATATAGTTTGGCTGTGTGTGGTAGCGTTGTAGATAAAATCAGCATAGCGCGCAAAGTCATCTACAGTAGCCGCACTAACCATCTTAAAGCTATATGTTCCACGACCTATGATGTGAATTTCGCCACCCGAATCGAAAGGTTCGGTCGGGGTGGTAAAGCTGCTTGTGTCTATATTAATACTTCCAGAAGTTCCCAAGTAGATGTTATCTCCTCGTACCGCTCCATCAGCACTTGCGCCCGACTGATAGCTGATATCAACAGCTATTCTGCCCGAAATGTTGATATTATCATTAAGTCTAGAATTTATCGCGTAAGAATTCACTTGCCCCATATTGATATCAATTGTAGCGCCATTTACGCTTCCCTGTAGGTTTATATTGCCCTCTGCCGAAATTGCATCTCCGTGGCCTGTTATGCCTGTGCCATTGATAGTCAGCTTTGTGGAGGAATCGTTGAGTGTAATGGTCAGGTCACCGGAGCTTGCCTCTATCGCCGCACCTGAATAAATGCTATCGAAGCTTATAGTATTATCGCCTTCTATGTACAGCTTAGGGTTCGGGTAGCTAAACCTAATCTTCTCACCGTTATAGCCTGACATCCTTATGGTTTTTGTATCTGCATTCCATGAAAGCTCTGTAGGTAATGGGGGGTTACTCTTATAACTTTCAGTTGGTGATAGGTAGTAGGTAGTGGTACCGATATGTATTGTGCCAAATGCCGTGTCTTCGTTTAAGGTAAATGCTTCCACCTCTACTATAATCGGGTTGCTAAACATGAAATATGAGCCAGCATTTTCACGTCTTGCAATAACCTCATAACTACCCGGTGCAAGGTTCGGTGTATTAAGCTCAGCCATATCATTCACCACTAAGGAGCTCCACACACTTACGCCTACCTTGCGGTATTTTATCTGCCAGTGGGCGTTATTAAAACCCGATACACCAAGCGATTGTTTTGGGGTAATGGTGATTTTGCCATTTTTTACACCTGCCGCTGTTTCTTCGGTTGCGGTAATGGTCATATAATCACCTACATTTGTAGGTCGGTGCAGTGCAATAGGTGTTCTCTCTGATGCCGCATGTGTCGCCGTTTCGGGGAACACTAGATTCAAGTCGTAGATAGTGCCAGAGGTGCTGCCTGTAACATTGTTTATAATAGCCGTTGCACCTGGGTCTACAATTACATCGTCCCCATGACTCATTAACCTATAAAACATCAGTGGCTTATCGGTTCTGTTGGTCACCTCCACAGAGCTATTGTCAAGCACCTCCAAATCATGCTCGTAGGAGAAATCATAGGTCATATCTGTGCCGATTGTCGGTGGGGCTTGGTAGAGTTTGCTCACCCTGAAAGTTACCATTGGCGAGTATGACACCGTGGGGCGCTTACCCTGCTGTGTATGGGTTACCTCCAGATAGTAGTAGTTTGCGCCGTGGTAATGGGAGGGTGGGGTGTATGTTAGTTTATCTTCGCCCGAGATTGGCGTGCCTGTATAAACATTGCTGCTATCCGCCCTGTACCACTGGTATGTTTTGGTGCCTGTAAGTGCGGTTAGATTACTTATGCTTGCGCTTAGTGTGCTACTTTCTCCCATATATGTTTTCACATTTTGACCGCCACTGTGTAGCAAGTTTACTACAGGCGCTGTCGATTGGAGGGATTCAGGCGTTGGGGGCGGTTCATCATTTGTAACCACAACTGTTCGTCTTTCATTGCTAACAGTCGGTGTGCCGAATACATTTATTTTGCCCAGTTCACTAAACCAATACTCGGCAGAGCCTACTGCACCTGTTCCGTTCTTGAGAGTTTCAAGGTTTATGTACTGAAAGTCAATTCTTTGGTTTTGTATGGCAGTGCCATAAGCGACAGGGCCGGTAGCACCCTCTATTTTTTCCGCTTTATGGATATTTAGCTCAAAATCCCCCAATGTACCTGTTTCGTCAAAACGAATAGCTATACCCCTAGTGTTTGTGTCAAAGATACCGTCGTATATATTTACCCTGACAGGGTCGGTGGGGTCGGTGTCTATCGTTATGCAGGACATCAGTGCCACTGTGTTATCTGCAGCATTTACAGTATATCTGCCACCATATATATCTACTGTGCCGCCGCTTACATAGATTAGCGAAGGGGTAATTTTGCTATATTTATCTTCCATCAAATAGCCTGAGTCTTGCATAACCTCCGTTCCACGATATGTTAATTTTACATCATCTAAAATTAGGTGTGAACCATACTTTACAGAAAACATATCATCGCCGTAACTGTAATAACGTTTCATGTCACCCGTTTGGTTAGCCAGCTCACTATAAGCATGTGATATTATCTCTCCTGTTTTACCTGTGCTACTGTCAGAAACATAAAGTGTAGAACCGGCATTTAGGGAAAAATTGAAATAGTTTCCGGTTTGTTTCATTACATATCCGTTTAAATCAAGGTATACCGTCTTTCCCTTTGCTAAGCTATAACCGTCGGCAAAGGTTATATTATCACCTAGTTTTAGATACACTGTTTTTTCGTTAAGCTCTCTCGAAAACACATAGGCCATCTCGTCATTGGTCATAACTATCTTCGGGTTATCTTCGCTTGTACTGTCCGCCGCTGAACCATAAGGCTTGTAGGTCAATGTCAGTTTATCCTCGGAAAGTGTACCAAATGACGCTTCACTGGCATAATTATTGAAGTTAAACCCATAAGAAAAGTCATCAAAAAATTCTGCCTGTGTACTCTGTCGTGTGATAGTCGCCTTTCTGATTTCAATATCGTTTTTCAAGTCAACACCTTGGGCTACTACGCTAAATGCTGAACCGATATTCGACAGATTAAACTCACCGCCGTTTATGAATATATCGTCAGTGTGTGCCATCATGTTTGCCACAATGGCAGACTCCTGCCCGTAAGCATCAATAGAAAAAGTGCCGCCGTTTATCTCCAAATCTGCACCAAGATATTGCAGATAAATCAGCCTTGGTGTATAGGTGCCGCCGTATGTTTTGTTATTGATTATCTTGTAACTACCGCTGTTGATGGTAAGTTTATTGCCCGTGCCACCCACTAAAAATCCCCTGAAATAATTAGCACTGTTCAAACCGCCAATATTTAGTGTGCCTGAGCCTTCAAGGGTAAGCTCGCTACCATAACCCCAATCATCGCTCCTGGTAATATTGAAAAAGATACTTGGTTGGTATTCGCGAGGTAGGTTGGGGCGCAGTGTCACCTCTGCATCAACAATAAGGGTTTTTTTGCCTTTTACATTGACAAGCGCTTCGGTATTTATATCATATGGGTAGGTGTACTCTAGGTCGGTAAAATATTCTTCATTAATAATCGCCTCAAAGTCCTCGGTGATTTGGAGGACCGCCCCCGACGCATGTTCATCTTCCAGTGCCGATTTCAGATCTGCAAAGTTTGTAATCTGGTATGGTGCCGACCTTGTGCCCATACCTGTGCTGTATATCTGCATTAAAACAGGGTTAATATAGGGCATGCCCACCTCCACCAGTATGGTGGGTAGGTCTGCCGAAATGCTAAGGGTGCTGTCCTGTAGCACTGCTGTGTAGGTGTATGTAGCGGCTTTTTCTGTCGAGAAATTGGCATCACCTGCAAGCTCCCAGTCCACTGCAAGCTCTACTATTTCCTGGCTAGGTGTAGCGGTGTAGCTGACAGTTACTCCGTCAACTTTGGGCGCATCAGATGGTGATGCATCAGACGGTGTTACAGGGTCGGTATTATCACCGACAACCTCCGTCCAGATGGTCGTGGTCACGGTAGCGTCCAGCTTATTCGGCAGGACAGGTGTACCCTCATCGCCTATCGTGAATGTCTGCACGGCTATATCCTCCGCCAGCGGCGCAAACTCGGTAATCGACTGCGTATCCGCAGGTTTTCCACTGTTATTTGCCGCAGATGCAGTAATCGGCGATATCTGTAGTATCATTACAAGCGATAGCATGGCTGATAATATGCGCTTTTTCATAAATATACCCTCCCATTATTAGTCCAATATATTTTTTCTGCCAAAGATTTCTAACTATAAACTATTGATTGTATCCGCCAGATATTCAAGGCCAGAGGTGCTATAAAAAAACATATCAATCTTCTTATCTCTAAATGCTTCCTTTGCTTGCTCTGCCGACTTAGGCCAATTTTCTTCTTCAACAATAAAAACAATTTTGCAATTCGGCAAGGCTTCTTTAATCTGCTCTACCCTCAATAACCACTCATCTATAGACAAGGGAGATACATCTCTCACCTCGGCAACGAATACATCGGGTTTCATACCCCAACAAGTTTCGGCACTGCTTTCTGCCATTGGCGCAAGTGTCACTGTTGATTTATGGTCGCTAAATACGATTGCGTGCTTTAGTCCTGATGATAATAGTCTATTTTGGATATATGCAACTACGGTTTTCATCTTTTCACCTCCTTGAAAAAATACACCTTGGTAACTCCACCTCTTTTGCGATGAAATAAGCTTGTGATACAACTTTTTTATTTTATTCTTACTAAGAATAGCAAAAATAAAAATTTAATACATCGTACAAAAGTGCAGATTTAAAAACTTTTTTAATTTTTTTATTCTAACATCATGTTATAACATATCATTCACTTAATCATAGCAAAGTTTAAAAAACAATACATCGTACAAAAGCGCAGATAAAAAAATCCCCTTATGGCAAAAAAACCATAAAGGGATTGTCTTTTTTATATTTACATTACTTTTTCATCGGTTATGAGGAATTTTTTAGCCGATATATCTGCAACGAGTTTTATTAGGCTTGTGTATCCTGTTTTGTTTTTTATGTTGCTGATATGCGAGTTTAATGTCCTTAGTTTTATATCAAGTTGTTCGCATATCTCCTCGGCGGAATATCCGTTTATCTTGGCTTGTAAAACTTGAAGTTCTTTCGCAGTAAAATCCGAACTTTTCGCCATTCCTATCGCTACAACAGGCTGCGACTCTGGGTAGTGAATATTACCGTCCATTACACTATCCATTACGTCTATTAAATCAATATCGGCATGGTCTTTGTACCAAAAACCCTCACAGCCAATTTCTTTCGCTGCCTCAATATGTCTTTTTTGCAGTAGGTAAGTTAAAATAATGATTTTTATGTTAGGGTATAGATTTTTAACTTTTTCTGCAACCACAATTCCATTTTCCTTGCCAGCTGTGTATATGTCAAGTAAAATTAAATCGGGGGTTTCAAATCTTAGGGCATTTAGCACCGAATCAGCATCTACATAAGCTTTAGTTAAGTTGTATCTACCGTTTCCGAGTAGTATTGCATATTTCATAAGTCTTTGAGAGCTTTGTTGGTCATCGACAATCATTACATTATACATTAACTTTCCTCCGTAATACAGCTTTGTTCAGTGTGATTTCCATTGTCACTCCGTCCTCAGCCTTTATATTAAGTTTACCACCTATATTTTCAACTCTTTGGCGAAGCCCTGTGAGTCCTCCACCCTCGGTGATTTCGGGCAAGGTGTTTTCTGCTTCATTATGTATGACAACATTCACTGTTTCTGCGGTTTGGCTTATGTTTATGTTAAGTTTATTGGCATTTGCATGGCAATATGCGTTTTTGAGTGCCTCATTTATGCAAAGCAGTATAGTGGTTTTATTTTCATCATCTGTTGGCAATTCTCCGTTTACTATAACCTCACAGCCAAGTTTTCTACCGAATAATATTATCTGGTCAATTGACAAACTCTGCTCTTTGTCGCTTGCAATGTCAGTTATTATATCAGAGAGTTTTGAGAAGTGTCCTGTGATGACTTTTACCTCATCTTTTTCTGGTGTTTCTCTTAATATCTCTTTTGTGAGTGTAAGTAAATTTCCAAAATTATCATGAAAACCTACTTTCATATTAACAGCGAGTTCTTCTTCTGTATTTTTCACAATGATGTCTGCTAATGTTTTTAGCCTTTCCTGCCTCTTTGTTAACACTACACTAACTTGCTCGGTGTTATTTCTAAGGCTGTAAAGTTCAGTTATATTGGTAGCTTTTATCTCAAAATAGTTACCTGAGTGCCATTTTCTAAAAGTTTTTGAAAACTGCCACACCTCACCACTTCTAAGGATAAAGGCAGGAGCATCATCGTTTATTACACATATTTCACTGCTTTTTTGCGTACTTACTTCTTCCCAAATGTCAGTGCCATTAATTAAGTCTTTACCTGTAAGTTCTCCCCACAGCTTGTGCATAATGTTATTAGATAGATAAAGGTTATTGTTTTTTGATACAAATGCAATGCCTGTAGGCAAACTTTCGAGTGCTTCCTTTATAGCAAAATCGTTAATATTGTCCTGTGACTTTTTATATAATTTATATATGATATACACTGCAACCAATATCAAGCCTACTCCTAAAATTATATGAAATAGATATGGAATACTGTTTACTTTCTTAGCTACTGAGGATAACGGGATTTTACCATCTGTTCGCTGAAAATATGTAAGTTCCATAAGTACCGAAAGGTCGATAATAATTGCCAAGAGTAAAAAGGAGAGGGCAAGGGGCAGACTTTTGCCTTTTTTTGCTGTGATACTCGTTATCAGTGCCAAGATACAAGCTACAAAGCTTATAGTGATAACCGCCATGATATAACCTTGTGTGTTATATGCTAAAGATGTAAAAGTCAAATTCATATCTCCTTTCAGTTTATTTGGAATTGTTGCTTAATTAGGGATTGTTAGTGAGAAATGATAGCTTTCCTCCTCTGCGGATATTTTCAAAATACCTCCGAGCGAAGATAGCTTTTGTTTGGCAAAGTTTTTATGCTCTGAGATATTAATTTTCACATCTCCCTCAATCTCCATAGAAAATGTTACAGCATTATCTTTTTGCCTGTAGTTTAAATATATGTATTTGAAGTTGTACTTTGCATTTTCTATAACTGCTTGATATAAATCAAAGCAGAGTATAGCTGTATCCAGGCTCATATCAAATTCATCTGTTATATTGATTTCGCAAGTTCTACCATAAAATC
>CAYJFK010000062.1:0-13900 GCA_964369475.1 uncultured Oscillospiraceae bacterium | reverse complement strand
AATAGTGAATAGTGAATAGTGAATAGTGAATAGTGAATAGTGAATAGTGAATAGTTATGGTGGAAAAACCCCAAAGGGTTTTTCTATATAATATATAATACTTAATTGCCAAAGGCAATTAAGTTACCATAACTCTTCACTCTTCACTCTTCACTATAACTTACAAATAAAAACAAAGAAGGTAAAAAATGAACTCATCTACGGGAATAAACAAATCAAAATTCAACGCACGCTACATCGCCATACTACTGACATGTTGTGGCATGATGTCCTCCTCTATCGGGCTTTGTATGAACTCCTATGGAGTTTTCTATGCGCCGATTTCTGAGATGCTCGGGGTTGGGCAGGGGGATGTGGCGCTTCATGCGACGCTTATGGGGATAGTGGCAGGGCTTGTCGGGCCCTTTGTCATAAAGCTCCTTAAAACTGTGCATGTCCGCAAGATAGTGTCGGTAGGCGTTATAACGACATGTGCCTCCTTTGTCTTAATGGCATTTGCGACAGAGCTTTGGGTCTTTAATGTGCTTGGCATAATGAGAGGAATCGGCATTGGCACATTTATGGCGCCCGTTATAACCTCGGTTATGGGAAACTGGTTTAAAAAGTCGCAAGGGCTGATAATCGGCCTAACCATGAGCTTTTCCGGCATTGCAGGTGCTATCCTAAGTCCATTTTTAAATGCAATAATAGAAAATTTCGGCTTTCAAGCGGCCTCTATTGCCTCGGCAATTATAATAGGACTGCTCGTGCTACCGGGATCGCTCTTTGTGTTAGAGCTCTCGCCTTACGACATAGGACAGATACCTTACGGCATATCGGCGGTAGCCCCCACATCGACAGAGGGTCAAGAGGTAAAAAAGCCTGCCAGACTTGTAAATACGCTAAAGTATAACTCGCCTGTCTTTTTATACCTAATAGTTGCCTGCGCCCTCGCCTCGGCCGCCTCGGGGCTTACATCTCATCTCCCCGGCATTGCGGCAAAGGCAGGGCAAAGTGCGGCGGTCGGCGCAACGCTTATCTCGGCCGCCATGATAGGCAATATATTCTTTAAGTTCTTAGCAGGCGCACTAACAGATAAAATCGGCGCATTTAAGGCATTTTCCCTAATGATAATAACGGGATGTTTCAGCTTTCTAATCCTGCTGGTCGGCGGCGGTAACCTCCTAATAATGTATACAGGCGCATTTCTCTACGGCTCATTATACTCGGTCGGCGCAGTAGGTGCGGCCGTCGCTGTGCGCCACGTCTACGGGGACAAGCAGTACGGCACAGGCTTTTCGGTAATAGCCGCCCTCCTAAGCATAGCCCCCTCGGTCGCAATCTCGCTTATAGGCTTTGTATACGATGCAACAGGCACATACTCGGCAATCCTATCAGGCGGCATAGTAGTAGGCCTACTGGCCCTCACCACATGGTGGACAGCAGGACTAAAGGCAGAGACGGCAAGGGATATGCTTGATGAGTAGCTTTTTTTAAGTAATAAGTAATAGTGAAGAAGTAATAGCTTGAGTAGCTTTTTTTAAGTAATAAGTAATAGTGAAGAAGTAATAGCTATTGAAAAAAATTGCTTACGCAATTTTAATTTAAACTCAGGAGTAAACCCCTTTGAGGTTTACTCCATAAAAGAGAGGCTGTGCGACGAAAAGTCGCACAGCCTCTCTTCAGCTTGGAGAAAAAGTGTTTTCTCCAAGCTGAAGAAATCAGCTGGCGCTGATTTTAACGCCCTCGGGGCGGGAATTTAACGCCAGAGGGCACCCTGATGGTGCCCCCTCGCCGCTCCCCCTCCTTCCGAAGGGGTTTGATTTTATCTTTTTCTCCGGTCTGAAGAGAGGCTGTGCGACGAAAAGTCGCACAGCCTCTCTTTATTTTTAATTAAAAATTGCACGGCAATTTTTCACCATACTTATTACTTATTCACTATTACCTCTTACCTAAAAAACCTTACTCCACTTCCGTAAATGCTTCTTTTGCTTTTTTTCCTCTCATGTCATCAAATAGGGAGTAGAATACAGGGACTATTATAAGTGTCGATAGTGTCGATAGGATAAGTCCGCCTATCATGGAGATTGCCAAGGGGGCCATAAGTTCGCCGCCTTCCGATACGCCCATGGCGAGGGGGACAAGGCCTAAGATCGTTGTTAGGGTCGTCATCATAACGGGGCGCATACGGATTGGGCCTGCGTTTAGCGTTGCCGTCATTCTGTCCTCGCCGCTCTTTCGTCTTGTGATAATGTAGTCTACAAGCACGATGCCGTTGTTAACAACGATACCGGAAAGCATGATAAGTCCGATAAAGGCAGGAACGGATAGCGGTGTGCCCAGTATCATTAGCGCCCACAGGCCGCCCGACATGCCAAGCGGTACAGTTAAAATTATCGGGAAGGGCAAAACGAGCGACTCGAACTGGCTTGCAAGAACGAGCAGTACAAGCAAAATCGCAAGGGCAAGGGCCAGTGCAAGGTCTGCAAAGGATTCGGCGATCTCTGCCGACTCGCCCTCTATTTCAAGTGTGTAGCCGCCGGGGAGAACATAGTCCTCGAGAAGTGCCGCTATTTCGTTGTTTGCCGTTGCGACATCTCGCCCTTCTATGTTGCCAACCACGCTAACCGTCCTAACCTGACCTGCACGGCTTATTGTAGGAGGCGAGGATATAACCTCGATGTTTGCCACAAGCTCGAGCGGAACATTGCCACCCATTGGGGTTGGAATTTCTATCGTGGCAAGGCCGTCTATGCCGCTTTCGGCAACGTCCTCGCCTATAAGCACAACATCTATCTCGTCGCCGTCGAGCCTTAGCCTTGTTGCGGTAGTGCCCGATACTGCGGTACGCACAGCCGTTGCAACAGATGCAGTTGTAAGCCCAAAGCGTGATGCATTTTCGCCACGCATTGTAATTTCAACCTCGGGGATCTCCTCTTGCAGACCTGCCTCTACCTCTGTCGTGCCGTCGACCGAATCGACAATTGCAGCGACCTCACGGGAGATGCGAGAGAGCTCGTCTAAATCTGTTCCCTTAATGGAGATCTGCACGGCAGAGCCGAGCATTGCGCCCATATCGGCAGTGCCTGCCGAGCTTACGGTAATCTTTGCGCCTGCTATGTCTGCCGTCATTCTTCTAAGCTCTGTTTCAAGATCCATTGCCGAGCGTTCACGCTCTGCACGAGGCTTTAGGTCGACAGTTATAGAGGCAGTGCCGCCCGTGCCGCCCGCCATACCCATGGAGGAGTCTGTCGTAGCAAACCAGTATGCCACCTCGGGCATTGTGCCTATCATTTCGCCTATCGTCGAGGACATCTGATCTATCTCGTTATTTGTACTGCCTGTCGGCATGTCTATCGTAACTGTAAGCGTGCCTTGGTCGGAGGCCGGGAAGAATTCTGCACCGAGCACAGCTATCGAAGAAAGGGAGGAGGCAAATATTGCAAATGCAATGCAGACCGTTAACACCCTGTGGTTCATTGCAAATTTTAAAACCCCACGGTAGAGCTTCATTATAGGGCCTTCCTTGCGGTTTTTGGTCAGCTTTTCCATCGCCTTGTCGGAGGGGAGCAGGTATATCGACAGTATCGGCACAAGCGTTAGCGACACAAAGAGCGAGGCGGCAAGCGATGCCGTTACCGTTAGTGCAAGCTCCCTAAAGATCGAGCTCGTTATGCCCTCTACGAATACTATCGGTAGGAATACCGCAATAGTTGTGATTGTAGATGCCGTAACCGCCATAGCAACTTCGCTCGCACCTTTTAGTGCGGCATCTTTTGGCTTGTGACCCTCTGTTCTAAATCGGTATATATTCTCAAGAACAACAATCGAGTTGTCGACCATCATACCAACGCCGAGTGCAAGACCGCCAAGCGTTACCATGTTTAGGGTAATGCCGAGGAAATACAGTAGCGAGAAGGTCGTTACAACGGAGGAGGGAATGGAAATTGCTATTAGAGTGGTCATGCCGAGCGATCTTAAAAAGACAAATAGCACAACAACGGCAAGTAGCGAGCCAACAAGTATATTGCTTGCAACGGCGGCGATAGATGCCTCTATGTATTCTGCCTGATCGAGCACGACTGTAAATTCAAGCTCGGGGTGAAGCTCTTGCGCATTTGCAATTTCGGCAAGAATGGCATTTGCCACCTCGACGGTGTTTTTGCCCGACTGCTTTGTAACTGTAAGGCCGAGACAAATGTCGCCGTTTACCCTTGCAAGGCTGTCGCTCTCGACGGTCGCCCACGATATGTCAGCAACAGAGGATAGCGGCAAAACTCCACCTGTCGAAAGGGGGATATTCATTGCGGCGAGCTGCTCTATCGAGTCAAATTCGCCCGTCGTAACAACACCCATGTCGGAGTTGCCCTGTGTTATGTTGCCTGCCGAGATAGAGAGGTTTTCGCCCCCTATAAGGCCCGAAATCATGGAGGTCGAAATGCCGTAGCCCTTTAGAACTTCCGGATATGTGCGAACCTCTATTCTACGAGAAGAACCGCCCGTTACCGAAACATCGGCAACACCGTCTATTCTCTCGAGCATGGGCACAATGTCGTCCTCGACTGTCGTCTGCATTTCAGACAGATCAGCACCGCCCGAGATTGCCGTCATAACGACCGGCATCATGTCCATGCTTATTGTCATGACCATGGGGCTTCCCACGTCGTCGGGCAGAAAGCTTGCCACCATGTCGACGCTCTCTCTAATGTCGAGCACGGCAAAGTTAAGGTCGGTGCCGTAGTCAAACTCTATCATAATAACAGAGGAGCCGGCCGAGCTGGTCGAGGATATGCCCGTTATACCGGCGACAGAGCCTATCGCCGATTCTAAGTTTCTCGTAACGAGGTTTTCGACCTCGGCAGGGCCTGCGCCGGGGTAGTTTGTAACTACAATGGCAAAGGGGACTTCTATGCTTGGGAATAGGTCAAGTGGGAGCATGGTAAGTGAGACTATACCAAAGACTATTACCGCTACCAGCACCATCATGGTCGTGACAGGGCGGCGCAGTGAGAAGGAAGATAAATTCATATATTATGCCCCCTGCTCGCCACTTGCGGAGGTGTCGCCCTCTTGCTCGCTGTCGACACCCTCTTGCTCGCCGTCTGCGACCTCTTGTTCGCTGCCTGCGACTGCTCCCTCAAGGTCGACTTCTTCCTCTATCACGACATCATCTTGAGCCATGCCCTCGCCTACTATCCTAATAAGGCCGTCATCTCCTATGTAGCTCTGACCCTTCACAACTACCGTCTCGCCGCCCGAAAGACCAGAAGTAACCTCTGTAAGATTTCCCGAAACAAGGCCTGTCGTAACGGCAACTTCGCTCGCTACATCGCCATTTACTACATATACAACGCTACCTGTCGCTGTCGAGGATATTGCCGAAGGATCGACCGCAACGACACCCTCTCTGCGCTCGCTCTCGAGGTGAGCCGTTACAAACATGCCGCCCTTTAACATGCCGTCTGAGTTGTTCATGGCAACATCTACCGTGTATAGATTGGTATAAGGGGAGGCGGTCGGCGAAATTGCCGTAATTTCCGCATCATACATAAGCTCGCCATTCGAGGCCGACACGCTTACGGGCTGGCCGACAAATATCGAAGGGAGCACATCTTCCGAAATATCGAAAATGGCGGTAACGCTGTCGAGCTTGGATATTACAACGGCAGGTGCAGAGGGCGATGCGAGGGAGGACTGCACAACGCCAACCGAGGTAACAACACCCGAAGAAGGCGCTCTAACAGAGGCATCTTGTAGCGTGTCCTCGACCGACTCTATGCTTGTCTCGAGCTGTGTTAGCTGTCCGTCAAACTGAATTTGTTGGCTTAACAGCGCAAGCTCTTGCCCTTCAAGCTCCTTTTGAGAGGCAAAACCGGCCTCAAAGAGAACCCTCGTGTCGGCGACCGTTTGCTCTTGCATTGCAAGGGTTGCGTCGGCCAGTTCCTTTGTTTTGTTGTAGCTCTCTATAAGTGGGTCGTACTGCTTTTGTATGTCGGTCTTGTCGAGCACAAAGAGCACATCGCCCTCCGAAACAACGTCGCCTGCCTCTACATAAAGTGCCGTAACCTTAACGGGAAGCGGCGACATAACGGCTACATCTGTGTCTGCCTGCACCTTGCCCGACAGTTCACGGTTTGATACTAAATCTGTTATAACAGAGGTCGTAACCTCAACGGGAACACCGCTCGGTATCGCATCTACCGTCGGCGCATCTTCTTCGGGGACGGTCGTTGCACACCCTACAAGAAGGGAAAGTGCAAGCAGTGTTGATATAATGTAAGAGAATTTTTTGCTCATGAAATGTAATCT
This sequence comes from uncultured Oscillospiraceae bacterium, assembly GCA_964369475.1. GTDB lineage: Bacteria > Bacillota > Clostridia > Oscillospirales > Feifaniaceae > CAYJFK01. Next base: position 7,612 of record CAYJFK010000062.1, on the reverse strand, counting down.
CCTTAAAGTTTTTATAATGTTATTATTTACCGTTCCAATATGCCGGCGTGTCGTCATGTTGGCGCACTACTGTCTATCTACTTGTGATAAATGAAGTCTGCTATATGCCTGATAAAACCATCACGGATAAAGCCGTAATCACCGCACCAATGCACCAATACAAAGATTACCCTTAGCCGCCCATCGGCGAGCCGCCCGTTTCAATGCCGCTTACCAGTTGCAGATAATTTTGCTGTATCAAAAGCCTGTCGGTATTTGCGCTCTCTATCGCCCTCTTTTTCTCGGCAAGAGCCTCCTTTGCCTCCTCAAGCTTTGCTTGCGAAATCATGCCAAGCTCAAATCTTAGCTCGGCCTCCTCAAGCTGAAGGGCGGCAAGCTCTGCCTCGGCCGTTGCCTGTGCTATCGTGCGAGCGGCGGCATCGTCATCTCTTAGCATTTTTTGCAAATTATAGGCAATCTCGTTTTTGGAGGACTGCATAGAAATCTCCTTGGCACGCTTTTGCATGGCGATCGAGTCGTATTTGCCGGAATTTTTTATGCTGTCTATCTCGAACTGCGCAAGCTTTAGCGAAATGCTGTTTGCTATTGCATCGGCAGTGTCCTTTTCAAGGTCACGACTTGCGGCAAAATCCTCCATAGGAGAAGGCATGGCGGCAAGTATTAATGGGGCATCGTAACTTCTGCCAAGAAGTAAATTTAGCTGGCTAACAATGTCTGCCATGCCGTCGTCCATTGCAGCGTCGCCAACATCAAGACCGCTAAGCGCAACATCAAGGCTTGCTATCGTCATTTCGGTAACCTGACCGAGTTCTGCTCTAAGCACAAGCTCCTCCCTCTGGCGCTCGAGTGTTATCTTTGTGGCGGCAAGAGCCTCTCTTTGGGCATCGAGCTGATGATAGGCCGAAAAGAGCGCCTTAGCACCTGCCATTATGGCATTTTCCGCCGTCTCCACTCCAAGCTCTGCCTGCTCTATCTCGTCGTCGGTCGGGTATAGATTTGTAGCCTGACTTGTAAGACTGCTCATGTCCTGCCCGATTAGCGACGTTATGCTCGCAAGGGCTGCATATGTCGCCTGCCTTGCTCCCATGTCTACCGTTTCGCCATCTTCCCACGCAAAAAGGCCGTTCATGGTGTCCTGTATGCCCGTAACTGCGCCGTAGAGCGCATCGTGCGCACCCATAAGGCCGTCGTTGGCATCGCTTAGCACGTCGCCCATAGTCTTTAGCGACTCTATCTCCATGCGTGCCGATATAATGGCAGGGCTAAGCTCCAAAACCTTCTCGCCCACATTGTCGTATGTAAGTCTAAGCGGAAGTGTTACGCTCTCCTCCTCGGTTGCAGAGGAAGGAAGCAAAATTATGGGGGTAAGCATAAACGCCGCAAGAGAGGTGGCAAGTATGCGTTTAAATGTGCTTTTTTCCATTTTCTCGTTTTCTCCTTGTTGAGTTTTTATAGTATGTAAATCAAAATAATTTTACCATATATTATATAGCGCTAATTTACGAAATATAGTGAAAAAGTGCAAGTCTAAGCTAAAACGCTACTTTTTCCACTTGGCATTCTCTTTAACTCTAAACAAAACGGCGGCGCATGTTTCGAGCTCGAGCTCGTCTATGCCATCAAATACATGAGAGGCCCACTCGTCGTACATCTCTTTAAAATTTATAGCGGCAATAAGCCCTGTTTCGGTCGCTTCGAAAAGATAAGAACGGCTGTCGGTCGGATTGTCGCTCCTTGTTATCATGCCTTTGCCCTCGAGCGACTTAACAGCACGTGTCATGGCCCCCTTGTCGACGGGAAGTTCGTTCCAATAACCTAAGACATGCTCCCCCATTCCGGCTATTATTTCCTTTTGAGAAATCTTGCCGCTAAGGCAGACCGCACCGAGCGTTGCCATCTCGACAACATTCAAGCCGGTCGGTTTTAGCACCTCTTTAAGATAGGATCTAAGACCACGCTCTATTCCTATTAACTCGCTCTGAAAACTGTTGAGCATTTGGTTTGAGCTCTCCAAAAAATATACCTCCTTAATTAGTTGATATGTCAACATTATAGTTGCATCGTCAACTATAACAGCAAATTGTTGATTTGTCAATCACTTTTCATGAACTGCACAAATAATGTACATAAACTTGTGCATGTTATACAGTTTGTTTACTGTAAAAATTTATTTTTAATAAACATGCTTTTTAGGTTTTAGTGACAATTCCACTACACCGCCATAGCATAAGGTGTAGCATATGGTTTTTCTGCGGTCGGGGTATTCCATATTTGGGCGCTATGGTGTATAATACAGAGTAGAAAAAGACCAAAAAAGTTAGTTTATACCTTAGAATTCGGAGGTTAAGAATGTCAACAATAGCAGCTATATCGACGGCAACAGGCGATGCCGCAATAGGTGTCGTGCGCCTGTCGGGCGACAGGTCGCACGAAATTGCGGCAGGTGTTTTTGATAATATGCCAAAGGGAAAACGTAAAATTGCCGTTGGAAATATATACGACGAGGGCGGGCAGATAGACAAGGCTGTGCTCACCCTGTGGACAGCTCCTCACTCCTACACGGGGGAGAACATGGCGGAATTTTCCTGCCACGGCGGCATGGTAGTGCTAAGGTCGGTCATGGCGGCTCTTATAAAAGAGGGGTGCGAACCTGCTCCGCCGGGGGAGTTTACAAAGAGAGCCTTTATTAACGGCAAGCTCGATCTTGCCGAGAGCGAGGCAGTAATAGAGCTAATTATGGCCACGAGCAGTGCGGCGGCAAGGGCGGCACTCAGTGCAAGCGGCGGCGCACTGTCGAGGATAATAAGAGAGGTGCGAGGCTCGCTTATATCTGTCGATGCCGATATAATGGCATTTATAGATTTTTCCTCCGAAGGCATAGAAGAACCCGAGCCCTCCGACATTTTAAAAGGGCTTGACGAGGGTAAAACCAAGTTATTGAAGTTAATAGATACAGCAGAAAGAGGGCAAGTAGTCTCAAAAGGTGCACCGTGCGCCCTTCTCGGAAAACCCAATGTTGGCAAATCTTCCGTTATGAATTTGCTGTCGGGAGCAGACAAAAGTATTGTTACAGAAATAGAGGGAACGACGAGAGATGTTGTGGAACACCATGTCGAAATCGGAGGTCTGCTGCTCCGCCTTATGGATACGGCAGGGCTTAGGGATAGCGACGATGTGATAGAGCAAATGGGGGTCGAACGCTCGAAAAAAGCGGCGGCGCAAGCCTCGCTTTTAATAGGTGTTTTCGACGGTTCAAGGGAAATAGAGCAGGGTGATCTCGAGGTAATGGAGCTCTGCAAAGGGCGGCCATCGGTTGCCCTTGTAAATAAATGCGACCTCGGATTTGAGCTCGAGAGCGACAAATTTGAAGGGTATTTCGACAGGGTCATACGCTTTTCCGCCCTGACGGGCGAGGGGCTTTCGGAGCTCGAAGATCACCTTGCAAAGCTATATCTGCCAAGGGACGGCGAGGTGCTCATGACCTCGCTTCGCCACGAGGCGGCGGCACGTCGAGCGCTCTCTCATATCGAGGCGGCACATGCCGCAATAAGCTCGGGCGAGCTGCCCGACATGGCAGAACTCGACATAAGAGCGGCAATAGAAGCACTCGGCGAGATAACGGGCGAGACCGCCTCGGATGATATAATAGGAGATATTTTTTCACGTTTTTGTGTAGGAAAATAGGGTTTTGAGTATAAATTAGTGTAATATATACTATCAGTATAACAACAAAAAATAGCACGATATGTATAATAAGGCAAAATAATACAATTTGTATTATTTTTTCAAAAGACCTAATCTTGCAAATTGCATCCTCTGCCCTCTTGCCATTACCTGAGAGAGGACAGACAAAAAACGATTTCCTACACTCTGAAGCGACATCGGCACAAAAGCAGAAAAAGAAAAAAACCACATTTAAAATACAAAAATAAAATCATACCAAACAAGCAAAAAGGAGAGAAACAAATTGACGACCTTTACCGCCGGAAAATACGACATAGCCGTAATAGGCGCCGGACACGCAGGCACAGAAGCCGCCCTTGCCGCCGCACGACTTGGGGCAAGCGTTATACTTTTAACAATAAATTTAGACAGCGTGGGCAACATGCCCTGCAACCCCTGTATAGGTGGAACTGCAAAGGGGCAGCTCGTTAGGGAGATAGATGCCCTTGGAGGCGAAATGGCAAAAGCGGCCGATGCAACCTTTATCCAAAGCCGTATGCTCTGCCGCTCCAAAGGCCCTGCAATCCGCTCGCCGAGAGTACAGAGCGATCGCCGCCGCTATCAAGATTACATCAAAAAAACACTCGAGCAAACAGAGAACCTCCATCTTAGGCAAGCCGAAGTTATCGAGATATTGACGGATGGCGAAAAGGTGTCAGGTGTCGTAACGGCGACAGGTGCTATATTTGAAGCTAAGGCGGTAATTATAGCATCGGGAACATATTTACATGGAAAAATATTTATAGGAGAGGGCATATTCGACGGCGGACCAGACGGTATGCAAGCGGCAAAAGGACTGTCGGCATCAATCGAGAAACTCGGAATAAAACTAAGGCGATTTAAGACAGGTACACCTTGTAGGGTGCTAAAGAGCTCGCTCGACCTTTCTCAAATGGAGGTGCAAGAGGGCGACGAGCCTGTAATGCCGCTCTCCTTTGAAACGACAGAAAAGCTCGAAAACAAAGCTGTCTGCCACCTTGTCTACACAACGCCTGAGACACATAAAATAATCCTCGACAACCTCCACCGCTCGCCACTCTTTGGCGGAGCGATCGTAGGAGTAGGGCCTCGCTACTGTCCGTCAATAGAGGACAAGATAGTGCGCTTTAAGGATAAGGAACGTCACCAATTATTTGTCGAACCGATGGGAGAGGAGACGGGCGAAATGTACATTCAAGGCATGTCCTCCTCTCTGCCCGAGGACGTGCAACTGCTAATGGTGCGCAGTCTTAAAGGCTTTGAAAATGCACACATAATGCGGCCGGCATACGCAATAGAATACGACTGCATCGACCCGCTCGACCTACTTCCGACCCTCGAATGTAAAGCGCTATCGGGGCTATACGGAGCAGGCCAATTTTGCGGATCATCGGGCTACGAGGAGGCGGCGGCACAAGGACTTGTGGCAGGCATAAATGCTGTGCGCAAGATAAAAGGTCGGCCCCCCTTTATTCTCGGCAGAGAGACGAGCTACATCGGCACGCTTGTCGACGATCTCGTAACAAAGGGCACAGACGAGCCCTACCGCATGATGACCTCGAGAAGCGAATACCGCTTGCTGCTCCGTCAGGACAATGCCGATCTGCGACTTACCGAAATCGGCAGGGAAATCGGGCTTATAAGCGATCTGCGCTACCAAAACTTTTTGCGCCGAAAGGAGCAAATCGAAGTGGAAGTGGCAAGAATAAAATCGACCTCTATCCCCCCGTCAGAGGGGCTTGCGGCACTGCTCGAGGCGGCAGGCGGAGCGGCGACGACACAGGCAGTAAAACTTGCCGACCTCCTTCGCCGCCCAAAAGTGGGCTACGAGGCACTCGCCCCATTTGACGCTACACGCCCTCCGCTCCCCATCGACGTATGGGAGGAGGCCGAAATCGAGATAAAATACGAGGGCTATATAAAAAAGCAACTCGACGAAATAGAGCGTGCAAAAAAGCTCGAATCGGTCGAGATTCCACATAATTTCGACTACGAAAAGACCGAAGGCATCCGCCTTGAAGCACGCTCCAAGCTCTCCAAAATAAGACCGACAACGGTAGGTCAAGCGGCGAGAATATCGGGCGTAAGCCCTGCCGACATTGCGGTACTGCTCGTGGCGCTGGGCTGAGTTGTGCGAGGGTAGGTAATAGTGAATAGTGAATAGTGAATAGTGAATAGTGAATAGTGAAGGAAAAAATTGCTTAAGCAATTTTAATATTATATTTAAATTTATAAAATTGCCTGTGGCAATTTTTCACCATAACTCTTCACTCTTCACTCTTCACTATTCACTAAAGAAAGGACGACCAATATGGATAGATACATTACTCATATATCGGAGGCGGCGAGTGCCTTTGGGGTGGGGGGTATTGATGTGCCTCGTCAGGCTAAATATCTTGCCGATCTCTATGAAAAAAATACCGTTATGAATCTAACGGCAATAACAGAGCCCAAGGAGATGGCTGTGCGGCATACCGTCGATTCGCTCGCTTTGATCAAGCTCGGCATTATTGACCCCGAGCAAAAAGGGAGTATACTCGATGTCGGCACAGGTGGGGGTACGCCGGGGATACCGCTTGCCATCGCCCTGCCGAGTTATAATGTAACGCTAAACGATCCCATGAAAAAGCGTTGCAACTTTTTAAGGGAGGCGATAGAAGGGCTTGAAAATGCAGAGGTGCTCGAGGGTCGTGCGGAGGAGCTTGCAAAAGAGCCCCTTCGTGAGAGCTTTGATATAGTAACGGCACGTGCTGTCGCCTCGCTTGGTACGCTATGCGAATATTGCCTTCCCTTTGTCAAGGTCGGCGGCATATTCGCCCCCATGAAGAGCGGCGATATAGAAGAAGAACTGGCGGCGGCGGCAAATGCAATAAAGGTGTTGGGCGGTCAGCTTGAAGAACTGCTCTACTACGAAATACCGGGCGAAGGGGTGCGCAGGGCAGTTCCTGTAATACGCAAAATTGCCGCAACCCACAAGGCATACCCAAGGCGCACCCCCAAGATAAAGGCGGCGCCGCTTTAAGATGTGGACATGATATTTGCACCTATTATATGGAGGTATAGAAATAATGAAGATAAAAGATCAATATACCTGCGCACTGCTCCTTTCGATGGATTTGCTTGGCGGCAAATGGAAAATGCGTATTTTGTGGCATGTTTTAAATGGGGACAACAGATTTTCGCTCCTACAAAAAGGCATCCCAGATATTACACACAAAATGCTTGTTACTCAGCTAAAAGAGCTCGAGCAAAGTGGCATACTAATACGTACCGTGATCTGCGAAAAGCCGCTAAACGTGATATACACGCTCTCGACAGAATATAAGGGGCTTGTTCCGCTTGTAGAGGGGTTTTGCAATTTTTCCAAGGAGTATGCAAGCCAAAATAACATCTTGCTCGAAGATTTATAGGTACAAAAAAGTACGTTATTGTTTATTTCGTTATGTTCGATATATAATAGTGGCATAACAACAAGGAGGCAATAACAATGAGTTATCCAAGAGCATTCTCTCATATAGGTCTATCTGTGCCTAATTTAGAAGAAGCAGTAAAATTTTACAGTGAAGTAATGGGTTGGTATATAGTAATGCAACCCTCTGTAATTAAAGAGGAAAACACCTCGGCAATAGGAATAATGTGCGAGGAAGTATTTGGCTAGGGTGATAGATGTAATCCGAACCCGCCCCTGACAGCGTGTGTCTCCGCCATTCTTCGTTATACTCCTCGGCAAGGCAACAAGCATTGCGCTCGTCGTATGCCTCGACTGGCGAAGACACACGCTGTCAGGGGTCGCAAAGCGATTTTTGAAGCCACAGGGCGTTTTGTGGCGAGGCACTACATAGTGGCAATGCTTGCTGCCTTGCCGCTGTGGAGTAACGAAGTCCACAAGGCGCCCTGTGGTTTCAAAAAC
>CAYJFK010000061.1:0-14174 GCA_964369475.1 uncultured Oscillospiraceae bacterium | reverse complement strand
GGTAGCCGCCTGTACGCTGTGTGCCTTGGTTATTGTTACCTTGGTAGCCGCCTGTGCGCTGACCGTCTCTATTCTGCTGAGGTCTGTCACCTTGCTGTGCAGGTCTTTGACCACCTTGAGGTCTGCTCTCTTGCTGTGGTCTTGTATCGGCCTTAGGCGCATCCTTGACCTCTGCCTTTGGAGCTTCCTTAACCTCGGTCTTAGGAGCAGGCTTAACTTCCGCCTTTGGAGCTTCCGTGACCTCTGCCTTAGGAGCAGGCTTAACTTCCGCCTTTGGAGCATCCTTGACCTCTGCCTTAGGAGCTGCCTTAACTTCAGGCTTAACCTCTGCTTTGGGCATTTCCTTTACCTCTGTCTTGGCGACAGCCGAAACAGGCTCAACCGCCTTGGGTTGTGCCTCTTTTTCCTTTTCACGCTTGGCGGCAATTGCCTCCTGAGCCTGACGGCGTGCTTCCTCTTTAATGCGTGCCGCCTCCTCAACTGCTTTTTTACGAGCCTCGTCGGCAGCCTTAATTGCCGCCTCACGCTTTGCCTCGTCTGTATTAAGTGCCGCCTCGGCACGCTGACGGCGCTTTTCCTCGCCTGCCTTGAAGTAACCGTCGAAAGAGGCTACCTCGTGCTCCTTTGAAATGTCGTCAAAGAAGACATTAAGCTCCTTTGTTTCGAGCGCTGTCATATGGTTTTTTGTATCTCCCGGAGAAATTTCCCCCAGTTTATCCATTACATCTTTATTGGGTAGGTCGAAATCCTTTGCAACCTCGTGCACCCTGTATTTATTTGTCGCCATAAAGCTCCCCCTTATCTATGATTGCCTGTGCAAGTCCTTTGTTCGAAATGGCAACAGCGGCGCAAGGGGCAGAGCCAATCGCAATGCCGAGCGCTTCCATCGTCATCAAATTTTCAAGAATTTTTGTACCGTAGTTTTCCGCACAGTTTTTTATACGTTTCGAGGCATTGTCTGAACAGTCGGTGGCAAGAATAACAATCCTTGCCTTGCCACTGCGCAAAAGCCCCCTAACACCTTCGGTTCCCGACGAGAGATCCCCCGCCTTTTTCGCAAGACCTATATACCTTGCAATTACGTCATGGTTCACTCTTATCAAACTCCTCCCGAATCCTCGCCGTAACATCCTCGGGCAAGGAGGTGCCAAAAGACTTCCTTATTTTCTTTTCCGACTTAGGCAGTTTGTCAAAACATGCCTTATCCTTACAAATATACACGCCTCGTCCGTTTTTTTTGCCCGTAAAATCAAGTTCGATCTCTCCTTCGGGCGTCTTAACAATGCGAAGTAACTCACGCTTTGGCTTCATAGCCTGACATGCCACGCACATTCTCAAAGGAACTTTTGGTTTGTTCAAATACTTATACCACCTATTATTAACTTTAAGGCAAATGCCTTATTAATGTTATCTATTTTGCCTGTTTCTTTTATCTCTTTCCCTTGTCAGCATTACATACCCACTGCCATGCAATGCTAAACTTCTTCCTCTACTGCTATATCTGCGCTTTCGGGCTTAATGTCTATTTTCCAGCCTGTTAGCTTTGCGGCAAGACGAGCATTTTGTCCCTCTTTGCCAATGGCGAGCGACAGCTGATCGTCGGGCACTATAACACGGCAACTTCTCTCGTCTACGACCGTTACCTTTAGAACGTCGGCAGGGGAGAGCGCTTCGGAAATATATTTCTCGGGCTCGTCGTAGTAGCGCACAATGTCTATCTTCTCTCCACGTAGCTCATCTACAATATTTGCAACACGGCTACCCTTTGGGCCTATGCAAGCGCCGATCGGATCTACCTCGTCGTCCGACGACCAAACGGCAACCTTGGAGCGAGAGCCTGCCTCACGAGAGATCGAGCGAATTTCCACAATGCCCTCGGAAATTTCGGGCACTTCGAGCTCGAAAAGACGTCTTACAAGGCCGGGGTGAGTTCTCGAAATCATTATCTGTGGGCCCTTGGCAGAGTTTCTAACCTCTACTACATAGACCTTAATGCGTGTGCCTTCTCTTAGCACCTCGCCGGGGATCTGCTCGCCCGTAACGAGGTAGACCTCGGTCTTGCCTTCGAGCGACAGGGCAGCACCTCTGCCGTCCACACGGGAGACAAGGCAGTTTAAAATTTCGTTTTGACGGTCTTTATACTCGTTAAAGACTATGTCTCTCTCGTACTCTCTAATGCCTTGGATGATGACCTGCTTTGCATTTTGCGCCGATATTCTGCCAAGGTTCTTGGTGTCTACTACCGTCTCGATAACATCGCCTATGTCGTACTTTGGATTAATGGCCTTTGCCTCGTCGAGCGAAATCATATCGCCGTGCTCGGGTTCTTCTGCTACTGTGCGGCGAGTTACAAGAGTTATTGTCTTCTTGCGCTCATCCCTTATAACGGCAAGGCCTTCTGGCGTTGCAACATCTTTTCTCATTGCAGACAAAAGGCCTGCCTCTATCTTTTGAAGCATATACTCCTTTGGGATGCCTCTCTCCCTTTCAAGCTCTGCAAGCGCATCAAAAAGCTCGGTGTAATCCATTAGTAAATTCTCCTCATTCGAATATTACGGCAAGCCTAACAGATGCCGCCGCCTTTTGCTCGACGCTTATAACCTCTCGGTCGTCGCATTCAAGCTCTATAACTTTATCTTTAAAGCCAATAAGCTTGGCTTCAAACTTCTTTGTCTTAACGCCCTCTACAACTGTCGGAGCATAGAGCGACAACTCGATCCGCTCGCCCATAAACCGCTCGAAGTCGCTCTCTCTTTTAAGAGGCCTGTCGAGCCCTGCCGAGGAAACTTCTAAATAATAGCTCTCCTCTATCGGGTCTTCACGGTCGAGTATCTCGTCTACAAGGCGGCTTACCGCCTCGCACAGGTCGAGATCTACGGGGTCGCCATCTCGGTCGATCAGAATTCGTAAAAATCTGCCTGCCGGATCTGTCGCAAATTCGACCGCCCAAAGCTCTGCGCCTGTACTCTCGACTGCGCTCTTTACAAGCCCTTCAACGGTACTCTCTATTGCGGCGGCACTCTGTCCGCCACTTTGCTTTTTGCCCATGACAACCCCCATTACATACATGAAAGAGTGGGAAAACCCCACTCTTTCACAATAACTTACTCTTACATGGCACATTATAACATATACTTTAGCCGATTTCAAGGGGAAATTTTAAAAAAATCAACTATATCGGCAGTATTTAGGCTGTTTTTTTGTCTTTTGGAGCTCTTTTTTCTACTGCGACGACCAAGCAACATTAAAGCAGGTCGATAATTATAGATCCAAAGAGCAGTGCGAGCACTACAAACATTACGGCACGCACATATTTTGTTCCGCCCTTCAGTGCTGTTTTTGCTCCTATGTAGTTGCCGAGCATGGCGCAAGCAGCAGCCGGCAGTGCGACGGCCATTACGACATGACCCGACATTAAAAAGACGGCGGCCGACGCTATATTGGAGGCAAGGTTGCTAACCTTGGCACAGCCCGACGAAGTTAGAAGATCGAGTCCCAAAACCCCTGTAAAGGCAAGTATCATAAATGTGCCTGTACCGGGGCCGACAAGTCCGTCGTAGCCGCCGAGCACGAAGCCTATTATAACCGAGAGCATGGCGATCTTTTTGGGGGAGAGGTGCTTGTCTACCTCCTCGTCAGAGCCAAAGTCTTTGCGAGTAGATAGAAATATTGCAACGCAGGGCAGTGCTATAAGCACGATTAGCCGCAGTGTTTCCTCGGAAATATAAAGGGCGAGCGACGAACCGGCCGCACCGCCTGCCATCGCCCCAAGCCCAGACCAAATGGCGGCACGCAGTTTAACCTTGCCACTCGTGAAATACTTTACGGCAGAAACAGAAGTGCCAAGGCAGTTTGCCACCTTGTTAGTGCCTGCCGCAAAATGTGGGGGAAGCCCTGCAAAGAGATATGCAGGGAGCGAAATAAGTCCGCCGCCCCCTGCAATGGAATCGATAAAACCCGCCAAAAAAACAAGCGGACATACTATAAGATAGGTCGTAAAGGTAATGTCGGTCAATCTGTACCCCCCAATGGGTGGCAGTCACCCATGTATTTTATCTTTGTCTTGTCACCCTATGGTTTGGATTTATATATGTCACCCTAGGGTGGCAATGCACACAATGCTACTTAACAAGGCTGTACAGCAAAACTCCGTCACTATCCTCTGTAAATGTAGCCTCGCCTGTGTGACGAAGATGCTCGAGGTGCGAATATGCCTCGCCTGCCGCAAACCACTTTTGCGTTATGGGGAAGGCAAGGAAATTGCCGCCCGCAAAGTCCCACTTCATGCCTGCCGCCGTGTTATAAACATTGGTGGGCTCTTTGGAAATAATGTCACGCACTTCATCGAGTCTTCTTGCATGATGCTCGAGCAGGGCATCTACTCTCTCTTTGTGGTTGTCGACCAAATAACGGTGCGCCGAGAAAAGGTGGTCTACCTCCATCTCACGAACCTTCTTTAGGTTGTCCATATACTGCCCGAGCGAATCGAGCTCTCTTAGCCAGTAGGTGATGTTTGGCGTAATCTTGCCCAAGATGTGATCGCCGCAAAACATAACCTTGTGTGTCCTGTCGTAAAGCCCGACCTGCCCCGGTGTATGCCCTGCCATGTCGACGACCTCGAAAACAAAGCCGCCAAGATCTATAACGTCGCCCTCTTTAACAATGGTAAAATCTATAACCCTCTCGCAACGATTTTTAAAACCGGGATGACTTTCACCCTCCATTTTGTCCTCTTTAACAATGGGGAAACCCATTTCGTTGCTGTCGGAACTCGAATTGTACTCACTGTCGCTCATGGCAAACATGCGGTTCATCGAAGCGGCATCGTAGCTACTTGCATATGCACGGTTAATATCATTCTTTATTGCCCCTGTAAGCCCTGAATGGTCGGAGTGAAGGTGTGTTATAAAGACATCAGTTAGGTCAAGGTCGCATCCAAGCTCCTTTAAAGCGTTTAGCAGTGTCTCTCTGCCGAGCGGCTGATTAAAGCCTGTGTCGACAACTAAATTGCGCTTTTCGCCCTTTACGATAAAGCAGTTTAGCTCCTTTAAGGGGCTATTCATAAGAGGGATTTGAACTTGATAGATATTAGAGTATACTTCTTTCATCAATATGTCTCCTTATATAGTGGTATGTTTTTTTATTTTTATATTAGTATATCCAAAAATTTTCAACATACAAATTGTACCACAAAGCGCAGTATCAATACAAGAGCAAATAAAATCGACCAATAGTATACAAAAACGGTATATAATATTTGTGCATATTTTTAATTGACAAAATTGTGATATGTATGCTAATATGGATAAATAAAGAATGTTTGAATGTTCTTTACTGAGCGAAACAATAAAATATTTGTCAAAAAAATCGCAAAAACGATATTATTTAACAGAAAGGTGAAAAAAAATGAAGAAAATTCTACTAGCAATGCTTGCCCTAATGTTGGCTTTTGCCATGTTCGGTTGCGCAAGCGAAGAAACACCACCGGCCGATGATGCTACCCCACCTGTCGAGGGCGACGTTGTCGAGGACGGCACAGACGAAGACGATATGGAAGTGACCCCCGAGGACGACACAGAGCAAATGGCAGACTACTCCGCAATAGCAATTGGCAAGGCAGACTATGCCGCACACGGCGAGAGAGCATTTGCCGTAACATCGGTCGCTCTATCGGGCGATATGATAGTTGATGTTTACATCGACGAGTATCAGTATGCAAGCGCTACCGACTATGTAGGCGTGCCAAACAGCGACAAGGCATTTGGCGAAGCTATGATGGCAAACGATCAGGCACTTATTTCCAAGAGGACAAACATAGAGGCATACAGCACTCTAATGTCGGAAAACGGCGGAGCTACTCAAACTCTCGATGCAAACTGGGCAGCAATAGAGGATTTCTGCACAGGCATGACGGTAGCAGACCTTGAAGCATGGGTAACAACAGCACCAGAAGTAGATGCAATTGCAGGCTCGACACTTGCAGACACAGTAGGCTATGCAATGTCGGTAGTAGAGGCTGCTAAGAATGCACAAATGTATGTCGAAGGCGAATATAGCGACATGTTCGACGGCGCTATGCTTGGCAAGGCAGACTATGCCGCCCACGGCGAGAGAGCATTTGCCTATGCGACAGCGGCAGTTAAAGACGGCGTTATAGTTGCGGCATATGTCGACGAGTACCAGTATCTAAACCCTGCCGACTATGTAGGCGTGCCAAACAGCGACAAGGCATTTGGCGAGGCTATGATGGCAAACGAGTTGGTTTTGGGCTCTAAGAGAACAAACATGGACGGATACAGCGCAAACATGGCGAACTCAGCCGGTTCGACACAGACTCTTGAAGTTAGCTGGGGTGCAATTCAGGACTTCTGCACAGGCATGACGGTAGCAGATCTTGAAGCATGGGTTGCAACAGCTCCCGAAGTCGATGCCGTTGCAGGCTCGACACTTGCAGACACAGTAGGCTATGCAATGGCAATACTCGAAGCTGCAAAAATGGCAGGCTAATAGTTGACATAAGTTAATATTTTACCTATTGAAAAGCCCTCCTTTGTGTGATAGACTGTTAAGACATCACGACAAAAGGGGGGCTTTTTTTGCAGACAACAGCGCTTATAGTAGGTTTTATACTAGACATGATACCATTTGCCCTAATAGGCTTTGCGGCTGTCGCCATATATAGATATGTAACAAAAAAGGACGGTGTAGAAGAAGATAAAAGCAAGGTAATTGCTGTATATCTCCTTGTCGCCTACCTCGCAGGACTTGCCGCAATAACGGTAGTGCCAAACATGCCGCTCGATCCCCTTTTTGAACTGCGTGGGGAGATAAATTTAATCCCATTTAGAATTTTCCTCCACTCGTGGGAAGAATGGCAGGTCGGCAACACGGCATATTTTGTAATATCGCTACTCGGTAACATAATAATTTTTGTTCCGCTCGGGGCGTTTGCATCATACCTAAGCAAAGCCCCCAGCCTAAAAAAAGCGGCTTTGTGGGGACTTCTTGTGTCGGTAGTAATAGAAATTTCGCAACTCCCACAAGAGAGGTACAGCGACATAGACGATCTATGGCTAAATGCTTTAGGTGCGGCAATCGGCTATTATGTGTGGAGGTTTTACGAGAAAAAGAGAGCAAAAACTATTTAGGAGGGGCTATGCTCCTCCTTTTTTGCTCTTTTGCTTTGTGTATCCGGAGATTACATGCAAGAAGGGGCTTTCGCCCCCTCTACTAAATCAAAGGGATAATATCCCCGTCCTCGTCTAAATCACTGCCGTTGCCATCACCTTTGCCGCCAAACATTGCTGTGCCTAAGAATACCGTTATCGGCACGGCGCACAGTATGCCAACACTGCCGACAGCGCCGCTTATTATTTCTACAAGTATCATTTCTAGATTTAGCAGTATAAGCGGATCTTTGCTATATGCCGAAAAGAGCAAAATCGGAGCTAAGGAACTGCCGACATAGGCAAGAATTAGCGTGGTCGTCATAGTGCCTATTGCATCTCTGCCGACCTCCATTCCGGAGCGCAAAAGACGGGTAGGGCTACCTTTAAACATGCCGTCGGCTATCTCCTTAACAGAGGAGGCGACAGACATCGACACGTCCATAATAGCGCCGAGCGAGCCAATGATCACACTGCCCCAAACTATTGCAACGAGATCTATCGAAATGTCACCGAGCATTGTTAACATAAAATAATCATCGTCGAGAGCTCCTGTTATTCCGAAGATGCTATTTGCGGCAAATGCCAAAATGGCCGCCGCTCCAATGCCGCCAAGGTTACCCAGTATTGCGCAGAGCGTTTTTTGGCTAAATCCGTTTAGCATTACAAGGTTTGATATTATTACAAATACAGCTACAAAAACTGTCGTTGTATATATGTTCTCGCCCGATAAAATGGCAGGTAGATAATACAAAAATATCGTCGCCATTGTAACGGCAAGGGCGAAGGCGGCGTACAGGCCTTTTGTGCCGCCTATAATAAATGTAAGAAGGACAAGGCCGGCCACCATAAACCAAATTGTCGGTATTCTGTTGTGGCTTAGATATATATATGTCCCATCGGCGGCATCGGGAGATGCGTAGGGGCTGCAAATAATGTTGTCGCCTATCTCGACTTGAGAAGCGGCATCGTAAAAGGAGTCGCTAAGCGTTTGCACCATTCTAAAGCTCTCTCCCTTAAGCTCGCCCGACTTTATCTCGGCGACAAAACTAACCTCTGTATTTGTAGTCTCCATTATAACGCTCTCGACAACCTCGGTTATCTCGGTTACCGTTGCATCGTAGACCTCGCCGTCTATCGAGGTCGAGGAGGTATAGTTAAGACTGCCTGTCGCTATGTATATTATTATCACAGAAAGGACTGCCATTATTAAAAAGTCCCTTGTGTGGCCGCTATTTCTTTTCAAATATATTGTCCTCCGTTTGTGCAATTGTTTTGACATGCAGTCAAGCAGACCCAAAAGGTGCTGTAAAGCTCCCTTTGGGTTTGTTTTTATTAATCAAATCTACTTACCGAATATTTCCTTGTATATCGCCTTGCCGGCAGGGGTTGTGGCTATGCCGCCCTTTGCCGTTTCACGAAGTTGAGGTGGGAGCATCTTGCCTACCTTGAACATGGCATCGACTACCTGATCAAAGGGAATGTGCGCCGTCTGTCCTGCCATTGCCATGTCTGCCGAGATAAGGGCATTAACCGCCCCCGATGCGTTTCGCTGTGCGCATGGGAGCTGGACAAGGCCTGCAACGGGGTCGCAGACAAGACCCATTATGTTTATAATGGCAAAGCCTGCCGCATTAAAACATGTTTGATCGTCTGCCCCTGACATATAGCAAGCCGCAGCGGCCGCCATTGCAGCTGCAACGCCGCACTCGGCCTGACATCCGCCGTCAGCCCCTGCAACGGTTGCATTGTGCATAAAGAAATAGCCGACAACGCTCGCCACAATTAGCCCTTCGAGCGCCCTTTGCCTCGACACCCCTTTGCACTGCATCATGGAATGAAGAACAGCGGGCAATATGCCGCAACTGCCTGCCGTCGGGCTTGCGCATATCTTGCCCATAGAGGCATTGACCTCGCTTGCGGAATAGGCAAGCGCCATAGCATAGTTTATATAGTTACCCGACAGATTTTGTGCCTTGGAATGATCGTATTGCTTTTTTGCAACACCGTCTATCAGGCCGCCCATTGTAGACATGTTTTTCTCGAGTGCCTTTGTGGCAGAGGAGATCATAACATCGAGCCGCTCCTCGAAATGCGCCAAAACACTCTCTTTATCGGCACCACTCGTCGCAATCTCTATATCAAGAGCGACCTCCCACATTCTTTTATTTTCCGTCTTGCACATCTCGAGCAGTTCAACAGAGTTGTGATACATACTATACCTCCTCTATATTTACAACGACGACAGCCTTAACATTGTTAACCCTCTCAAGGCTCTCCTTTAGCTTGTCGCCAACAGGCTGATCGCACTCTATAACGCAGTATGCCGCATCGCCACGTCTCGAGCGGCTTACCTTCATTGTAGCAATGTTAACATCGTTAAAGGCAAGAATGGTTGCAATGTCGCCGATAACACCCTTAACATCTTGCTGACGAATAATGACAGTAGTGGAGGTTGCCGAAAACTCGCATTCCATGCCGTTTATATTTGTAATAAGAATACGGCCGCCGCCAAGAGATGCGCCCTCTATAAAAAAGCCCTCATCTTCGGGGAAGATAATGCGAAGGGTATTCTCGTAGGGGGACTCTATAACTCCCTCTACAAATTCATAAGAAAGGCCCTGTTCCTTCGCAACAGAAAAACTGTGCTCCAAATTCTCGTCGTCCTCCCTCATGCCGAGAATACCGGCAACAAGCGCCCTGTCGGTAAAGTGGCCTTTATAGGTGCTGGCAAAAGAACCACCGAGTTCAAAAATTACCTTTTTAAAGGGGGTTGCAAATATCATAGCGGCAGTTCTCGCAAGTTTAGCCGCCCCTGCCGTGTGGGAGGAGGACGGGCCGATCATGATAGGGCCTACAACGTCGAGTAGACTGATGTTCATAAAGAATACCTCCGATTATATTTTGTATTTGTGATCATCGTGTGGAGACAGGATTTAAGATAAGCAGCTAATATAGTGCCTCTCGAAAACCACCAAGCGTATATATAAGAGTTTACCACATATTTATAAGCTATATCAATATTTTTGAAAAAATCGCCCCACTTATGCCCTTGGCAAATTCATAACGAGGGAAAACTCGGGGATTACCTCCACTTTAAGTGTGCCGCCAATGCCCTCCACTCGGTTTCTTATGCCAAAGAGTCCGCCCCCCTCGACCATGCCGTGCTCGGGGCGAGCGCCGTTGTTGCGAATTTCTATTCGGTAGCTGTCGCCGATCTCCTTTATCGTAACAAAGACCCTTGTTGCATCGGCATGACGAATGGCATTAGTACATGCCTCCCTAAGGACAGACAAAAGCAAAAATGCAATGCTGTTTTCGTGGGGCAAATGGGGATCAAGTTCTATTTTTAGTCCGATGTTATCAAAATATTCCACAATCTCGGCAAAGAGCAGATCGGCATTTTCCTGCCTACGCTCCTTTATCAGGCGCATTGCATCCCTCGAGTGGGTTAGCAGTTCGCTGTAATCTGTAAGATTGCCGCTCTGACTAAGCCTCTGCATGGCGGTAAGCCTTTGGCCTAATATGTCGTGCACTTGGGAGTGCATACGCAGATATTCTTGCTCCCTACGCAGATCTTCCATTGTCTTTGCAAGTCGCTCTGTCTCGAAGGTCTGAAGGAGCAGAAGGTCGCTCTCCTCCTCGAGCCTTCTAAGGGCAACCATGTTTTCTGTAACGTCGATCGCTGTAATTTCAAAGTGCCTAATACCGTTAATCTTAAAGCTCCTCCTCGAAAAATACCAAGCGTCGCTCTCGGTTCTAATAAGAATATCCCCCTCCATGGGCTGACAGCTACCGCCTATAATCTCGCCGTCGGCAATATCTTGCCACATGTGCATACCGTTGCGGTGCTCTACCCCTAAAAAGCGTTGCATTAGCTCTGTCATCTTGGCGTTGACAAGATATATATACCCGTCTGTACCGCAAAAGAGCAGACCTGCCGGCAGGGAGTCGAGCCCCTCTTGTATCGAGATGCTCGAGAGCTCGCTTCGTTGCTTGTGAAACTCTCGCAATATGTGCCAACCCCCTCTAACGGCAAAGATAACGACAGAGAAAAGCCAAAATATACAGTAGTGCGCAGATAGAATATTAGGCAAAAAGGGGTGCGATATAATTATTGCCGCTATCGGCACGAGCTCCTTTAGTCCTCGTATTTTTATTGTTAAAATGTAGTGGAGGATAATAAAGGCCCCCATAACAGTAAGAACAAACTGCGCAGGCTCGGTTAGGACAATGCCGTGCAATTTATAAGCGTAAAAGGCAATGGGAGAGACGGCAAGACAGCCGATATAGACAAGTAGCATAAACTCCCCAAATATAACCCTACTGCGGCGCAAACGATAGTTTGACAGTATGGAGCTAAGGTATACACACTCGACCAAAAAGGCAGAAATTCCGATAAAGAATAGTATTAAAAGGCTTTGGGTCGGCATCAAGTATAAATCTATCATGCGTTAACCTCCGTTAGCCTGTAAACCTCTGTGTCCTCCCAAGGTTTAGCCGATACGGTGTAATGGGGGTTTTCGTGCGTTATGTTGCCATCTTTAAACAACGGAAGGTCGGCAAAGACAGAGAGCACAGCCTGCCCCTCCTCTTTGTATATCTGCACAACGACAGAACAGCAGTAGAGCGCAGCCGCCCTCTCTATTGCGGCGGCGCAGAGCGAGTACATGGCATGTGCCTGTGCTGTCGGGAGAAACTCGGCAACCTGACAGCTAAAAATAAGATCTATTCCAAGATCCTTTGCAAAGACCTGCATCTCGGCAAGTGCGCTTAAAAAGACCTCTACCGTCTGCTCTTTTCTGTGAAGCATGTTAATTCTAAGCATACATTCACGCTTCATAATGCAAGCAAGCATATTTATCGTCGCCATGGTGCGCTTGTGGTCGCTGTTTTTGGAAATCTGCGCCACGAGAGATTCTATCTTTGCTGTGCCCGACAGTAGCACATTATCTATGCTCGCATAGACATTACCCTCGGCGGTAACCGCTGCAATGTCGGCGTTTACCTTGCCCTTTTGAAGAAGGAACTCGTTGTTAGCTCTGCGCTTTTCGTTTATCTCGGCAAGCTGTCTGCTCGTGTTGTTAAGCGAGGTGTGATCTTCGAAATACAAAAATGTACCGCCTGTAATTTTCGATTTTTTTAGCACATAATTTTGATCGAGGGCGGCCGCTACGAGCGAGCTTTCGACGGTATTCTTGTTTTTGTCCTCGACCTTCATTGCAAGATTTGAATTGTAAAAGAGCCTTCTGTAACCTTGGTTGTGCGGTATAAGCCGACTTAGCATACAAAATTCCGAGAATATAATTGCCATTATAGTAATGGCAAAGCCGAGCTCGAGCTTTATAATAAATTCCACACTGTAAATAAAGCCGTAGGAGTAAACAAGCATAAGGGCTATCATCATAACAGGGTACAAAAACAAAGCCTTTCTCGGCGATGTAAAGCACTGCTTAATAAGGCTGACGACAGAAATTAATATGCTGAAATATATCCACCCGAGCACAAAAAAGTAGCCGAAATTATAGTCGTGATAGGAGTGCTCGTAGTCGGTTATAATAAAAATTAAGCCGTGGATACTATTTGTAAATACAAGTAGCAACAGGGCGGCAGTTACTCCTAAATAGAGTTTATATAGCCCCATAATACGCTCTATATGATCGCCCTTGTATCTCGAAACAATCATAACATAGACGAGCAGTGCGGGCATAAAAAGCATTGGTATGTAAAAGGCATACCAGAGCACCGTTTCTAAAAATGGGTTGTCGACAACTATCATTTTAATAAGGCCGAGCATTAAAAATAGCACCTGAAGCGCCGCAATGCCAACAAAGGCTCGCTCTATGCGCTTGTCGGTAACCCGTCTGATTATAGAAAAGAGGTATAAAATTACTACAAAGCAAAGCAGGGTAAACGCAACCGATATTTCCACTAAATTTGTAAAACCATACAGATCTTCCTCAAAGGTCGCTCGGCGTATATCTGCCGAAACGCTTGCCGACGAGCCTCTAAAATCGAGATCGTTTTCTATAAAGTGAGCATCTTGATAGTCGGTAGGGTATAAGGCGCTATCTGCCTCTCCCTTTGCGGTGCGGTATCCGGCTGTTATAAGCGATGTGGAGAGCTTGCTGTCGAGAGGTATATTTAGGTCTTTGGAAAGTATGCCGTAATGCACGGTAGTCGTGCCATCTTCGGGAATTACGACCTCGATTTCCCTCCCCTGCGATATTAGTGTGGCGGCCTTTTTGTCTGTCGTTATTATTATCGGTTGCCACATGTCGAGGTAGCAAAAACGCTCGCCGTCCTGCTCGAGATATAGCATAAACTCGCCAAGGCTTTGCGTATCGTAACTGTCGTACAGCGCCTCTGACATTGCAAGCATTATATGCCGTGCCCTTGGCGAGCCGTAGTCGTTGTAGTTAAATTTATCCTCGAGGTCGAAGGAGACTACCAGATCTGTCTTTAAAATATCGCTAAAGCTGTCGATGTGATGGTCTGTGTACGACCTGTCGAGCGCAATGACGACGGTCTCTGACAGGTGCGGCGTAAATGTGTAGCCCTCAAGATTTGGGAGAAGTTCTGCCGCCTGATAGTCGTAGAGCGCTATGCTGTCGCCATATCTAAACTCACTAAGTGCCGACTGTTCGGTAAAGGCGACCTTTTGCCCGTCTAAACTTGGGCTTATAATATTAAAATAGTCCTCGTGAGAGGAATCTATCAAAAATCGTGGCTCTTGCTCCTTTGGAATTAGAAGGGCAAGGCAGGCAAAAAAGAGCAGCACAACGCATGTTGTAGCAATTTTTACAGTTTTACTTTGCACAAAAACCCTCCTTTTTGTTTTTAGGTATAATACCGAGCTTATTATAACACAAAAATCTTATATCGACAATTGTCGAGGTGTATATTTGGTTTTATGTAAGTTGCTAACAAAGAGCACCGCCCGAAGGGCGGTGCTCAGACTGGAGAAAAACATAAAATCAAGCCCCTTCGGAAGGAGGGGGAGCGGCG
>CAYJFK010000060.1:0-14589 GCA_964369475.1 uncultured Oscillospiraceae bacterium | reverse complement strand
GTAAATATAATGATTATTCTCGTTTACATTTTATATTTACTATGATATAATAAATATATATCCAATTTACAAAAAACAAAAAAATTCTTAAGAAGCAACTCGGACATATCATAAGATTATTTTTTAAACCCTTAATATGTAAATTTAAAATGAAAAACTAATTAAAAGCACTTGTGTATTAACACGAAAGGGAGAAAACAATGGTTAAAATTATTACTGATTCGTCTCCGTTATATACAAAAGAAGAGGCGGAAAAATTAGGCTTTAAAGCAATTCCATTATGTATAAGTATAGGCGATTGGACTTTTCGTGATTTAGAAGTAGATGTAAATGACTTCTATAAAAAAATCTCAGAAGGGTTTTTTCCAAAATCTTCGCAACCACCGATAGGCGAAGTTATAGCAGCTTATGAAGAGTGTCCTGATGATGAAATAATAAATATCGCAATGGCCGATGGGCTCTCGGGCACATATCAAAGTGCTTGTGCTGCAAGGGAATCTGTTGCTAACAAAGAAAATATTACTGTTATTAATAGCAGAACACTATGTGGGCCACATCGCTATATTGTGGACTTTGCAGTTAAAATGGCAAAAATGGGAAAGAGTAAAGACGATATTATAGACATGGTAACAAAACTTTGCGACAGCGCAGGCTCGTTTTTACTACCGCAAGACTTTTCCTATTTAAAGCGAGGCGGACGACTAACTCCTTTGGCCGCAACTTTTGGAGGGCTTTTCCACTTAAAACCAATAATGAAGCAAACGCCTGACGGAAAGCAAATAGAAAAGCATTCTGTCCAAAGGTCGCTATCTGCTGCTTGTACATATATAATAAATAAACTGAACAAAATGAACATTAGCGACGACCATATTATTTTTATCAGCCATGCAAATGCAATAAAAGATGCGATCATGATGAAAACATCCTTTGCAAAGGCCTTTCCGAAAAACGAACTTCAAATGTACGAGCTAAGCCATGCTTTTATTACACAAGGCGGCCCTGCGTGCATTGCTATTCAATATGTAAAAAAGCAAACCATTTAGCCACAATAGTCAAGTTTTATAACATACTAATAAACTAAAAAACCCTTCTTTTAAACCGATTATTTTGCTTAAAAGAAGGGTTTTGTTAATTTAGTATTGGACAAACATTAATATATAATGTAATATATAGCTAAGAGCTATTTGACCACTTTCTGGCAAGTAGCAAAAACAAAGGAGGGCATTATGAAAATAACAAAGGTAGACATCTTGCACCTAAAAACAGGGCTAAAGGGCGGCCACTGGAGACCGATCGTTTGCAGAATTTACACCGACGAAGGCATTTACGGAGATGGCGAAGCGGCTTTGGCTTATGGTGAAGCACAATTTGCGGCATTTGGTATGGTTCAGAATTTTGCTAAGCTTATTATCGGCATGGATCCTCTCGACCACGAGACGATATGGGACAAATTGTATCGTTCGACCTTCTGGGGTCAGGGCGGTGGACCTGTTATATTTGCCGGAATTAGTGCAATAGACATTGCCCTTTGGGACATTAAGGGCAAAAAGTTTGGCGTGCCGATATACAAACTGCTCGGCGGCAAAAGACGAGATAACATACGTGCTTATGCAAGTCAACTTCAATTTGGTTGGGGGCCTGATATTATACCTCAACTTACAGAAGAAGACTATGCAAGGGAGGCAAGAAAGGCCGTTGCGGAGGGGTACGACTGTGTAAAGGTCGATTTCTTTACATTTGCACCGGATGGCACAAAGTATGGCGACTTAGACCGTATCGGCCTGATAAGCCCTAAAAATTTGAAAATTGTAGAAGGCAGAGTGCGTGCAGTTCGTGAGGCGGTCGGCCCCGATGTTGATATAATTGTGGAAAACCACTCCTTTACAGATGCGCAGTGCGCCTCGCAACTTGGCAAAATCCTTGCTAAGTACAACATATTCTACTACGAAGAACCAACTACCCCCACACCGCAACTTACAAAATTTGTACACGATCAAACGGGAATTCCGATCGCTACGGGCGAGAGAATTTACACTCGTTGGCAGTATATCGAATATTTCAAAATCGATGCTATCCAAGTTATTCAGCCCGATGTTGGCACGGGCGGCGGCATTACAGAGTGCAAAAAAGTTTGCGACATGGCCTATACTTTTGATGTCGGCGTACAGGTTCATGCCTGCGGTAGCCCATTGTCAACAGCGGCGGCACTTCATCTCGAATGCGCAATTCCAAACTTTGTTATTCACGAGCACCACACATATTGCCTCTCCCCCGAAAATATAAAAATATGCATTCACGACTATCAACCCGAAAACGGCAAATTCAAAGTGCCAGAACTTCCGGGGCTTGGCAATGAAATATCAGAGCACGCTTATGCAAATTGCGACTTGGTTACAATTTCATAGGTCTAAAACTCTAAAATTAATGTTATAATTAAAACTAAGTAGTATCACGCTCACAAACTACGAACTGATTTATTAAGGTCATGTCATACCATGCTTTGAAACGACAGTGCGCACTGTCGTTTCAAAGCATGGTTACGATCTTGTAACAAAAGCACAAAAAAGCTTATATATTATTTCAAGCATGTCAAAGAATTTATAGGAGTTATTATGTCCCTAAACGAAAAGAAGATAGCAAGGCTAACAAAGGTTGCTAGAATGTATTATGAGGCTGACCTTAGCCAGAACGAGATCGCAAGAGATATTGGGGTTTCAAGGCCTATGGTTTCCAAGCTTCTAAGAGAGGCCAAAGAGCTTGGCATTGTTACAGTTAAGATAAACAACCTTCAAAGCAAAAAGACTATACTAATGGAAAAAATCGCAAGTTATTTTAATTTAAAGGATGTTATCATAATATCGGAAGAAGATCAAAAGCAAGAATTTATGAGCGAGATAGCAAAGCTTTTAAAAAGAGAGTCCCCTATTCGTGTCGGCATCGGCTGCGGCTCTGTTATAGGTGAGTTTACCGACTATATCGAAAATGGCTACAAGATTACCGTGACAGGCGAGATCTTCCCGTTGATCGGTGGCTTTAAGGCGACATATCGCAGCTATCACACAGACGAACTTGTGCGTAGCATTGCCGCCGGAAGTGACCTTAAGGCAAATTATCTATATCTGCCTGCACTTCTTGCATCGAGCGAGGAAAAGAGCTTGTATAAAGCTACTGAGCTCTACCAAAAGATAGAAAGCTTATGGGAAATTTCCGATATAAACCTTTTGAATATTTCAACAATATACACAACCCCTGATCTTGCAACCTCGATAAGGTTCGGCTCTAAACTCGGCGCAGAAGGATGCGTTGGCCGCTTTCTTGCACATTACTACGATATAGATGGCAATTTTATAGAGGCAAAGGAAGATATTGTTATACAAGCAGAGGTCGAAAAGCTTGCGGCGAGCAAGGATAATGTTGCGCTATGTTTAAAGAACAATCAGGAGCAAGCCATTATCGGCGCACTTAACACAAAGCTTTTTACAAAGATAATTATTACAGAGCAAACGGCCGAAAAAATAGTAGAGCGATTAACGCTTTAGTTACATATGTAACTAAAGCGTTTTTAGTAAAACCATAAAATAATGTGCAATGCACAAGATAGTTGTTAAATTTTACTGTTATTTGCTATTATTTATATTTTATTATTGACATAATAAAGTAAATTATGATACTATAAATTTGTGCTTAAATAGTATCAAGTTACATATGTAATCAATCAAAAAGGAGGTTTTTCTATTGGATTTAAAACAGTTTAAAGAAATGATAGCTTGCGGCTGTGATGCGGTCATTGTGGCCGAGGAGGAGCTCACTGCAATCGATGCCAAGTTTGGCGATGCCGATCACGGAATAACAATGACAAAGGTTATGAAAAACATAAAAAACTTCATAGCAGAGTCGGGCGACGATAGCACATTTAAGGCATTATTAGACGACATTTCCATGTCGTTAATGTCTATAAGCGGCGGAAGTGCAGTACCACTTTGGAGTACACTCTTTGAAGGCATGGGCGAAGGTGCCCCCGAAAAAGATGCTGTCAATCAAGCAGAGTTTAAAGAAATCTTCCGCCAAGGGTGCGAAACACTCTCCGAGCTATCTAAGGCTAAGGTCGGCGACAAAACAATGATGGATTCTTTAATACCGGCAGTCGATGCAATTCAAAATGCAGATGGTAATATAAAAGATATTATGAAGGCAGGCGCAGATGCCGCTGTGGCAGGTGCTAAGGCGAGCGAAGGTTTTGCCTCAAAATTTGGACGAGCAAAGAGCTATAAAGAGCAGACAATAGGCACACCCGATGCAGGCGCTGTTTCTATGAAGTGTTTTTTTGAGGGAATGAGTTTATCAGTTAATAACTAAAATATATTTGCAGAGGAGAAAAAGTATTATGGTCATGAAAAAGTTTATCAACAACCCCGAAAACCTAACAAACGAGCTAATGAAGGGCTACGCAATAGCGGCCGCTGATTATGTCGATGTTCTAGACAACAACATTGTTGTTTCCAAGGCGCTAAAGGATGCCGACAGAGTTACAATAGTCGCCTTTGGCGGCACAGGTCACGAGCCTGCTGTTTCGGGCTTTGTAGGCGATGGTATGCTTGATATTTCTGTCCCCGGCGATGTTTTTGCGGCACCGAGCGCACAGGCAGTTTTTGAGGCCGTTAAGATGGCAGATAAAGGCAAGGGTGTTTTACTTTTAGTGCTAAACCACGCAGGCGATATGCTTACAGGCGAGATGACAATGAAGCTCTGCAAAAAAGCAGGTATGAATGTTATGAAGGTCGTAACGCAAGAGGACATTTCCAATGCTCCCCGTTCGGATGGTGAAAACCGTCGTGGGCTTGGTGGTGCAATTCCTCTATACCACATCGCAGCAGCAGCCGCTAAGGATGGCAAGTCGCTCGAGGAGATCGCAACTCTTGCACAGAGATATGCAGATAGCATGGCAACAATTGCCGTTGCGGCTCGCAGTGCAACTCACCCTGCAAACGGCGCATCCTTTGGCGATCTTGGCGATACCGATATGGAGATCGGCATGGGTCAGCACGGCGAGGGCGGCGGTGGACGTCAGCCCATGAAGACTGCAAAAGAGACTGTCGAGATAATGGCAAATGCACTTGTAAACGACATTCCGCTCGCTAAGGGCGACAAGGTATTTGTTATGGTTAACGGCTCGGGTGCAACAACGCTTATGGAGCAGTTTATTTTGCTTAACGACTGTGTAGACTACCTAACAGGCTTAGGCATGGAAGTTGTGGCAAACATGGCAGGCAACCTGCTAACAGTTCAAGAGCAGGCAGGTTTTCAGCTAAACCTTGCAAAGTGGGACGATGAATTCCTAAAATACTGGAATACACCTGCAAAATCTTTTGCACTTAATAAATAAGAATTGGAGAATACAAATGGCTGACGCATACGGAAACAAGATAGCAAAGGACTATCATTTAGATGTAGCACCTGTAACGACAGGTTTTCATGTAAAGGGGCTCGGGCATACAGGCTGGGGCATGAAGAACAGGCTTTCTAAAATATTCAGACAAGACACCGGAAACACGGTAATGCTTGCATTTGACCACGGCTACATAATGGGCGCAACGGCAGGTCTTGAACGTCTTGACATTGCAATTCCGCCGCTAATCTCTCAGGTCGACGTTTTAATGGGCACACGTGGCGCACTTAGAACATCTATCGACCCTTCGATGAATAAGGGCATTTGCCTTAGAGCAACTCACGATGCAACGATATTCTTCGACGACATGAGTGTAGGCTCCGGTCTTGGAGCAGATATGGAAGATGCCCTTAGAATTAATGCAGATTGCCTTGCTGTTCAGTGCTTTGTAGGCGGAACAGGCGAGGCGGCTTCGCTCGAGACGCTTTGCAGAGCGGTCGACAGCGGCGAGAGATACGGTATGCCTGTTATGGCAATAACTGCAGTCGGCAAAGAGCTCGAGAGAACCGACAGATACTTCATGCTCGCTACAAGAGTGCTTGCAGAGCATGGCGCACACGTTATTAAGAGCTACTACTGCGAAGGGTTCGAGAAGGTCGCTTCTACTTGCCCTGTACCGATCGTTATTGCAGGCGGCAAGAAAACGCCCGAGAAGGATGCTCTTGAGATGTCGTATAGAGCAATGTCCGAAGGTGCTAAGGGAGTCGACATGGGAAGAAACATATTCCAGTCTGAGTCCCCTCTCGGCATGGCGACAGCTATCGGTAAGATCGTTCACGAAAACTATACTGCCGAGCAGGCATACGAGCTATTCTTGGAAATTAAAAACTCTTAAATTTACGGAGGAACTATTATGTTTGAAGTAGTACATATCGGTTTACCCACAACACAGGAAAAAGAGGGCGAAATCTATGTAGAGGGCGCAAAAATATTTGTTACCCCTCCCGAGCTAAGCCCCTTTGCAATAGAATATGTTAGATTTATGCCCGGCACAATCTTCCCCGAAGAGCTTCACTACAACCCACATGTCGCCGCTAAGGTAGATTCGATCGACGAGTATGTAAAGATGGCCGACAGCGTTCTTGTTCCCAAAATGGACAATGGCGACTCCTACCTTTGCTTTATTAAAAAGGACGGCATGATAATTGAACTTATGGAAATGAAATAGCATAAATCGAGGTTGGCACTTATGCCACTCTCCCCCATTAAGTTTACTTAATATATCTTTTTTCACTTGAGGCTTTAGAGCAAAACTTATGGTTTAAGAAAAAAGCGGTCGTCCTTATCAGGATGACCGCTTTTTTCTATACATTTATCTCTATGCCCTTTCCCCTATTCCCTAATTTGTCCGATGTCGTATGTATTACTCCTGTCGTACCTTTCTACACTTCCCTTTTGTTTGCTCTTTGCCATATACATTGCTTTGTCGGCAAAGTTTAAGCAAATTTTAAATGTATCGCTTTGTTCAGGGTATAGCGAATATCCAATAGAGGCGCTTACTTTATGGTCGTTACCATCAGGAGTTTCGATATAGGTCTTTGCAAACTGCTCTTTTATCTTGTCGATCTCGTCTTCAAGTAGCTTATAACTTTCTTGACCATAGATTATCATGGCAAACTCATCACCACTTAGTCGGGAACATAGCTTGTTCTCATACTCACAGTTATGCAAAACACTTGCCGCAGTGCTAATAAAGTTATCCCCAGTTTCGTGACCCCATGTGTCGTTTACATATTTCAGATTGTCTAGGTCGAACATAATAACGACAGCTTTTTTTGTTTTTTCAGGATTATTCGAAAGTCTTTCCATTTGCTCGAAAAACGAACGCTTCCCAAAGAGGCCTGTAAGAAAGTCTAAATCTCTCTCTTCCATAATCTTGCTTTTTTCAATAACTTCATCGGTAGAGTCGACAATTATGCCCCAATCACTCTCGCCATCTTGATAGCGCATAATCTTTAAATAGCGCTTGCCTTCTTTTGTTGAATGAGCATAAATATCGTTCTCGTTTTGAACAGGGTTCGACATAATTTCTTCTATAAGTGCTAAAAAATTTGTGGGAGACTTGTAGTCTTGCAAAAATTCCTCGTCTGTAATATGCAAAATTTCCGATAACTTTCCTGTCGCTATAACGGCATTTGTTTTGCACTCGTACATGGCAATGGGCAGATTGATATATTCGAAAATAGTCGAAAATTTACGAGAGGATTCAACTACTCTTTTTACCATAAAGTTAACATTATTGCTAAGTGCTTCAAACTCAGGTAGTCCTGTAACATTTAGCTTATGCTCCAAATCTCCGCTTGCAACGAGCTCTATCCCCTGCTCTAACTCGGACAGCCCACGAAGCACTACCTTGTCGAGCATGACATAGATTTGCGAAATTATTACAAAAGACAGTGCAATAGATATGGTAACAAGCACTGCGATGCCTATCAGCGTTGAATTATAAACGGAAGAATGACTTTCAAAGTAGCCAATGTATGTATCACTCGCTTGTGAAATCAAAAGAAGATGACCCATTTCACCCGCAACTCTCACATTTTGTGTTGCCCCAACATCTTCTGATTTAAAATTCTCTAAACCAAAGTCGCTTAGATTTATATTTTCTATTTTGCTATCTGTACTGTTAATAACCTCTCCACTTTTTGAGTCGACAGTGAAAATAATAGTATTTACCGAATGTGAAAGCCTATCGAAAATGTACGGAATCTCGGTAGTTTCCATCGCTTCAAGTAGGCGTAGTGGCTCTATACCGATTTGCACTATGTGTTGCCTATCCTCGCTCCAAACGGCCACATACTGCATCTCCTTGCCCTCTGCTGTATTTGGAGTTACATCTTGAGCAAGTTCTAATTCGTAATCGTCGAGCATAGGGGCAAAAAACTGCATTTGCGCCCCCGACTCAAAAGTGAAGCCATAATAATCAGGAACAGTTCCGCTGTATATCTCCCCCTCAGGGGTAAAAAGGTGAATTTCATCTATTTGCAAAAGCTCTGTAATATGTTCTAACTGCTCGATGTCGTAGATTATTTCTTGATTATCTTGTATCATATATGCCACAGTATTTGCTCTAATTAAAAAGTCCTCTTTTAAATCCTCTTGCAGCTCATCTACTGCCTTGTCGTTTTCGAGCAAAATTTCTTGAATTTGAGAAATCTGTCCATATGCTTCATCGAAAAAGTTTACATAAACTGTGTGGAGCATTCCATATGTGCCGAGCGACAGCAGTAGTATTATTAAAAAGAGCACCAATATCATTAGACGTACCACTATATACTTCTTCATACTACGAAACCTCACCTCACATATATCTGAATTTTTATGTTATTATATTAATGTATCATAATATTAATGCGTTTGCAAGTAAATAGTATGTTAAAGAGGTTGTAGGCAGACATTAAAATTCAGTTTACTTTTACTAACTTTAGAAAAAATGCAAGATATAGGCAGCACAGCCATAATTTTTCTTTTAAAAATCTTTCATTTTTCTTAAATTAAATTTTAAAATTGTGTGCTATAATCAATAATATAAGACTTTAAGGAGGCAAGCTGTGAAGATACTTATTGTTGACGACGAAAAGGATATAAGAGGGCTTATAAAGCTATATTTAGCAAGCGAAAACTACGAGATTGTAGAGGCCGAAAATGGGATTGCTGCGCTTACTTTGATAAACGAAACATTTGATTTAATCTTGCTTGACGTTATGATGCCGAAAATGGGCGGCATCGAGACATGTATCGAGATAAGAAAAAAATACAACATCCCAATAATTTTTCTAACGGCAAAGGGCGAGGATATGGATAAATATATCGGCTTTACCTCAGGCGGCGACGATTATATAACAAAGCCATTTAACCCTATCGACCTAAACTCACGGATAAAGGCTCATATAAGACGATATAGGACATATACAGGTAACACACAGACAGGCGATCAGATTATGCTTGGCGACCTTTCTGTAAACCTTTCAGGCAAGACCTTAAAGAAAAACGGCGAAATTATAAAGCTTACCAAGATTGAATTTGCTATTTTAGAGCTCTTTTTAAGCAATCGTGGGCGTGTCTTTAGTTTAGAGCAGATATACTCTAAAGTATGGGGCGAGCAGAGCATTTTAAATGCCGAGAGCACAGTTTCCGTTCATATAAGAAATCTTAGGAACAAAATAGAAGATGATATAACAAACCCACAATATATTAAAACCGTTTGGGGGAGTGGCTATCGTGTGGATTAAAAACATCTCCAAGTCGCTTTATGTTTCCTTTTTTATAAAAACAGTTTTTGCAGCAATTGTAAGCTCTACTATATTCTTACTTCTCATTATACTGTCTCACAATGTCATCGACTATATAAACATCGAGCGCCAAGACGAACTTCGCATGGAAAGCGACATTATTGCGGAGGGCATTATAAGAGAGATTGAAGAAAAAAAGCTGACCTACCGTCAAGCGCTCGATAATTCTTTTGATGAGCTGCCGATTTATCAAGTAATTTTTATAGCCAAAAAAGACATTACTCCATCGGTCGTTGAAGGGCTCGACACCGAAAGCGTTTTCCCCTACGACGTAGAGTTTCCGGATACTTCTGCTATAATGTACATCTCGGTCGACGGACTTGAAGTACAACCGGTACTTTTTTATCTTGTATCTACCGTGATAAGTGTCGCCTCATTCTTTGTCATCATTATATTCTTGATATTCAAAGAGCTTACCTATATAAAAGACATTGAAAGCGGAATTAAAACAATGGCGACGGAGGATATACTTTATAAAATTCCGATAAAGGGCAAAAACGAACTTGCAAGCCTTGCTCTTAGCATCAACAGCATGGGAGATGCGATATACAGCGGTCAGCAAAAGGAGCGGCAAAACGAGATAAACCAGCGGCAGTTAATTACCAACATGTCGCACGATTTAAAAACACCTCTGACCTCGATGACCGGCTATATAGACATTATCAAAAGTAAGCTATCGAAAGAAGACGAGTTATATCAATATGCAACCATAGCAAAGGAAAACGGCCATCGCCTTGACAAGCTAATAAGCGATTTATTTTTATATAGCAAACTTATAAGCGGCGACATGCCGATAAATCTTCAAAGCGTTGATCTAAGTGTAGTTTTAAGGCAGATACTCGAGATTAGAACGGAAAATGTTATATTTAACTCTCCTCTAAATGCCGGCGACTGCATGGCGAGCATTGATGCGGAAAAGTTTCACCGTGTTATGGACAATTTAATCGGCAATGCAAAGAAATACGGACTTAAGGACACCCCGATACAGGTTTCTCTTGCAAAGGACGGTAATAATATAACAGTATCTGTACAAAATCAAACGGCTGAAGACCTTGAAGGCAAGATGGACAAAATTGCAAATAGGCTCTATACAGCAAGCGAAGACAGATCGAATGGCTCGTCAGGGCTTGGGCTCTCTATATCGACCGAACTTGTTAAAACAATGAATGGCAATATTTCCTTCGACTTTACAGGTAGCACTTTTACCGCCACAATAGACCTTCCTTCAATATAGTTTTTTGCTTTGGCAGGTCTGAAAAAACTTTCAACTTTCTTTTAAATTCCTTTTAGGTTTCTTTATAAAAGCCTAAAAGGAATTTTTATTTTGTATTTTATAATAATAATATAGCAAAAATAAATGCAACAATCAAAGCCGAAAAACATGGCTTTTAAAGAAAGGGATATTATGGGAAATATTTTATCGGTACAAAATGCTACAAAAAAAATCGGAAAGAAAGTTATTATAGAGGATATATCGGTATCTGTTAACGAAGGCGATATTCTCGGTTTCTTAGGGCCAAACGGCGCAGGTAAGACTACCTTAATTAAAATGATGACAGGTTTATACAGCATAACGGGTGG
Source organism: uncultured Oscillospiraceae bacterium (assembly GCA_964369475.1). GTDB lineage: Bacteria > Bacillota > Clostridia > Oscillospirales > Feifaniaceae > CAYJFK01. The sequence continues at coordinate 3,270 of CAYJFK010000060.1, read as the reverse complement.
AGAGATCTCTGTTATGGGGTGCGATATGGTAAACGATAAAGTAGCGGCGCTTAGCAATATCGGAGCTGTTATAGAAAACCCCGAAATGTACGGCTATCTAAGCGGGCTCGACAACCTAAAGCTCTGGGCAAGAATGCACAAGGGTGTTAACAAAAAACGCATAGCAGAGGTCGTAAGGCTTGTAAAGCTCGAAAACAGAATTAAAGACAAGGTTAGCAGATACTCGCTTGGCATGAAGCAAAGACTCGGTATTGCTCAGGCACTTCTTCACAGGCCGAAACTGTTAATATTGGACGAGCCGACAAACGGTCTTGACCCGATGGGAATTAAAGAACTTCGAGACATGCTCTGCACGCTTGCAAAAGAGGAGCAGATAGGTGTTTTTGTTTCGAGCCACATTTTAGGCGAGATGGAGGCCATGTGCAACAAGTTTTGCATTATAGACAATGGCAAAACCGTTCTTGTATGCAACAAGGACGAGTTAGAACCCGGTGAGCTCGAGGAGAAGTTTTTGAAAATAACAAGCGGATCGAAAGATCAGATTAGATAGGACGGTAGATAATAAATGTTTAATAGATTGATAAAAAACGAGCTTATAAAGCAGTTTAAGAAAAAAGGTATTTTATTTTTAACTGTATTTGTATTGGCACTTTCGGTAGTGTCGCCTGTGGTAATTAAGTATTTAGACGATGCGGCAAGAGCAGAGGTAAATTTAAGCGAGACAATTTATACAATGGAAATCCTCGACCAAGAGCTTTCCAAAACACCAACAACAGAGGCAGAAAAGGTAAAGCATCTTGTCTATACCGCAAGAAAAAATAACCTTTTAATAACAGAACAACTGGCACTTGAAACGACAGACTGGCGTGGTCAGGTCATGGAGATGCACCTATTTTCTTCTATCACAAGGGAGCTAATTTCAGGGCTTATGAGTGGTATAAGCTACGAGGATATAAAACTAAATGCCGAAAACTACGACTTTGATTTAATAGAAAGTTTAGCAGGCGCTTCCACGGAAGAACTTACCCAAAGCTACGATGAACAGACCGCTTTAATCAATCAGTATGAGCAGGTCGTTACAGATAACGATTATATAGGCGGCACGAATCTTCTTATTTGGGAAATCGACGATAATATCGCCATTAAAGAGGCAATGCTTGACGATCTAAGAGCTCAAACACAGGATAGCAAGGTGTTATCCGACATTGAATTTAACGAGTTGTTTATAGAAAAATTAGAAGCGGATCAAGAAATTATGCAAATTCGCATTGACGACCAGATACCTTATGACGACAACGACTGGAAAAGCCTTACGATCGACAGAATGCTTTTTTACAATTCAGGTATTTATCAGACGGTCATGACAGAAAGTGAGTTTTATTTATACGGATTTAAGGACCTTGAGACTTACGAGCAATATCTTGATATAACGAATAAAAAAATCGATGGTCGTAAAGACAACATGGCAGAGCTTGAGCACTCGCTTGTAGTAGACCTTCCTGCATACGAGCTAATTGTCGACGCACGTTCAAGCACATATATTTCACTAGAGGTTTCGGTTATTGCAATTACAGTTTTGCTGATATTTATGGGTTGCGGCATTATGTCGAGCGAGTTTTCCAAAGGCACGATAAGAATGCTTGTCGCTCGCCCTGTTAAGCGTCAAACTATATTCTTAGCAAAGCTTTCATCCTTGGTAGTTGTAGGCATAGGACTTGTCCTCGTATCGGCAGTGCTTAGCACGATGGCCTCGGGACTGTTGTTTGACTTCTCCGACTTTGGAATAGACGTTGCAAAATCTGTTGGCGGAGTATTAACCTCCCACAACTTCTTCGCTTTCCTATTCTCCGAGATAATAGTAACACTTGGCGGTATGGCTCTTGTAATCTCGCTCTTAATCACACTATCCACCATAACAAAGAGCTCGGTCTTAACGCTTGGCGTAACAATGATACTATATATGCTATCGGCCACTATCGGCGCTTTCTTTATAGCCTCCCCTATCATCAGGTACAGCTTTATCCCCTATATGAATATAGGCCTATTAAGGCTGGTGCCCGATCTATATAACAGCATATGGGGCATGGGGTACGACTTAAACTTGCAACTTGGCGCCATTTGCATGGCAGCTCTTGCAGCTGTAATAAGCATTATCGGTTGTCTTGTATTTGTGAAAAAAGACATTAGAAATTAGGTTTTATTAAAGCAGAGGCTGTTGCCTCTGCTTTTTTGCAAAAAAAGCATTGATATATTTGGAATACTGATGTATACTTCTATATAGTGTACAAAATATGTAGATCAAAGGAGTCTTTTCATGAAAATTTGTGTAATAACAGGCGGCGCAAAGGGTATTGGTTTTGATATGGCAGATCAGTTTAACAAAAACGGTTACAAGGTAGTCGTGCTTGATATACTCGAGAATAACGAAGATTATGTCGACTACATAGAGACAGATCTATCCGACCCAAGTTCCATTGAGAATGCATTCAATAAGATAAAGGAAAAATACGGCAAGGCTCATGTTTTGATTAACAACGGTGCTATTGCAGTTTTTGTTAAGCACATATCGGAAGTTACAGTAGATCAATACGACAAAGTTCTAAATACAAATCTGCGTGGTGCATTCCTCTGTGCTCAAAAATTTGTAGAGCTAAACAAGGGCGAGGACTATGGCAGAATTATTAATATTTCCTCTACCAGATGGCACCAAAATCAGAGCGACTGGGAGCTTTACGGCATGAGTAAAGGCGGCATTGTATCGCTTACAAATACGCTTTGCGTATCCCTTAAGGGCACACCGATAACTGTAAACGCCATTAGCCCGGGGTATATCGACTGTGGCTACTGGAAAAAACCGGAGCAAATAGATCACGATATGCACCCCTCCAACAGAGTTGGTAGGCCTCGTGATATAACAAATGCTTGCTTATTTTTAGCGCATGAGGAAAATGATTTTATAAACGGCAATAATATTGTTATAGACGGCGGCATGACAAAGCGAATGATATATAAAGATTAACCATGCTTCTCGATATGCGATAATGGTAAGATTATGGATATTATATTCATAATCTTACCATTTTTCATGTGGTAAAACTAAATTCATCATATATTTATAATATTGATTGTTAATTTGTAAACAAGAAAACTAATAGCTATCTCCATCCTGTTGCATAAGCTTTTAATTTAAAACATTCCATACATGCACATTACATAATTAGCCATTGCAGTTCAATGTATCAATGTCTAATATTGTAAATTCTCTTGACA
>CAYJFK010000059.1:0-14910 GCA_964369475.1 uncultured Oscillospiraceae bacterium | reverse complement strand
TACATGTCGTCCATATCATCGTCATGGTCATCATCGTCATCATCGTCGAGGTCGTCGTACATGTCGTCCATGTCATCGTCATCGTCATCGTCGTCCATGTCATCGTCGTCCATGTCATCGTCGTCATCATCATCTAGATCATCATACATGTCGTCCATGTCGTCGAAAAGGTCTACTTCGGACTTGATAACAGTGCCGTCAAGGCTGATTTCATAGTCATACTCGTTTGTGCCGTTGTTAAACTCGATCTCGTACTCGTCTGTGCCGTCGTCATCGTCCATGTCGAGCTCTGCCTTTTCCATTGTTACATCTGCTGCTGTCAGTCCTGCATGAGCAAGAGCAATTTCGATTGCCTCCTCAAGAGTCTTGGAGCCTTCAGGGGCTATCGGTGTTGCCGGTACTAAGGGGATAAGCGGTGTTGTTGCAGGTGTCTTTATCTCGTCACGATCTACATCAAGAATTTTGCCGTTTGAAGCGTTTATTTCTATTTCATATTCGATGCCGCCCGAGATAAACTCGATCTCGTATACCGACTTACCGTCGTCTGTATCCTTTTCGATTATAACTTCTGTTACATCAGCCGATGTTAGCTGTACTCTTTCAAGAGCCGTTGCAAGAGCATCTTCTTCGCTTATTAGAGTTGCGGTTGTAGGAGCTTTCTTGCCGATTTTGCCCTTGTCTGCATCGAGAACATTGCCGCTTAGAGCGTCTATCTCGTAGTCGAATTCTAACTTCTTGGAGCTAAACTCTACTTCGTACTTGCCATCGTCAAGCTCTACGCTCTGAATTGTAACATTGGACTCCTTTAGTCCTGCGTGAGCAAGTGCTGCTGCGATTGCTGCTTGCTCTCCGATGTTGCTCGATGCCAGTGCACCAAATCCGCTCGATAGAACTGCTATTGCCGTTGTAATTCCCATAATGCGCTTATAATTATTGTTTTTCATTTTCGTATTCTCCTTAAGTTGTTTATATAATGTTTTTTTGTTTTTGTTTTGCCTTTTCACTCTAATAATGCACGACCTTTGGTTTTTATTGCATACTTTTGAAAATTTTTCTTTTTTTATTTTGCGGTGGTACCGGCCGCTTATTTTGTCTTGTTTTGCCTTTTCACTCTAATAATGCACGACCTTTGGTTTTTATTGCACGCTTTTGAAAATTTTTCTTTTTTTGTTTAGCGGTGGTACCGACCGCCTTTTGTCTGTTTTTTCCTTTGTACCCTAATAATGCATGTGGTAGGCATTTTATTGCAATCAAGAAGAAACTTTTTAAAAAATTCTCAAAATGTACACTTTCTTCCTTTATATTAGAGAAAGAAAAAATGCCTGTCAAAATAATACATTTTATTCTAAAGTAGATAGTTATAATCGATTTGTGATAAAAGGAAGATATGAATATTTTACTAAAATCCATTGACTTTTGTGACCAATGGGAGTATACTCTCTGATAGTTAGATTGACAAACTAATTTAAAGAGGTAACTATGGATACATTTGAACAAGGACTTAACAAACTTTTAATTGATACATTTCGCCGAATACTGCGATACGAGGAAATGACGGTGCGTAAAAAGTACGGTACATATCTTAGCCTTAGCGAGCTTCACCTTATTGAATCGGTCGGAAAAGACGACAACAGACCCAAGAGCGTAGGCGAGATTGCTCAAGACCTTGGAATAACATTGTCTTCGGTTACAATAGGAGTTAATAAGCTCGAAAGAAAAGAGCTTATAACAAAAGAAAAGAGCGGCACTGATAAAAGAAGCGTTCTTGTTTCGCTAACAGAGACCGGCAAAAAGGAAAATTTGCTCCACCAGCGCTTTCACATGGTGCTCGTTAGAGCGATCGCAGGCGATATGAACGAGGAGGAGCGAGAAGTTCTTTCAAGGGGAGTATCTAAGTTAAACGAATTTTTCGGAAAAAGTATTGCATTGGAGACAGAAGATGAGCTTTAATATACTTGGCATGGGAACGGCCTTCCCAAAAAGACAGGTCACAAACGACGAGCTGTCGCTCTTTCTCGACACAAGCGACGAGTGGATATATTCGAGAACGGGCATTAAAAGTCGCCATGTATCGACGGGCGAGAGTCTTGTGGATATTTCGACAGATGCCGCAAGGGTAGCGCTTGAAAATGCAGGGATCGAAGTGGATAAACTCGATTTAATAATAGTTTCCACAATGGGTGGCGACTACTATACCCCGTCACATGCATGTATGGTGCAAAAGGCACTCGGCGCAACATGTCCTGCATTTGACATGAATGCAGCATGTACAGGCTATGTATACGCACTTGATATAGCGGCGGCATACATGGATAGCGGCAGAGCAGAGCATGTGCTCGTCGTGTCGGCAGAGCTTATGAGCTCGATTATAGACTGGAAAGACAGGGCGACATGTGTCCTCTTTGGAGACGGAGCGGCGGCGACCGTGCTTAAAAAGGGCGACGGACTGCTCTATTCAAAACTTACGGCAAGCGGGGACGACGAGGCACTTGTGTCGGGCGGCCCTGTTGGCAATAACCCCTTTGAGACAAGGAAAAAGAGAAAGCCTTATATATCTATGGACGGCGGCGCAATATTTAAATTTGCCGTCAGCACGCTAACAAAGGGCATACCCGAAGCGCTTGAAAAGTGCGGACTTACAATGGGCGACATAAAGGCAATCGTGCCGCATCAGGCAAACGGCAGAATAATTGCCGCCGCAACAAAGATGCTGGCTGGTAGCGAAGGCAAATTTGTGGTAGACTTAGAAGATTACGGCAACACCTCCTCGGCAAGTCTTCCGATAGCACTCTCCAACATGATGGCAAGGGGAGAGCTTGACAAGGGAGACAATATAGCTTTGTGCGCATTCGGCGGTGGACTTACCACCGGCGTTTGTATAATAAAAATTTAAAAAAAAGGGAGACACTATCATGACATTCGAAAAAATCGCAGAGGTAATAGCAGAGAACAGAGGAATTGAAGTAGCAGAAGTTAAAATGGAGACAACATTTGAAGAACTCGGTTTTGACTCCTTAGACGTTGTAGAGCTTGCAATGACACTTGAGGGCGAGTTTGGCGTTACAATCGAAGTAAGCGGAGACTTTAAGACTGTTGGCGATGTAGTTAACTACGTAGAAGCGGCGAAATAAGAACCCTTCTCTATTGGCATTACCGATATTGTAGGGATTAAACAAAACAAAACTGGCAAAAATACGCTTAACATGCACAACGGCGCATGTTGGCTCATTTGCCGTAATATCGCACATGAGTTTATAACAAAGAGTACCCACGGGTGATAAAGGAGTTATCGCCCGTGAGGTGCCGTTTAAATTTTAGTGTTACAAGAGGTTATATGAAAACGGAAATTTGCAATATTTTTAATATTGAATACCCGATATTCCAAGGCGGCATGGCATGGATTGCCGATGCACCCTTGGCGGCCGCTGTTTCAAATGCAGGCGGTCTTGGCATAATAGCGGCTGCAAATGCGCCTGCTGATTATGTAAGAGGCGAGATAAGACGTGCCAAAGAGCTAACAGATAAGCCATTTGGTGTAAACATTATGCTAATGAGCCCCTTTGTGGACGAGGTTGCTAAGGTCGTTATAGAAGAAGGGGTAAAGATTGTAACAACGGGAGCAGGACTTCCAACAAAGCACATGAAGGAATGGATAGATGCCGGCATTAAGGTAGTACCTGTCGTGCCGTCGGTCTCTATTGCCAAGATGTGCGAGAGAGCAGGGGCCGTTGCAGTTATCGCCGAGGGTGGCGAGTCGGGCGGTCATATAGGCGACCTTACAACAATGACGCTTGTACCGCAAGTGGTAGATGCTGTTAGCATCCCCGTTATTGCGGCAGGCGGCATAGCAGACGGCAGAGGCGTTGCGGCGGCATTTATGCTCGGCGCAGTCGGTGTGCAACTTGGCACACGTTTTCTTGTAGCGCACGAATGTACCGTGCATCAAAACTACAAGGACAAAATTTTAAAAGCAAAGGAGATCGACACAGTGGCAACGGGCAGAAGGCTCGGGCATCCTGTGCGCTCCATAAAAAATCCTTTCACAAGGGAATATCTTAAAAAAGAATATGACAGCTCGGTCTCGAACGAGGAACTTGAAGCATTTGGCGCAGGCGCACTTCGCAAGGCGGCAAAGGAAGGCGACATGAAAGATGGAACTATCATGTCGGGTCAGGTTTGCGGTATGGTTTCGAAAGAGGAGAGCTGTAAAGAGATAATAGAGAGTATATTTGAAGAAGCGACAAAACTTCTCGGGAGGACAGCATGGGGAAAATAGCATTTATTTTTGCAGGTCAAGGCGCACAGTACAGCGGCATGGGCAAAGAGCTATGTGAGGTATCTCCTGCCGCAAAAGCGGTATTTGACATGGCAGAGGCCAAGAGAGAAGGCATAACGGCACTTTGCTTTGAAGGAACAAAGGAAGATCTTGCAAAGACAATTAACACACAGCCCACCGTATACACAGTGGGACTTGCGGCGGCGGCCGCCCTTGTCGAAAAGGGAATAAAGCCCGATGTAGTGGCAGGCTTTTCGCTCGGCGAGCTTGCGGCACTATCCTTTGCGGGCGGCATGAGTGCAGACAGCGCCTTCGACTTTGTCGTAAGCCGTGCTACCGAGATGCAAATTTGTGCCGAGAGCACAGAGGGCACAATGGTGGCGGTACTCGGGCTTGTGCCAACCAAGGTAGAGGAGATTTGCAAAGGACAAATAGAATGCTATCCCGTTAATTATAACTGCGAAACGCAGACCGTTGTGTCCTGTGCAAAGAGCAGCGCTGACGATCTTGTAGCGGCAGTCAAAGCAGAGGGTGGCAAGGCAATGAAACTGCCTGTAAACGGCGCTTTTCACTCGCCCTTCATGCAAGGTGCGGCAGAGCGGCTGTCGGCTACATACAAGGATATGGAACTTGGCAAACTAAACGTGCCGATATACGCAAACAACACGGCAGAGCCCTACGAGAGTGTATCGCAGATATTTTGTCAAGTGGTCTCTCCTGTACTGTGGCAAAAGACAATAGAGAACATGATAGCAGACGGAGTTGATACATTTATAGAGGTGGGCCCCGGCAAAACTCTAACAGGGCTTATGAAGAAGATAAACAGCGAAGTGCGTGCTTTTAACGTGGAAAATGCCGCCTCACTGACAAAGGCATTGGAGGAACTTTAATGGAAAATAAAAAGGTAGCCGTTATAACGGGAGGTTCTCGTGGCATAGGCCGTGAATGTGCATACGCTTTAGCTAAGACAGGGCACGACATAGCGGTTGTATACGCAGGTAACGAAGCTGCGGCAACAGAGACATGCAAGGCTGTCGAAGAGTTCGGTCTTGCCGCAAAGGCTTACAAGTGCGACGTTGCCGATTTTGAAGGTACTAAAGATGTGGTAAAGAGCATCATGTCGGACTTTGGCAGGGTCGATGTGCTTGTAAACAATGCAGGCGTTGTTGTCGATAAGCTCATGATTCAAATGACAGAGCAAGATTTTGACAAGGTAATAGATGTAAGCCTAAAGGGCGCATTTAACATGACAAAGCATCTCTACACCGTCTTTATGAAACAAAGGGGCGGCAAGATAATAAACATGTCCTCCGTTATAGGCATTGTAGGAAATGCAGGTCAGGCAAACTATGCGGCGGCAAAGGCAGGCCTTATAGGGCTTACAAAGTCGACGGCGAGAGAGCTTGCCTCGAGGGGTGTAACTTGCAATGCGGTAGCCCCCGGATTTATCGAGACCGACATGACAAAAGAGCTTGCCGAAAAGGGAATGCTTGATAGCGCAATGGCACAAATTCCGCTAAAGCGCACAGGAACTGCCGCCGAGGTTGCAGGGGTTGTTGCATTTTTGGCGAGCGATGCTGCTTCATACATAACGGGGCAGGTAATAAAAATAGACGGCGGCATGTCGATGTAAGGGGACTAAACAAATGAAAAATTATAACGAATACACACTAAAAATGGGAGAGCTTGAGATCTCGCCCCCGATAGTACAAGGCGGCATGGGTGTCGGCATCTCGATGAGCAGCCTTGCCTCGGCCGTTGCAAACGAGGGCGGTGTAGGCACACTATCTGCGGCAGGTGTTGCACTGCTCGACGGCAGTAAGGAGTACAACAGCCCTGCATCTCTTATAAAGGAGATCGAAAAGACAAAGGGTCTTACAAAGGGTGTTATCGGTGTTAACATTATGGTTGCACTAAAAGAGTACGACGAGCTTTGCAAGGCGGCAATGGAGGCAGGGATAGACATTATTTTCTCGGGCGCAGGCCTTCCTTTAAACCTTCCTTCGCTAAGACCTGAGGGCACAAAGACAAAACTTGTACCTATAATTTCCTCGGCAAAAGCTGCCAAGATGATATACAAATACTGGACAGACAAATACTCCTATGTCCCCGATGCATTTGTTATAGAAGGCCCTCTTGCAGGCGGTCACCTTGGGTTTAAAAACGAGCAAATCGAGGACGAGGCATACTCGCTTGAAAATTTACTTAAAGAGATAAAAGAAGCGGTAACAGAACTTGAAGCAGCTTGCGGCAAGAAAATTCCGCTAATTGTCGGTGGAGGAATTTTCACAGGCGAGGACGTTAGAAAGTTCTTAGAGCTCGGCGCAGATGGCATTCAGATGGCGACACGCTTTGTGGCGACAGAGGAGTGCGATGCCGATCGTGCCTTTAAAGAGGCATATGTAAACTGCAAAGAAGAAGATATTATGATAATAAAGAGCCCTGTCGGTCTCCCCGGGCGTGCTATCAAGGGGGTATTCCTCGACAGAGTTAAGGGCGGCGAGACAGTGCCAAAGGCATGTCCCTTCCACTGCATTAGAACATGTGTTCCCGAAAAGAGCCCATATTGCATATCGGTTGCACTGCTAAATGCGTGCAGAGGTAACTTTAATACAGGCTTTGCCTTTGTTGGTGCAAAGGGTTACATGGTAGATAGAATAGTTCCTGTGAAAGAGGTTTTTGAAAGCCTAAAAGCAGAATTTGGAGGATAAAATTATGAGACGGGTAGTTATAACTGGAATGGGGGTTGTATCTCCCATCGGAAACGATTTGGCGACCTACTGGGACGGTCTAAAATCGGGCAAGTGCGGCATCGACTATATAACAAAGTACGATGCCACAGAAGAAAAGGTGCAAATTGCGGCAGAGGTAAAGGATTTCGATCCCCTTACATTTATGCCAAAGGGCGATGTTAGAAAGACAGACCTATTCACTTTATATGCCCTAAAAGCGGCAAAGGAAGCCATGGAAGATGCAAACCTTTCGGGCGTTACTCCCGAGCGTCTCGGTGTTTATGTCGGCTCTGGCATCGGTGGTATCGGTACTATCGTTCGTGAGTGCACAAACTTTAACGAGGGTGGCTCCAAAAAGGTTTCGCCATACCTTGTTCCCATGATGATCACAAACATTGCGGCAGGTAACATTGCCATAAAGCACAATGCAAAGGGCGAGTGCCTTCCCGTTGTTACGGCATGTGCAACTTCGACCCATGCAATAGGCGAGGCGTACAGGTCGATAAAGCACGGCTACTGCGATGCTATAATTGCAGGCGGTGCAGAGGCATCTGTTATCCCTGTTGCAATAGCAGGCTTTACAAACTGTATGGCACTAAGCCTAACAAAAGACCCCAAAGAGGCCTGTGTTCCCTTTGATAAGAGAAGAAATGGCTTTGTAATGGGCGAGGGTGCAGGTATACTGATCCTTGAAGAATACGAAAATGCAGTATCCCGTGGCGCTCACATATATGCCGAGGTCGTAGGCTATGGCAATACATGCGATGCCCACCACGTAACGGCTCCTCACCCCGAGGGCGAAGGTGCAACCGCCGCCATTAAAAAGGCACTTGCGGAGGCAGGCTACGAGGAGGGCATGGAGCTATATATCAATGCACACGGCACATCGACTCCCCTAAACGATAAGACAGAGACACTGGCAATTAAAAATGCCCTTGGCGAGGCTGCATACAAGGCGCACATAAGCAGTACAAAGTCTATGACAGGTCATATGCTCGGTGCGGCAGGCGCAGTAGAGGCAATTGCAAGTGCTATGGCACTTGAGCATGGCATTGTACCGCCGACAATAGGCTACAAAGAGGCAGACGAAGCGTGCGACCTTAACTACACACCGAACAACGCAGTTGAAGCAAAGCTTGAGATGGCAATGTCGACCTCTCTTGGTTTTGGCGGCCATAATGCTGTAATCGTTTTGAAAAAGGTGGAAAAATAATGAAGATTGAATATATTAGAGAACTTGCCGAGATTATGAGCGAGCACGGTCTTGCAAAGATCGAACTAAAAACAGAAGAAGGCGAAATAACGCTAAAGGGCAAAAAGACAGAAGGCTTTGCAGCCCCAAAAGCGATTACAGCCCCTGTGCCCAGAGAGGTAATGGTGCAAGAGAATGTCGAGATTGCAGCACCGATAGCCGACATTGCAAACTTTACACCCGTAACAAGTCCTCTTGTAGGCGTTTTCTACGCAAAGCCCTCGCCCGACAGCGAGCCCTATGTTAAGATTGGCGACAGCGTTAAAAAGGGCGATACACTTTGCATAGTCGAAGCTATGAAGATGATGAACGAGATTATGGCAGACTGCGACGGTGTTATTGCCGATATATGCGTGGAAAACGAGCAGGTAGTCGAGTTTGGTCAGACACTCTTTAAGATTTCCTAAAGAGTATCTACACGCTGCGCACCACTAAAATAAAAGGCGGATTTACAGATGAATCGTGAAGAAATAGAAAAGATTATACCTCACAGACGCCCCATGCTACTTGTAGACGAGGCGATAGTTACTGAAGATGGCAAGGCAAAGAGCAAGTACACCGTTAAGGAAGATGAATTTTTCCTACAAGGTCACTTCCCCGGAAACCCCGTTGTGCCCGGTGTTATACTATGCGAGATGATGGCGCAGTCTTGCTGTGTTCTCCTCTGCGGCAAGGTGGAGGCGGCAACGCCATATTTCACAGGGCTAAACGGAGTTAAGTTTAGATCTGTTGTTAAACCTTCCGACACAGTAGAGTTTGAATGCGAGATAACAAAGGAAAAGCACCCATTCTACTTTGCCAAAGGCAAGGGTTATGTAGCGGGTAAACTCTGCATAGAGGGCGAATTTTCCTTTGCACTAATGCAAGACAAAAAAGACTGATACTTGGGAAAAGTCCCCTTGAGTAAATTGCTTAAGGGGGCGCTACCCTTGCATATACCGTTAATATATGGTAAAATGCTCCTTGTAACTTTTCGTGCGGTAGAAGCATGAGATGTGGCATAGTGCCGAAAAAAACGGCATATGCCTATAACAATTAGACATTAAGTGATATTTCCTTTTGTTTTATCCACCCCTCGAATTGGGGCAGTGAAACATTAATTTTAATCGCTCCCAAGATATGGGAGGAAACGGAGAACAGTAATGTTTGGAAAAATTCTTATAGCCAACAGGGGTGAAATTGCGGTGCGTGTTATACGTGCTTGCAAAGAAATGGGCATTGCCACGGTCGCAGTCTATTCCACGGCAGACAGCGAGGCGCTCCATGTTGGTCTTGCCGACGAGAGCATTTGCATCGGTGCAGGGCCTGTCGGTGCGAGCTATTTGAATATGGAAGCAATAATTCAAGCGGCAATAAATACAAATGCACAGGCAATACATCCGGGGTACGGTCTGCTGAGCGAAAACCCGAAGTTTGCCAAGCTTTGCGCCGATTGCAACATTGTCTTTATTGGCCCATCTTATGAAATTATAGAAAAAATGGGCGACAAAGAAGAAGCAAGAAAGACAATGAAGGCGGCAGGCGTTCCGATAATCCCCGGTTGTGATGCTGTCGAGACATACGAAGAAGCGGCAGAGCACGCAAAGGAGATCGGTTTTCCGCTACTTGTTAAGGCTCGTTCGGGCGGTGGCGGTCGTGGTATTCGACTTGTAGAGGCGGCAGAGGATCTCGAAAATGCCTTTAAAACAGCAAAGCAAGAGGCAAAAACGGCCTTTGGTGACGACGGTGTTTACATGGAAAAATACCTAACCGATACAAAGCACATCGAGATGCAAATCCTGTGTGACAGCAAGGGCAATGTGCTCTGTCTTGGCGAGAGAGACTGCTCTATGCAGAGGAAAAATCAAAAGCTTATAGAGGAAAGCCCCTCGGCGGCGGTCGATACCGAAAAGCGAGAGAAGATGACGGCGGTATCGGTGGCGGCTGCCAAGGCTGTCGGCTATGTCAATGCAGGCACACTGGAATTTTTGATGGACAAAAACGGCGATTTTTATTTTATGGAGATGAACACACGTCTGCAAGTTGAGCACCCTGTAACCGAAATGGTAACAGGAATAGATATAGTAAAATGGCAGATAAGAATAGCCGCAGGAATGGAGCTCCCCTTCAAGCAAGAGGATATAACTGTTGAGGGGCACGCAATGGAATGCAGAATTAATGCCGAAAACCCAAGGGCAAACTTCACTCCTTGTGTTGGCACTATTTCCATGCTTCATGTCCCCGGCGGCCCGTGGGTTAGGTTTGACAGCGCAGTGTATCAAAGCTATCAAATACCACCCTTTTATGACTCCATGATAGGCAAACTAATAGTCTTTGCAAAGACAAGGGATGAATGTGTTAGAAAAATGCAGGCGGCACTTGCAGAGCTTGTAATAGAGGGAGTAGATCACACAGCCGATTTCCAAATGGAGCTCCTCGACAACGAACAGTTTAAAAGCGGAGCTTACACCACTGCTTTCTTAAAGGATTATTTATATGCTTAAATTTAAAAAACCAAAGAATACACTAGAAATAAGCCCCAAAAACGAGGGTGCGGCACCTGCAATTCCCGACGATATTTATATTGCCTGCCCCTCTTGCAAAAAGCACATACTGTCGTACGAGCTTTACGACAGCTTGTCGGTATGCGACAAGTGCGGACATCACTTTGCCTTAAACCCCAAAAACAGGCTTGCAATTATAGCCGATAACGGAAGTGTAGAGGAGCTCTTTACAGGTATATTGTCAGGCAATCCACTCGAGTTTCCCGGCTACGATAAAAAGCTGTCTCATGCTATGCTGACCAGTCACGAGGAAGAAGCTGTAACGACGGGCATTTGCACGATAGGTGGCATAAAGACGGCTGTCTTTGTAATGAACAGCTCATTCATGATGGGCAGTATGGGTAGCGTTGTGGGCGAGAAGATAACACGGCTTTTTGAATATGCAATGGAACAGCGCCTACCTGTGCTCGGCTACACAGCCTCAGGCGGTGCAAGAATGCACGAGGGTATACTTTCCCTAATGCAAATGGCAAAGACGAGCGGCGCTGTTAAGCGTCATAGCGAGGCAGGCCTTCTATACATCGCAGTGCTTACCCACCCGACAACAGGCGGTGTAACGGCGAGCTTTGCCATGGAGGCAGATATAATTATAGCAGAGCCAAAGGCGCTAATCTGCTTTGCGGGCCCAAGAGTTGTAGAGCAGACCATAAGACAAAAACTGCCCGAGGGCTTCCAACGTGCAGAATTTTTGCTCGACAAGGGCTTTGTTGATATTATTATACCGAGAAGCGAGCAAAAGGCGGCAATAACAAAGCTTCTAAAGCTTCACGGAGGTGCAAGATGAGGGCTATTGATACCGTTAAATTAGCAAGAGACAAAAAGAGACCTACAACAGTTAAATATATCGACAGCATCTTCACCGATTTTATCGAGATGCACGGCGACCGATATTTTGGCGACGACAAGGCGGTTGTAGGCGGCATTGCCGAGCTGATGGGTATGCCTGTTACGGTTGTCGGCATAGAAAAGGGCACAGATACAAAGAGCCGTATTGCGAGAAATTTCGGCTCGGCAAACCCTGAAGGGTACAGAAAAGCCCTACGCCTTATGAAACAGGCCGAGAAGTTCGGCCGCCCAATTGTCTGCTTTATCGATACATCGGGAGCATACCCAGGTATCGGTGCAGAGGAGAGGGGGCAGGGCAGAGCCATTGCCGATAATCTAATGGAGATGATGATGCTCGAAGTGCCTGTTATTTCTGTACTGCACGGCGAAGGCGGTAGCGGCGGAGCTCTTGCGCTCGGCGTTGCAAACGAAGTGTGGATGCTCGAGAATGCCATATACTCGGTCATCTCGCCCGAGGGTTGCGCCTCGATTATATACAAGACCCCCACAAGGGCGGACGAGGCGGCAGAGAACTTAAAGATTACCTCGAAAGACCTTCTAAGACTTGGTGTTATCGAGAGGGTTATTCCCGAAAAGAAGAACATTAACAACTTCGAACTTCTTAAAAGAGAACTCTATGCAAAACTGACCGAGCTTTCGCAGTACAGCGGCAAAGAGCTTGCAGACATGAGATATAACAAATTCAGGAAGATAGGCGGTTAGTGCTTGATATACCTTTTAGAGTATCAAAAACTAAATGACGACCAATTTGAACGGCTTGTGGGCTTTATGCCCACAAGCCGTCTTGAAAAATTTGGGAAGTATAAATTCCGCAAAGATAAGGAGCTCGCTCTCTTGTCCTACGGTCTGCTTTGTTATGCACTAAAGGCAGAACATGGCATAGATCCGCCGATAGAGCTTTTGTACGAGAAATACGGCAAACCATATCTTGCAAACAACAAGGATGTACACTTTAACATAAGTCATTGCAAGTTGGGGGTGGCCTGTATATTGTCGGACAGTCCATGTGGCATCGACATAGAGGAGATACGGCCGTATAATGAGGCCCTTGCAAAAAAGGTTTGCAGCGAGAGTGAACTTGCTTTGCTCGAGCAAAGTGATAATAAGCCACTTGATTTTTGTAAGATTTGGACATGCAAAGAGAGCATTCTTAAAAGGAATGGTACAGGTATTTACGAGATAAAGAGAGAGCTTGATAAAAGTGAAACTCTATCGCATATTTACGATAATTATGTTGTATCGTCAACAGTTTTGCATAGTCAAAAATTAATAATATGCAATTTAGAGTGGATTTTACCCTCGAGCTGAGCCCTTTTCAATTATTTTTGCAAAAATAATTGAAAATTAGTGCAATTTATGTTATTATAAAGTGTAATAAGTGCAATCGAAACATAGTAATCTCATATTTATTAAATTGAGCGAATGATATACAGGGGTAATAATATGAATACAAATGCAGAAAGAAAGGCAGTTTATAGGCCGGAAGATTACACAAACAGTAAGATTATAGTAAAAGATGTTTTCGGCATGGAAACTTATATGGAGAGCTCTGTGTTAGAGCACAACATTAACTTTAATTCCATAAGAGTTCCAAACAATTTCATGGTTGACATAAGTGGAGTAAACCAAGTAACTGTCATTATATTTACACAGAATAAGCTCTTCCATTATTTTGGAACTCTAAATAAATTTATGTCGGGATCGTCTGTTGAAATTCTTCTTTTTAAAGGAGAAATTAGAGAAAATAGACTTCATCCAAGATACAATTTATCGGTAGACGGATATGTCGATGCATTGATGTTTTCGGGTCAGACTGTGCCTTTAAGAGTGCCGATAACTGTAAAAAGCCTTAATATTAGCGGTGGCGGAGTGCTTATTACAGCGCCGACAGATGCTTTTTTTACAGGCAGTGAAATACGTCTTATATTAAATGTAAACGAAACGCCGACGATTTTATACTGCTCGGTGCTTAGGGTATCGAGCGACGAGCAAGGCATGTCGCAGTATGGCTGTAAGCTAATTTAACCTTTTGGCAATTGGGAGAATATATATGAACACACTAATACCGGTAGACATAAAGTTTCTATATGCCGGACTGCGCCTTCCCGATGATATTTACAATTTCGACGGAAGGCTTGTGCTTTTGAAACGTGGGGATGTACTTACTCCCATGCGAATCGAGCAGCTTATGAAGTTTAACAGCGAGAGCCGAAGTATTTCGGTTTACCAGTCGACATACAACATGTTGATGGAAAAAGCACAGGAGAATTTCGAGAGCGAACAGGAAAAAATAGAATGGCAGAGCGGTTATAAAGATACGGGCGAAAAAATGGAATCCATGATGGAGACCGTTCGCCACACAAAAAAGGTAGACAAAAAGAGTGCCGATACGATAGGTCATCAGATCGGCAACATGTTAGACAAAAACAACCTTACGACCGTTTTGAAATGTATAGATGCGCCTCGACCGATGGATGAGGATTTGCAAAGGCACTGCTCGAATGTTAGCATACTAAACGGCCTTATGGGTAAGTGGCTCGGCATGAAAAAGGAAGATATAGACGATTTAATTCTTGCGGGGGTTGTACACGATGTAGGCAAAACGAGGGTTGCGGATGATATCTTAAATGCCCCCAGAAAGCTGACCGATGAAGAATTTGCCGAGATAAAAAAGCACCCCGGATATGCAGATGAAATGCTAAACGAGAGCGGAAATTTTTCCGAAAGAGTAATAAATGCCGCACGGCACCACCACGAATCAGCAGGCGGAGGCGGATATCCTGATGGACTTGTTGGGGATCAGATATCGCTATTTGCAAAGATAACCGCAATATCAGATGTGTACGATGCAATGATTTCAAAACGTAGCTACAAAGATGCAAGAAGTCCTCTTGAGATACTGGGCGATATTGCGGCAAACAAGTTCAGCCAGCTCGACGGAGAGCTTACAAAGCTCTTTGTTAGAAATATGCAAGGTCAGTTTTTGGGCAAAACATGCGATATGTCGGACGGGAGTTCGGGCTTAATTGCATACATACCGCCAAACGATGTAGGGTATCCTGTGATAGATATAAACGGAGTGTTCAGGCAGACCGACGATAATTGGAAATGTATTCGAATAGACATATAAAAAAACGCTTACCTGTTTAGCAGGTAAGCGTTCATCTTGGAGAAAAAGCATTTTCTCCAAGATGAAGAAATCAGCCGGCGCTGATTTTGACGCCCTCGGGGCGGGAATTTAACGCCAGAGGGCACCCTGAT
>CAYJFK010000058.1:0-15263 GCA_964369475.1 uncultured Oscillospiraceae bacterium | reverse complement strand
CCCGCCCCGAGGGCGTTAAAATCAGCTTTAGCTGATTTCTTCTGCTTGGAGAAAACACTTTTTCTCCAAGCAGAAGGCGACCTGACACATGTCAGATCGCCTTTTCTTTAGGCTTCGACCGTTCTGCTGCGAGAAAAACCCATCCAAATTAATAGGAAACCGCCGACAGATATAATCCATCCGAATATGCCCGACCTAAAGTGCGGCCATATCAGCGGTATATCAAAGAGCGTCTCGCCCGAATCGCCGATAAAATAACCAAGTGCAAGCACAACTACATGTGCCGCAACAAGTAGTGCCAAGGTTTTTATAAGCCCGTCTAATGGGCCGTTTTCACTAAATCTTTTCATTGAGGCACCTCCGAATATAGTTATACGCAAAAGAGAGCTCTATATGCAAAGAGGAGCGATCCAAAAAATGTAAAAATCAGTCTTTCCAGTGGGCAAATGTGTTGTCTCTGTCGCCTTCTGATAAGATAACCCTCGGCTTTGGCATAACGACAGTTGCATTTGGCGGCACATCATCGGTAACTATGCAACCTGCACCGATTCTTGCGCCGTCTCCAATTTTTATACCGCCGACAATCTTTGCTCCGACCCCCACAAAGACATTCTTGCCAAGATGGGGCGCACCATAGCGCTTGCTTCCCTTGATGGTATTAGAACCTATCGTGACTTGATGAAAAATTGTGCACCCCTCCTCGATAACAGCGCCGAGCGAGATAAAAATTCCGTGTATCTGATGAGGGGTCTCGAACCTTTTTATCTCGGGCTTTACGGGAATGCTTGCCCCATATCGCCTTTGAATTGCCTCAATTCTAAGGCGCAAGATCTTTGCATAAAGACCGTCCGACTCTTGGGCTTTTTTGTATAGTTTCCAGTGCTTTTCGTTGTAATCGGGTAGCAATAAACCTCTAATTTTTCGCATAAAAGACATAACGACACTTCCTGTTTCAGTATATTTAATGATAATTGATTAACATTTTATGTCAAAATTGTGTCAAAAAAGTATTTACAAATCGAATTATATGCTGTATAATCGCAATATAAATGCATTTAGTAGAACCTTTGAAGGTGGTAATATCTCTGTCGACATATATAAACGTTATTTATATTTTAAATTATAGTTTATATTATGTCAATCGGGGCATATTATAATTGAGATTTTTCACAAAAAAACTAAAAGGAGAAACACATGAGACATTCGTTTAAAAAGCTACTTGCACTACTTCTTGCCATGGCAATGCTATTTGCCTTTGCGGCCTGTACACAAGAAGATGGCGGCGAAGTTACGCCTGACGCAGGAACACCAGACACAAGCGAGGGCACAGATGATGCAGAGACAAGCGATGACGGCGGCGAGGCTGTTAGCGTTGACAAAGAATATACGACAGATATAGTTGTTGTCGGCGGCGGCGGTGCCGGTATGTCGGCTGCTATTTCGGCGGCGCAATCGGGCAAAGAGGTCATTATTATAGAAAAAATGGGCTACCTTGGCGGCGCAACAATGCTGTCGGCAGGCCTTGTCCCTGCATATGGCACAGCTCAACAAGTAGAAGCAGGCATAGACGACAGCATAGATGGATTTGTTCGTGACATGATGAGACCGAACAATTACAGCGTAAGACAAGATCTTGTTTACACAGTGGCAGAGCAGTCGCAAGAGACAATCGAGTGGATGGAAGAAATGGGCATAAAGTTTAGCCTTATAACAAGTGCGTTATATTATGGCCAGTCTAACTACCGTATGCACCTTCCCGAAGGCGGTGGCATGGCACTTTCGACAGGACTTGAAGATTATATGAAGGCATTTGAAAATGTTACTGTAATGACAGAAACACCGGGTACAGGCCTTGCAACAAATGCAGATGGTCATGTAACGGGTGTATATGCCGACAGCGCAGACGAAGGAATGCTACTGATAAATGCAGAGAGCACAATTCTTTGTACAAGCGGATTTGGCGCAAACGAAGAAATGCTTGAAGAATATATGCCCGAAATTGCAAATGCAGTTCCCTATGTAGCACCGGGAGCAACAGGCGAAGGCATTGAATGGGGCATAGAGCTTGGAGCAGACATTGCAAACATGGGAGCATATCAAGGTCATGCAATGCATGTTAAAGCGCTTGGTAAGTCGATAAGCCAAGGCATGGCAAATGCAGGCGGTATATTTGTCAATGTAGACGGTATGCGCTTTACAAACGAGTACAACGGCTATTCCGAGCTATCCCCCCACATCATGGCACAACCGGGCGGTGTAGCTTGGCTAATAGTAACGGACGACCTATCCAAGGTAGATGCTAACTTTGACTCCTATGTAGAACAAGGCGTTGTTGTTTCGGCAGATTCTGCATCGGAACTTGCAACAGCACTTGGCATAGACGGCGAAGGCCTATCCGAGACAATAACGGAGTATCGTGCATCGATCGAGCGTGGCGAGGACGAGTTTAACCGCACAAAACTTCCCGCAAACTTTGACGGCCCATACCATGCAATAGAAATTACTCCCGACCTACGTCACACACAGGGTGGACTTGTAACAGACGTAGCTGGACATGTTCTAAAGGTAGATGGCACACTTATCCCCGGTCTATATGCGGCAGGTGGCGTAACAGAGGGCTTCTCGAGCGAGGGCGGCGCAGCTTATATGTCGGGTAACGGACTACTTCAAGCTCTGATATTCGGTAAAATAGCAGGCGAGACAGCATCGGCAGAGACAAGAGATACGGCCGAAGTTGTTATCTGGGAAAAAGTAGAATAATTTCTCTTGGAGACATTCGCATAGCTTAAAGTTATGCTTGTCTCACAAGAATAAAAAGCAGCGTGCTAACAAACGGAGCACGCTGCTTTTTTGCACGGCATAAGACCCTGCCATACCCCCGTTGCCGCTGGCTCAAAGCGGGCGGCGCCTCGCTCCCACTGGAGCGAGAGTCTTTGCCCCAAACAGGCGCCCACGTAGGAGTAGGCGCATAACAATGGGGCAAAGACAGGAGGCGATGTGCCTCTACTAAAATTAAAGCAGAAGCACATCGCCTCCGCGCCGCCCTTCCCCCGTAGGGCACCAAATGCAGGACAAGTGCCCGCCCATCGCCGCAGTCGATGCAAAAATCGCCCCCTCGATGGGGGCGATTTTTGCCGTGTTTATTAAGCTAAACGACCTCTGATCTTTCCTCGTCGGGAAGATATGTAGCATATCCTTTTTTGCTACTTATTACAGCTGCAAGCGCTAGCAGTGTTAGCCCTAAAACCGAAACGGCAATACCAAGATTCCACATTGTGTAATAAGAGCCTGTGTTGTCTCTTATAAAACCTGCAAGCGGCTGTGAAATGGAGCCGGGGATAAACATAAATATCGAACAAAAGCTGTATATCGAAACATATTCCCTCGTGCCGAAATTATTGGCTACAAAATAGGGGAGCGGTACGGTTAAGGTGGAAAAACCAAAGCCGAAACATAGCGCAAAGATCCACGGCATAAAAGGGGATAGCGCCGCAAAACGAAGCGCTGTAATGGAGGATAAAACGCAAAACCCAACCAAAATAGCCGAGCGAAAAGTGCCGATTTTATCAAATGCCGCACCGAGAAGTATCTTTGCACCTATCATAACGGTCATAACGAGCGACATAACAGAGGCGGCAGTAATCGATGAATAACCGAGCTCGGTCAAGTAGGCAATTGCATGGGAGGATATTGCCATACATATAAAACTGCCACACCCAATGCCTATAACGGTAAAGTAAAGGGCAGGGCTTCTCATTGCCTGCTTGGAGCTAATTCCGGTCTTTACAGGCGCACTGCCACCGAGCTCCTCGCCCGACCCAAGAGGAACAAGGCCTTTGTCGGAGGGGTTTAGCCTTATAAGAATAATTGCAACGGCAAAGAGAGTTGCCGAACAAATAGCTAAAAGCCTATACCCCATTTGCCAACCGTGGTCGGCTACAACTGCCGTTGTAATGGGTGTCATGACGGCGGCGGTAAGCCCCGAGCCCGAGAAGGCAATGCCCATCGCAAGGCCTTTTTTATCTACAAACCAGTTGTTTATTAAGGTCGTTAGCGTAATACCGCCAAGCGCCGGCCAGAAAAAGCCCAAAATGCCTGCAAAGATATAAAAATGCCACACTTCGGTGCTAAAGGAATAGCAAAAAAAGGAAACCGAGCAGATAACGGCGCTGAGCATAAGCATACGCTTTAGCATGTAGGGCTTGCTCCTAAGCAGTCTGCCCATGTAGTAGATCATAAAGAGCCCCGACACAGACATAATGGTGCTGTGCAGAGTAAAAGCTCCCCTCGATATACCGAGCGCCTCGGTGACAGGCACGACAAATATTCCTGTGCTGTTGCTAAAAAGTCCCGTACCGCCACCCATTACCATGGCACAGGAAATTGCAATGATCCACCCGTAAAAGAGCCGCTTCTTCTCGCCCTTTTGCATTTTTTTCTGCCTCCTTTTAGTAGGATAAGAGCTCTGTAAACTACCCAGTGAGACTCTTTTACCCTTTTACGACCTCCAAACGCTCCAAAGATGCTAAGAGGTATGACTGTATTCGATTGTATCAAATCTTGCTCAATCTTACTAAATCAGATTATAACGACAAAGAGAGAAGCTTACCAACCCTTCGCCATCTCGCCAAAGTCTTTGCATTATGTGCTTTTTGCAGATTTAACCAGCTTATTTCTTTATGCCAATATCAGTCCTGTAATGCATACCTGTAAAGTTAATCATCTCAACCGCTTTGTATGCCTCGTCCCTTGCTTCGTCTAAGTTGTAACCACGTGCAACGACACCAAGTACACGGCCGCCCGAGGTCAAAAGCTCGCCCGCTTTTCTTGTTGTACCTGCGTGGAAAACCAGTGCACCGTCGGTCTGAGCATCTATAATGCCCTCAATCTTAAGTCCCTTTGCGTAGTAATTTGGATAGCCGCCCGAGGCAAGCACAACGCAAACTGCGGCACGCTCGTCCCAGTCTATCTCTACCTTGTCGAGAGTGCCATCCCTCGTAGCCATCATAATATCGACTAAGTCGCCCTTTAGCCTTGGAAGAATGACCTGAGTTTCGGGATCGCCAAAACGTGCGTTGTACTCTATAACATATGGGTCGCCATCTACAATCATAAGCCCGAAGTATATAACGCCCTTAAAGGGACAACCTTCCTGCTCCATTGCCCTTATTGTCGGTAGATATATATCTACAAGGCAACGCTCGGCAAGCTCGCTCGTGTAGATGTCGCACGGGGAGAATGTTCCCATGCCGCCCGTGTTCGGCCCTTTGTCGCCGTCAAAAACACGCTTATGATCTTGGGCAGGCTCCATTACCCTAATGTTTTTTCCATCGGTAAAGGCAAGAACACTAACTTCGGGGCCGTGGATAAACTCCTCTATAACAATGCGACTGCCCGACTCGCCAAACTTCTTGTCGACCATTATCTCCTCGATGGCGGCAAGTGCCTCCTCGCTGTTCTTGGCAATAACAACACCCTTGCCAAGTGCAAGCCCGTCTGCCTTTATAACGGAAGGGTATTTTTTTATGCCCTCAAAGGCCGCTTCGGGATGATCGAAAACTTGATAGTCGGCAGTCTTAATGTCGTATTTTTTCATCAAATCCTTGGCAAAAATCTTGCTTGCCTCAATTCGTGCCGCCGCCGCTGTCGGGCCGAAAGCGGCAATGCCCTCCGCTTCAAGACGGTCTACAAGTCCGCCTGCAAGTGGATCGTCGGGCGCTACCACAACAAAATCGGCCTTAAGCTCCTTTGCAAGGGCTACCTGACCTTCTATATCGGTCGCAGGCACGTTATGACACTCGGCAATTAGCGAAATGCCTGCATTGCCGGGGGCGCAGTGAAGCTCGGGGTTGTGGCGACTCTCTCTAAGTTTCCATATTATGGCGTGCTCTCTACCGCCGCCGCCAACTACAAGAATTTTCATATATATCCTCCAAAGACTTTTATATTATTATTTGTATATCTTTATATTAAATATACCATCGCCGCACGGAGCAAACCGTGCGGCTGTGGAAAAATATTAATTTAGTTTAATTAAAGGTGATAAATAAATTCGTCGGTTTCCTATTAATGCTTAAAATGACGCATTCCGGTAAATACCATTGCAATGCCGTGCTTGTTGCAAGCCTCTATCGACTCATCGTCACGCACAGATCCGCCCGGCTGGATTATGGCGGTAACACCTGCCGCTGCCGCTGCCTCTACCGTGTCGGAGAATGGGAAGAAAGCGTCCGACCCCATAACGCTGCCCTTTGCCTTATCGCCTGCATAGTTTATAGCAAGGCGAAGTGCCGTAACCCTGTTTGTCTGACCTGGGCCTATACCGCTCGTAGCCTCGCCGTTTACAAGCACAATGCCGTTAGACTTTGTGTGCTTAACGACTTTCATTGCAAATATAAGCGACTTCATTTCCTCCTCGGTAGGAGCTCTTTCGGTCACAACCTTTATATCCTCCTCGGCAACAAAGCCCGTGTCGAGCTCTTGCACAAGAAGACCGCCTGCAACCTTTTTCATGTCGAGCATAGAGGGCGAATTTTTCTTTGCCGCATTTGGCAGTTCAAGAAGGCGGATATTCTTCTTCTTGCAAAGTATATCGGTAGCCTCCGATGTAAAGGAGGGGGCAATGATAATTTCAAGGAAAATTTCCGCAAGCATGGCGGCCGTCTCGCCGTCGCATGGGCGGTTAAGCGCCACAATGCCGCCAAATATCGAAATCGGGTCGGCATCGTATGCCCTCTTGTATGCCTCGGCAAGAGTGTCGCCCATGCCGACACCGCAGGGGTTGGCATGTTTAATGGCAACGGCACAGGGGCGATCGTCGCCCATTTCCTTTAACACATCAAGAGCGCCGTTTGCATCGTTTATATTGTTATAAGAAAGCTCCTTGCCGTGTATCTGCTTGGCGGAGGCAAGAGTGCCGTCAAACCCAAGGCCGACCTCACGGTAGAAGGCCGCATTCTGGTGAGGATTCTCACCGTAGCGCATGTCTTGCACCTTTTCATAAGTAGCTGTAAATGTCTCGGGCATCTCGTAGTCGCCTGCCTGACGATCAAGCCACGAGGATATAAGGGCATCGTATGCCGCTGTATGAGAGAACACCTTGCGAGCCAAGGCCGCCTTGCGCTCGAGCGGAACGCCGCCCTCCTCCATGTCCTCGATTATAACATTGTAGTCCTTAGGATCGACAACAACAATAACGTCCTGCCAGTTTTTTGCCGCCGCACGTATCATGGTAGGGCCGCCGATATCTATATTCTCGATAGCATCTTCAAATGTCACATCGGGTTTCATTATGGTCGCCTTGAACGGATATAGATTTATTGCAACAACATCTATTGTGTCGAGCTTTAGCTCCTTTAGAGTATCCATGTGCTCTTTGTTATCCCTCATCGCAAGCACACCTGCATGAATGGCGGGGTGAAGCGTCTTGACTCTGCCGTCTAAACACTCGGGAAAGCCTGTAATGTCCGACACGTCCTTTACCTCTATGCCTGCATCACGAAGAACCTTCGATGTGCCGCCCGTCGAAATAATTTCATAGCCATTCTTGCAAAGACCCTTTGCAAATTCCACAACACCTGTTTTGTCCGATACACTTATTAGTGCTCTCATTTACTAATTCCTCCAATATTTTCACATAACATCTTAACGGCACGAGGCAAAATTACCCATTCGGCCTCCTCCATAACCCTCTTTTGCAAACTCTCGGCACTGTCGCCCTCATTTATGTCGACCGCCTTTTGAAGAAGTATTCTGCCGCCGTCGGTTATCTCGTTAACAAGGTGAACGGTAGCCCCTGTCACCTTAACGCCCCTCTTTAGTGCTTCCTCGTGCACCTTCAAGCCGTAAAACCCATCACCGCAAAAAGCAGGGATTAAAGAGGGGTGAACATTTACTATTCTATCGCAATATGCCGTTAAAAGCGGCTCTTTTAAGACTACTAAAAATCCAGCAAGCACGACTAAATCTATCTCTTTTTCACGGAGGACATCGAGCAGCATTTCGGAATATCGCTCTGCCTTAACACCCTTTTTAACGAGCGTTATCCCCTCGATAGAGACCGCCTTTGCTCGCTCGAGGGCATAAGCGCCTTCGACACTTGACAGTACAAGCGTTATGTCGCCGCCAATGTCGCCTGCATCTATAAGCGCTTGCAAATTTGTGCCGCCACCCGATACTAAAACGGCTATTTTTGCCCTTTTCATATAAGCTTAACGGAGTCGCTCCCCGCCTCCATGCGGCCTATAACAAAAGAGCCTTCTATCGCCCCAAGTGTTTTTTCGACATCCTCGCACGATACAAAGACCGCCATGCCGACACCCATGTTAAATGTGCCGTACATCTCGTCTTCGGGAATGCTTCCCAGCTTTTGTAGTAGCGTAAATATCGGAAGTTTTGGAATTTTACCCTTTTCGATAACGGCAGATAGCCCGTCCTCGTACGCACGTGGGAAGTTCTCGTAAAAACCGCCGCCCGTAACATGGCATAGTCCATGAGGCTTAACAACTTCGAGCAGTTTTAGTATCTGCTTTACATATATAGCGGTCGGGGTCAAAAGCATCTCGCCAAGTGGCTTGTCCATGCCTTCGTAGACCTTAAACAAATCGAGCCCTGCATTGTCTATAAGGCGGCGCACAAGGGAAAAACCGTTGGAGTGCACGCCTGTCGAGGGGATACCCACAATAACATCGCCCTCTAAAACGCCACCCTTTGTCATCATCTCGTCCTTGTTAACAGCACCGACAGCAAAGCCTGCTATGTCGTACTCGTCCTCGCTGTAAAACCCCGGCATCTCTGCCATCTCGCCGCCGACAAGGGCACACCCTGCCTCTACACAACCGTCTGCAACACCCTTTACAATGGCTGCTGTGCGTTCGGGAAAATTTTTGCCCATTGCTATGTAGTCCAAAAAGAAAAGCGGAGCGGCACCCGAGCATACAATGTCGTTTACGCACATGGCAACGCAGTCTATGCCGATAGTGTCGTGTTTGTCCATCATAAAGGCAAGCTTTAGCTTTGTGCCTACACCGTCTGTTCCGGAAATTAAAACAGGCTTGCTGTACTTGGACAGATCGAGCTCGAAAGCTCCGCCAAAGCCGCCTATACCGCCAATAACACCGGGGATAATTGTGCGAGCGACATCGCTTTTGATCATGTCGACCGCTCTGTAACCTGCAACTACGTCTACCCCTGCGTCCTTATACCTTGAATTTTGCATTAACATCCTCCATATAACAACATACGGGACAGCCAAAAAAAAGACAGTCCCGTAGTTTAATTATTTACTTTACTTCTTCAAACATGTCCTTGCCAACTGCACAGAGAGGGCAGGCATAATCGTCGGGGAGATCCTCGAAAGGAGTACCCTCAACCTCGGGGTCGTAAACATAGTCGCAAACTGTGCAAACATACTTTTTCATGATAATCTCTCCTTTTAATAAAAATATTTTTGATAAATGCTATATATTTATTATATACCATTTTTCAAAAAGTGCAATAGTATTATTGGCCTACTTAGAAAAAATATGTAAAAAAAAGAGTACAAAAGTTGGCTTATTTTGTACAGTGTTATTGACATATTGATGTTGTAAAACAAGAGGAAAACTGCTACAATTGATTTGTAAAGATTTGCATTACATAAATGACCCACAGGGCGAGAGGCCCTATTGCGTTATGAGCTCGATTTATTATAATTTAGGAGGACTATATGTCGGTACTATCGGTCTACACAAGGCGAAAAGAGGGATACAACGGCGAGGCTAAGGGTCTATTGTCCGAAATCAGAGGATTTTTGGGGTTAGAGGCCGTCACGGCAGTTCACATCTTTAACAGGTACGATGTAGAGGGAATTTCAAACGAGGACTTTGAAAATGCAATTCCCACAATATTCATGGAACCACCTGTCGACGACTGCTACAAAACACTTCCCGAGTTTATAGGAGCACACAGAGTGCTCGCAACAGAGTACCTCCCCGGTCAGTACGACCAAAGGGCAGATTCTGCCGCACAGTGTATCCAACTTGCCACAATGAGGGAACGCCCCACCGTTGTAACGGCACGCATATATGTCTTTGAGGGTGATATAACGAAGGGCGATTTTGCTAAAATCAAGGGCTTTATTATAAATGCCGTCGAGAGCAGAGAGTGCGAGGTAACTGCACCAAAAACTCTCGTTATGGAGATGCCCGAACCTGGCGACGTTGCCGTGCTCGAAGGATTTAGTGCCACTACCGATACAAAAGCGGCACTAAAAGAGCACTCCCTTGCAATGGACGAGGCCGATCTTATCTGTGTTAGGGACTATTTTAAATCGGAGGGCAGAGAGCCGACCGAGACAGAACTTCGTGTTATAGACACATACTGGTCGGACCATTGCAGACACACAACATTCCACACAAAGTTAGAGGATATAGAAATAGAGGACGAGGCCGTTAAAGCGGCATTCGAGGAATATCTAAGCATAAAGGGGGACAAGCCTGTCACCCTTATGAATCTTGCCACGATCGGCGCAAAGACGCTGAAAAAGAGGGGACTGCTCGACTTTATCGACGAGTCGGAGGAGGTAAATGCCTGCTCTATCAAGGTAAAGGCAAAATTCCCCGAAGGCGAGAGGGACTATCTCGTTATGTTCAAAAACGAGACACACAATCACCCGACAGAAATAGAACCTTTTGGCGGTGCGGCGACCTGTCTTGGCGGCGCTATAAGAGATCCGCTATCAGGCCGTGCTTATGTCTATCAAGCGATGCGTGTTACAGGTGCGGGCAACCCCCTAACCCCTGCCGAGCAGACATTAAAGGGCAAACTGCCACAAAAGAAACTAACACAAACGGCATGTGCCGGTTACAGCTCCTACGGCAATCAGATAGGGCTTACAACAGGACTTGTAGACGAGATATATCACGACGGATATGTAGCTAAGCGCATGGAGGTCGGTGCGGTAATTGCGGCGGCCCCTGCCGAAAATGTTATAAGAAGCGTGCCCGAGGAGGGCGATATTGTTATACTGCTCGGCGGTCGCACAGGCAGAGACGGATGCGGCGGAGCGACGGGATCTTCCAAGAGCCACACGGAGGAGTCTCTCACGACATGCGGTGCTGAGGTGCAAAAGGGCAATGCCCCCGAGGAGAGAAAGATTCAAAGGCTATTTAGAGATGGCGAGGTAACAAAGCTAATAAAGCGTTGTAACGACTTTGGCGCGGGCGGTGTATCTGTTGCAATAGGCGAGCTATGCGACGGCCTTGATATAAACTTAGATGCAGTGCCGAAAAAATACGAAGGGCTTACAGGCACAGAACTTGCAGTTAGCGAATCGCAAGAGCGCATGGCGGTAGTTGTAAGGGCGGATGATGCCGACAAGTTTATGGAAATGGCGGCACGAGAGAACTTAGAGTCGACAATCGTAGCAACGGTAACGGCAGACTCTCGCCTTGTCATGCGTTTTAGAGGCAAGAAGATAGTCGACATATCGAGAGATTTTCTAAACACAAACGGCGCACCGAAAAGCGCAAAGGTAAAGGTGCTCCCTCAAGAGGCGCTACCTGTCGGCATAAAGCCGATTGGCGAGACAAGTGCCGATAAGCTAAAGAACCTTCTTCAAGACCTAAATGTAGCCTCCAAAAGAGGACTGCTCGAGCGTTTCGACAACTCGGTAGGAGCTGCAACGGTGCTAATACCACAGGGCGGCAAGCACCAAGTAACGCCGATACAGGCAATGGCGGCAAGATTGCCTTCGGATAAAAACGACTGCGAGACGGCATCTTTAATGTCCTACGGTTTTAACCCATATATCTCGGAGAAAAACCAATATATCGGCGCAATGTGGGCGGTAGTTGAGTCGATGTGCAAACTAATTGCAACGGGCGGCTCTCGTAAGGGTGCGGCAATGAGTTTCCAAGAGTATTTTGGCTCGATTAGGGGGGACGCATCTCGCATAGGTAAACCCTTTGCCGCTCTACTCGGTGCACTTAAAGCCCAACTTGGACTCGAAGTAGGCGCAATAGGCGGTAAGGACAGCATGTCGGGCAGTTTTGAAGATCTCGATGTGCCGCCGACACTTATCTCCTTTGCGGTATCAACGACCCCTGCCGCAGAGGTGCTTTCGCCCGAATTTAAAGAGGTCGGCGAGAGCGTCTATCTTCTTGCCCCAACGATAAAGCCAAACGGCGAGCCTGATTTTGCAGAGCTTAACACCATGCTCGACGGTATAACGGCAAACCGAACAAAGCTAACAGGCGCATGGGCGATTACCTCGGGCGGTATTGCGGAGGGTATCTGTAAGATGGCATTCGGCAACGGCCTTGGATTTGAGTTTGACGGCGGCTTTGCAAATGATAACGACATATTTGCCCACATAATGGGCGGTATACTTATAACTGCAAAGGGCGACTCCCCTTGCGGCGGCAAGCTTGTTGGTAAGGTCACGGAGGCTGCCGAAATCAAAATAGAAGGGGGCAGCCTACCTCTCGGCGAGCTAAAAGAGCTCTGGTTAAACCCGATAGACGAAGTATTCCCAATAGGCCGCCACATGCCTACCGATATGCCGGCTCCCACATACAGCTACACAGAGCGCCTAATAAAAGCCCCTGCAATAAAGGTGGCAAAACCAAGGGTTCTTGTAACGGCATTCCCCGGCACAAACAGCGAGTACGACACGGCAATAAAGTTCGAAGAAGCAGGAGCTATTGCCGACATATTTGTTCTTAGAAACGGCAGTGCCGAAATTTTGGGCGAATCTGTGCTCGAACTGGAAAAGAAGATTAAGCAAAGCCAAATTATAGCAGTCCCCGGCGGCTTTTCAGGCGGCGACGAGCCCGACGGCTCGGGCAAGTTTATAGCGGCTGTCTACCGCAACCCCCGTGTAAGAGACGCTATTCACGAGATGCTCAGAAATAGAGACGGCCTAATGCTCGGCATATGCAACGGCTTCCAAGCGCTAATTAAGACAGGACTTCTCCCATTTGGCGAGATAGACGTTTTAAACGAGGCCTCCGCAACGCTGACAAATAATGCGATAGCACGCCACCAAAGCAAGATGGTCGCAACACGTGTCTCCTCCGTACTGTCACCTTGGATGAGCAAATGCAATGTCGGCGAGGTCTATCAAATCCCGATCTCCCACGGCGAAGGTCGCCTTGTAGCCTCTGACGAGCTGATTGCAAAACTTGCGGCAAACGGACAGATTGCAACGCAATATGTCGACCTTGAGGGCAATGTCTCCTCCCACATCGACTACGCACCAAACAGCGCCGTCCACGCAATCGAGGGCATAACGAGCCCCGACGGTCGAGTGTTCGGCAAGATGTGCCACTGCGAGAGAGTAGCGGCAAATACATTTAAGAATATCCCAAATGTAGAGATGCAACCGATATTCGAAGGCGGCGTGGAGTATTTTAGATAGCAAAATAGTCGGTTAATATAAGGAAAATTACAAAAACTGCCACTATCATTTTGATAGTGGCAGTTTTGGCATAGATTATGTTTACAACATTTATCTTAGCTTATTCATTACCTTTGATTTATTCGCCAAAAAGCTTAAATATCCTCTTGCTATCACCGACAGCTCATCGCTAAAAAACCCCTTGTAGCATACGCTACAAGGGGTTTTTGGTCGGAGTGCCGGGATTCGAACCCGGGGCCTCTTGGTCCCGAACCAAGCGCGCTACCAAACTGCGCTACACCCCGATATAACTATATTATTATACTTAATGTGTGGGTCAATGTCAATAAAAAATTGCATGATTGAGCAAAATGCATTTAACAAAATAGCACCAATGCATAATATTTATCACACTATCCCTCTTTTTTCTTTTATTATGCATATTGTTATGCTATAATCAGTATATACAGGGGATATACCCCAAATTACAGAGGAAAAACAGAGAGGAGAACATGATATGTCAGACAAAAACAAGCTTTCGGCCTCCGAGATTGGGCATGTAGAGAGCGCTGTAACAGAGCCTACTCCACCATATGTACTGCTCCCCGGTGACCCAAACCGCATAGCGGTAATGGCTTCGCAGTGGGACGAGGGATCTCGTGAATTTATACTAAACCGCCAACAAAGGGCGGCGCACGGCACATTTAATGGGGAGGAGATCGCCGCCTATTCAACAGGTATCGGCGGCCCATCGACCGAGATTATTCTTACAAAGCTTGTAACGGCAGGGGCGCACACCTTTCTTAGGGTCGGGACGACAGGTTCGATACAAGAGGATGTTAAAATGGGCGACATTGTTATTAACGATTCGCACATAAGACTGGACGGCACATCAAACCATTACATGATGCCCGAATACCCTGCAAGCGCTTCCTACGAGGTCGTAATGGCTCTCGTTCAGGCTTGCGAAAACCTTGGGTTTAGATATCATGTCGGCACAGGTTGCACATGCGGTTCTTTTTATACAGGACAGTGCCGCACAACTGTCGGCGGATTTAGACCGTCCTACCTCGACGGTATGTTTGAAGATCTAAGAGCGGCAGGCGTTTTGAACTTCGAAATGGAAGGTGCAACGATTGCTACAATGGCAAGGGTTTTTGGCAAGCGTGCCGGAATGTGCGCCACAGTCGTAGCTCACAGAATTACAGGCGAGTGGGACGAAGACCCCGAGGCAGAGGCAAGGGCCTGCCTTGCAGGGGCTGAAGCGCTAAGAATTTTATCTGTTTGGGACAAGAAAAAAGCGACAGGCGGCAAGAAATACTACTTCCCGTCTTTGGAGGGTTAAATAATGGATGCTAATTTAAAAAAAGAAATGATAGCACAGGCCGCCAAGGTGCGCCACAACGCAAGGGCATTTTCCGGCTTTCACGTTGGTGCGGCACTGCTTACAGAAACAGGCGATATAGTAACGGGATGCAATGTTGAAATTAAGTCGACATGCTCCTCTATATGTGCCGAGAGAACAGCACTTGTAAAGGCTATATCGATGGGATATACCGACAAATTTCCGGCCATTGCCGTAGTGTCAGATGCATCTGTCCCAGTGTCGCCTTGTGGCTTTTGCAGGCAGTATCTAATGGATTTCAACCCCGATATGCTCGTTATAATGTCAAATGAAGACGGCAGCGAGGTAGTCGAAATGACGGCCTCCGAGCTCGCTCCGATGGCATTTACAGGGGCGAAGGATTAGGAGGGGAGGTATCTTCCCGTTTTTTGCCCATCTTAAATGATCTGCGATAGCGCTCAAAAGAGATAAAAGCTGTGCCAATATGAATTGGCACAGCTCAGGCTGGAGAAAAACCCAAAATCAAGCCCCTTCGGAAGG
>CAYJFK010000057.1:1269-15474 GCA_964369475.1 uncultured Oscillospiraceae bacterium | reverse complement strand
CTCGCCGCTCCCCCTCCTTCCGAAGGGGCTTGATTTTAGGTTTTTCTCCAGTCTGTTTAAAAATTTGCTTTGTTATTTTGGAAAAAGCAAGGTGACATTTTAGAATAGAAAAACGAGCTAAATCATACGACTTTTGCACTATATGCACACTGCAGGGCTAAAACGTAGACCAAGCATTGTCTCTTGTGACAAAAACATGGCACAAAGATTGCTTTATTGTTGCAATTTTAACGGAGTTGTGATAAAATATTTTTGATACGATAATATAGACAACGGTCTAACTCATGTTGTTAATAAAATTTGATACATATATGCGAGCTAAAACGCAAATGTAGAGCAAAAGGAGATAGTATGAAACAGATTAAAACGGTAGACGCAGTAGGCCATGTGCTATGTCATGACCTTACGAGAATTGTTAAGGGCGAGAGCAAGGGTGCGGCATTTCGCAAGGGACATGTTGTTAGAGAGCAAGATATAAAGGCACTTCTCGACATGGGCAAGGAGCATCTATTTGTTTGGGAGAGCTCCGAGGATATGCTTCACGAAAATGATGCGGCAGTTGTGCTTGCAAGCCTATGTACAAACGAGGGCATGACAGAGAGCGAGATAAAAGAGGGCAAGATAGATATTTTTGCCGACAGGGACGGGCTTTTTGTGGTAGACACCGAGCGGCTTTACGAGATAAACATGCAAGACGAGCTAATGATTGCAACAAGGCACTCGAACTATCCCGTTAAAAAGGGCGATATGCTTGCAGGGACGAGGGTAATTCCGCTCGTTATACATAAGGACAAGCTCGAACGTGCCAAGGAGATTGCAGGAGATAAGAAACTACTCGAAATTTTGCCATATAAGAGCTACAAGGCAGGTATTGTAACGACAGGTAGCGAAGTTTATCACGGCAGAATTAAGGATACATTTACTCCTGTTATTATAGAGAAGCTTGCGGCATACGGCATAGAGGTCGTGTGGCACGAGATAGTTAGTGACGAGAAAGACATGATTGTAGATGCCATTAAAAGGCTAAAAGCAGAGGGCGCTACAATGATTATATGCACAGGCGGCATGAGCGTAGACCCCGATGATCTAACTCCTTCGGCAATTACAGCAAGTGGTGCAAAGCTCGTAAGCTATGGCGCACCTGTACTACCGGGGGCGATGTTCCTACTTGCCTACTTCGAAGATGGTGTGCCTGTTATGGGACTGCCGGGGTGCGTTATGTATGCAAGAAGCACCGTCTTTGACCTTGTATTCCCACGACTTGCGGCCGGTATAAAGGTCGGTAAGGCAGACATTGCCAAGATGGGGCACGGCGGACTTTGCTTTAAGTGCGAGCCATGTGTTTATCCGAGGTGCGAATTCGGAAAAGGGGTGTAACTGTGAGCGTAAGTCTGGAGCGAGCTGTTGAGCTTATAGAAAAGCATACAAAGAAAATAGAGCGTGTCGAGAGTGTGGCGCTCCAAGATATATGCTGCAGGGTGCTTGCGGCAGATTTTAGCGCCAAGATAAATCAGCCGCCATTCGATCGGTCGCCGCTCGATGGGTATGCTTTAAACTCTGATGATTTGGTCGGAGCTACAAAGGAGAACCCCGCAAGGCTAAATGTCGTGGGGCTTGTTTGTGCAGGGGACTATTTCGAGGGCGAGTATACAAAGGGCACTGCCGTTAGAATTATGACGGGCGGCCCTATCCCCAAGGGGTACGACTGCATTGTAATGCAAGAGCAGACCGACATGGGGGAGGAATTTGTCGAGGTTTACACTTCTCTTAAACATCACCAAAACTACTGCTTTGCAGGCGAAGATACAAAGGAAGGCGACATGCTTATAAAGGGTGGCAGTAAGCTAAGCTATTTGCATGTCGGCGTTATAGCCTCGCAGGGGGTTACCGAAGTTGAGGTAATAGCAAGGCCGAGAATTCTTCTGGCAACGACAGGGAGCGAGCTCTTTGATCCGTCGGAGAAGCTTGTTAACGGTAAGATATACGACAACAATATGTACTTATTAGAGGCAAGGCTGAAAAATCTTGGAGCTGACGTTACGGCGATGAGATTTACCGACGACGGGGTAGCACTTGCAAAGTATATAGAAGATAACATTAAAGACTACGACGGCATTGTTACGACCGGTGGCGTGTCGGTCGGGCTGAAGGATATAATTCACGATGTAAAGGCGGCACTACCTCACGAGGAAATTTTCACCAAGGTAGAAATGAAGCCGGGTACGCCTGCTATGTTTTGGGAATATAAAAATGTGCCTATACTTAGCCTTTCGGGCAATCCGTTTGCGGCATATGCAACATTCGAGCTTATGGCTCGCCCAATGCTTGCTGTAATGCTTGGATGTGACGAGATAAAGGCAAAGTGCGGCAATGCCGTTATGGCAGAGGACTTTAATAAAAGCAGTCCGACAAGGCGCTTTATCAGAGCATATTATGAATTTGGTCAAGTTTACCTTGCGGCCGACAACCATTCGTCAGGCTCTTTTGCCGACACGGTGCGTTGCAACTGCATGATAGATATAGCGGCAGGAACTAAGGCTGTTAAAAAAGGCGACTTAGTGCGTGTCGTGCTCTTTTAGCATAGGGTTAGCCTCTACCCCTGAGTGGCTGTAACCAAAACCCCGCCACGTCGCCTTGGGAACGGGCGGCTCGACTCGCGGCATATCTCCCAATAAACCTAAAGTTGCCGACATGCCGCGAGTAGCTTTGCGACCATGCTCA
Source organism: uncultured Oscillospiraceae bacterium (assembly GCA_964369475.1). Classification (GTDB taxonomy): domain Bacteria; phylum Bacillota; class Clostridia; order Oscillospirales; family Feifaniaceae; genus CAYJFK01. The sequence continues at coordinate 12,753 of CAYJFK010000057.1, read as the reverse complement.
CAGCAAACCCAAAAGCCCTAAAGACGCAAAGCGGTCGACCTTCAGGGTCGACACAGCCGCGCGCACACTAAAAAACCACCTATTATAAGGAGCATATATGAATAAGTTCACCCACTTCGACGGCGATGGCAATGCCGTTATGGTCGATGTATCGGAAAAGAGCATAACCTCTCGCACTGCCATTGCAAAGGGTAGCATTAGAGTTAACACCGAAATAATGGAGCAAATACTCTCGGGCACCGCCAAAAAGGGCGATGTGCTGGGGGTCTCTCGTGTTGCAGGCATTATGGCTGTAAAAAAGACTGCCGATGTTATACCGATGTGCCACCCTCTCTTAATAAGCAAGTGTGCTGTCGACTTTGAGACAAACAAAGAGGAAAATATTATAACGGCATTTTGCACCGTAAAAATAGAGGGCAAAACAGGTGTCGAGATGGAGGCACTGCACGGGGTTACGGTGGCACTCCTTACAATATACGACATGTGCAAAGCGGTCGATAAGGGAATGGAAATGTTCGACATTATGCTGCTCGAAAAAACAGGGGGGAAGAGCGGTGTCTTTAAGCGAGATTAATGGGTGCAGTGCCGCAATGCGCCACCCTATGCCCCATGCGGAGGAGCACCGTCCATTTGTATTTGCGGTTAGCGGCATAAAAAATTCGGGCAAGACTACGCTTATAACAAAGCTAATACCGCTACTAAAGCAAATGGGATATACCGTTGCAACGATAAAGCACGACGGTCACGACTTTGATGCAGACAGAGAGGGCACAGACAGCTATAAACACATAGCGGCAGGGGCTGACGGCACATGTGTTTTTTCCCAAAACAGATACATGATTGTAAGCACAAAAAAGGACACGAGGGAAGATGCTTTTATAGAGCATTTTAAAGAATACGATATTATTATATTGGAAGGCTTTAAATTTTCGAGCTATAAAAAAATCGAGGTTGTAAGAGCCGGGGTTGGAGATGCCCCTGTTGGGGAGGAGAGCACGATTTTAGCCCTTGCGACAGATCTTGAACTAAATACAAAGCTTGCTACCTATCATATAGACGATTCAAAGGGCATTGCAAAATTGATAGACAAGCTTGCAAAGGAGGCGAAGCATGAAGGATAAATATGGGCGGATTATAGACTATGTTAGAATTTCCGTTACCGAGCGATGCAATTTTAAATGTTCATATTGTATGCCAAACGGCTGTCCAGATATAGACGATAGCGAGTTTATGAGTGACGAGGAAATACTAAATCTATGTACAGAATTTGCAAAGCTCGGGGTTAAGTTTATCAAGCTTACAGGCGGCGAGCCGCTTATACGCAAGGGCATAATAGAGCTAATTCGAAGCATGAAGTCGATAGAGGGCATAGAGCAGGTCACTGTTACGACAAACGGCTCGACGCTCGACACTCACCTCGAAGAGCTAATAGAGGTCGGGATAGACGGCATTAACATAAGTATAGACACATTAGACAGGGAACATTTTAAGCGCATAACAGGGGTTGACAAATTGCCCTCGATAATAGAAAATATAAAGCGGTCGCAGGAGCTCGGTATGAAGAATATAAAGCTCAACTGTGTGCTTTTAAAGGGCGAGAACGAGGCGCAGTGCATCGAGATTGCAAAATTTGCAAAGCAGTACGACATTTGTGTTAAATTTATAGAAATGATGCCGATAGGTACAGGCAAAGAGCACGAAACATATACCCTTGAAGAACTGGAAGCCGACCTTACGACGGTATTTGGCGAGAGCATACCGCTTAGTAAAAAATACGGCAACGGCCCTGCCGCTTACCATACATACGAGGGGTTTGTCGGCAAAATCGGGCTTATAGGGGCTGTTACCCACAAGTTTTGCGATAACTGTAACAGAGTTAGAGTTACATCGAAGGGCTTTTTAAAGACCTGCTTGCAGTTTAGCAGCGGAGTAGATTTAAATCCGCACTTTTTCAAGCCCAGCTTAAAGGACATTATTGAAAGCACTGTATACGACAAGCAAAAGGAACACGAATTTGATAAAGACGAGATATGTTTTGAAGAACATAAACTCATGAGTGAAATTGGAGGATAAAGATAATGGCAACAGTTATGGCGGTATGTATGAGCGAGGCAAAGGGTACACAGAAGAAAAATGTTATGTCGGCAAATTTTTTGGTCGACCACGGTCTTGAAGGAGATGCTCATGCAGGTAATTGGCACAGACAGGTAAGCCTTCTTTCCTACGAGAGAATACAGGCATTTAACGCAAAGGGTGCAGACGTTTTCGACGGCGCTTTTGGAGAAAATCTTATTGTTTCTGGAATAGATTTTGTAACGCTGCCTATCGGCACAAAGTTTAAATGCGGCGAGGTTTTGCTCGAGCTAACACAGATTGGCAAGGAATGTCATACACGATGTCAGATATTCTACAAAATGGGCGAGTGCATTATGCCGACACAGGGAGTATTTGCAAAGGTGCTCGAAAACGGCAAGATTGCTGTCGGCGACACAATGACAATTGTAGAATAGTTTGACCTCTGTAAAACGCAAGACGACAAGGGGTTTTGAGTGAAAAAATAGCTCATGGAGGAATGGTATGAAGGTTTCTGTTATAACCCTAAGCGATAAAGGCTATAAGGGCGAGAGGGAAGATCTTTCGGGTAAGGTTATATGCGAGATTGCGACGGCGGCAGGTTACGAGGTTGTAAGCACGATTATTTTGCCCGACGAGCTTGAAGTTATAAAGGCAGAGCTTATAAGGCTGTGCGACGAAGTATCGCCCGAGCTTATTTTAACGACGGGCGGCACGGGTTTTTCCTTTAGAGATGTAACACCCGAGGCGACAAAGGCGGTAATCGAGAAGGAAGCCCCCGGAATTGCCGAGGCCATGAGGTATAACAGCCTTGCAATAACAAAACGTGCCATGCTGTCCCGTGCGACGGCAGGCATTAGGGGCGAGACCCTTATTGTAAATTTGCCCGGTAGCCCTAAGGCTGTTAGAGAGTGTCTTGAGTATATTATAGACGATTTGGGGCATGGTATAGAGATATTAAAGGGCAGTGCCGCAGAGTGTGCAAGAGGGTAATCTTAGGGCATTTTGCGTGGTGTTCGAGCAGAGAAACGGAGAAAGCATGACAATTAGACAAGAGCGGCCGAGCGACTACGAAGTTGTAAAAAACTTGGTAAAGTCGGCGTTTGAAAGTGCCGAGCACACAGACGGCAACGAGCACAATTTAGTTGAAAAGCTTAGAGGTAGCGACGGGTTTGTTAAGGAGCTCTCTCTTGTAGCAGAGGAAAACGGCGAGATAATCGGGCATATTGTCTTTACAAAGGCAAAGATGGGCGAGGTAGAAGGGCTGGCGCTTGCTCCTTTATCGGTATCGCCAAATGCCCAAAAGAAGGGCGTTGGAACGGCCCTTATGAAGGCAGGTCACGACATTGCAAAGGGGCTTGGCTACGATATTATTGTTGTGCTCGGTAGCGAAAAGTATTATCCTAAGGTTGGATATAGGCCTGCCGCAGAGCTTGGAATAAAAGCGCCCTTCGATGTTCCAAACGAGAATTTTATGGCAATAAGCCTTAGCGGAAGTGACGATATTGTAGGCGGTACTGTCGAGTATGTAAAAGAAATGCTCGAAGGTTAGCTATCTTTGCTTAGCGTGATACCTGTAAATCCTACGGACTTTATGAGTGGTATGCCGTCTTGTAGAGAGGCATAGCTCCGAAGGAATGCTTGTTGCCTTTCAAAAAGCTATAACGAAGCTACGGGGCGGCATACCGTTCCTAAAGCGGTTCGGATTGCATCGACCACCCTAGCTGTCGCAAAAACAGATCTTTTGGAGTAAGGTCTTTACATTCAAGGAGTTTTATGGTTATAATAGAGAAGTTAAGGAGTGGAGTTTTTCTTGCCACTCTATTTGTGATAATGTTGCTTGCAGGCTGCACGCCGAGTGACGACGTCATAGTGGTTGCGGCCGCTGCGAGTTTGACAGATGCGCTGCAAGAGCTCGAGGTTATCTACGAGGAGCAAAGTGGAATAGATGTGGTCTTTACCTTTGCCGGAAGCGGAACACTGCTTGCTCAGATTGAAAACGGAGCAGAGGTCGATCTCTTTATGCCGGCAGATATTTCCTATGCCGAGCGGCTTGCAGAGGGCGAGAGGGGAAATCGTGAATATGGCGAAGTAATACCGCTTCTTGCAAATCGTCTCGTACTTGTGACAACGGAGGAGCTTGCCGAGGGGCTGACCTTTGAAAATGTGTTAGAGCAAGAGATAACGCTTGCAATAGGCGATCCGACAAGCGTTCCGGCAGGGAAATATGCCGTGCAAGCACTTGGAATAGAGGGCGGCACAGGCGATGTAAATCTTGCCACAGATGTGCGTCAGGTATTGACTTGGGTTAGCACAGGAGCGGTCGAGGCCGGTATTGTATACGAAACAGATGCCAAGACAGAACCGAGTGTAATAGTGGCAGACCACGTAAAAGATGGGGTTATAGACGAGATTATTTACCCTGTTATGCAAATTACACAAAAGGGCGAGGCGGAGAGTTTTCAAGAATTTATATTGAGCGATGAGGCTATGTCGGTCTTTGAAAAGTATGGTTTTACCGATATTCGCACCTGAGAAAAGCGGCTGATTGATAGCATATTTGAAAATGACTAAACATACAAATATTTATGCAAAAATAATGTAATATACATAAAAAATATCAGATATATACACTTTGGAGGTAGACAATGGATCTATCGGCGCTCTTTATTTCATTAAGGGTTGCCGCTGTTTCGACGATCTTTACGGCGGCAATCGGAGTAGCATTTGCCTATTACATGTACAAAAAGGGGAAAAAGAGCGGAATAATAGATTCGCTTATAACGCTCCCCATGGTGCTACCGCCTACCGTAATAGGCTTCTTTTTGCTCGTTGCATTTGGAGATGACGGCATAGGGGGGATGCTAAAAAGTATCGGTCTTTCGGTGATATTTACCGTTACAGGAGCAACAATTGCCGCCTTTATTGTGTCGCTCCCCATAATGTACAAAACGGCGCTCTCTGCCTTTTGGGGGCTCGATAGAGAGGTCTTGCAGTCGGCAAGAACGCTTGGAGTAAGCGAGAAAGACATATTTTTTAAGGTGGCACTTCCCCTTTGCAAAAACGGAGTGCTGGCAGGAGTAGTGCTCTCCTTTGCAAGGGCGATGGGCGAGTTTGGCGCAACCATCATGATTGCGGGAAACATACCGGGTAAGACGCAGACAATTTCGGTAAAAATCTACACACTTATATCGGCAGGCAACTACGACGATGCTTATATCTGGGTCGGAATAATGGCGGCCGTTTCGCTTTTCTTCATTATATTAGTGGGAGTCTTAACAAAGAAGGACGGAGGAGAGGTGAAAAATAGATGAGGGTAGAAATAGATGTAAAAAAAGCAGTCGGAGATTTTTCGCTCGATATGAGGCTTCGTACCGATTCCAATGTGATAGGCATACTGGGCCCGTCGGGTAGCGGCAAGAGTATGCTCTTGAAGTGTATGGCAGGGCTTATGCGGCCCGATGTTGGAAAGATTTCGATAGATGACAATGTTGTCTTTGATAGCCTTAATAAGACCAATATTATCCCTCAAAAAAGAGGCATTGCATATATGTTTCAAAGCGCAGCGTTATTTAATCATATGACGGTGCTCGACAATATAAAGTTTGTTGAAAAGCCCACCTCGAGCGCATCTGCCTTTCTTCAAAATGCCTCCGACAACAGCCCAAAAGAGGGCATTGTTATAGAGACGGGAAAAACACCCGAGAGCATGTCGATAGACGAAATAATAAATCTCTGTCGTATTGATAAACTTCTAAATCTAAAACCGCAAGCTCTTTCGGGTGGAGAGCGTCAGCGTGTGGCAATGGCAAGAGTGCTTGCTTGTAGGCCGAGTGTAATACTGTTGGACGAGCCATTCTCGGCCTTAGACGTGACGTTACGGGGAGAAATAGAGAACGATTTTAGGCGAGTTATAGAACATTTTTCGGGAGTTGTCTTTTTGGTTTCTCATGATTTCGGGGAGCTCTATCGTGTGTCGAAGGATATAGCTGTGGTAGAGGGTGGCAGAATTGTAGAGCACGGAACACGTGAAAAGATTGCAGACAGGCCACAAAAGGTGGCGACTCTTAGGCTGCTCGGGTACGAAAATATTTTTAAAACTGAAAAATTGACCAATTTAGGATATAACACTCACATATCGAGCAGGAGAGAATATACAGCAATTAGAGCCGAGCACATAGTTGTTGGAATTAGGGGAGATTTTTCCGGAAAAGTAACTTCTTGCACGAGCGATATTCAAAGGTTTATGTTGGAAATCGATGTAGATGGCCTTGGGATTGTCAAGGCAAGATCTGTCAAGACCTATAATAATGGAGAAGAAGTAAAACTTCACTTAAATAAAGTTGGCATCATTCATGTATAAAATAAAAATATTCACATAAATAATCAACAACGCAAAAATAGTTAACTAATGCTAACCGTCAATGAGTATATCATTGACGGTTCTTTTTTGTAGGATGTGACAAAGATTGTAAATCTTTTGTTAAAGACTTGACATACATAATTATTTTTAATATAATCTAGACGCAAAAAAGTATAGCAATATATACTTATATAACTAAATTTTGCAAAAAATACAGGAGGATGATATTGTGGAGAAAAAAGGTTTTTTTAACAAAGACTACACAAGGCGCCAATTTCTCAAGATGTCCGGAAAGGGTGCAATGGGCATAACCATGACAGGTGCTATGCTTTCCCTAATCGGATGTACCGCCGAAGAAGTCGAGCAAGGTGATGTTGGGTTTACACCCCTACCCCAAGGACTTCTTGTAGCAAACCGTGCTAAGTGCGTAGGTTGCCAAAGATGCGAGACAAACTGCACACTACAAAACGACGGTAACGTAAGACCTGCATTTGCAAGACTGAACGTTAGAGACAGCATCTATGTAGGAGAAAACGGTGTTACGGACGACTACAAGCATGGAGACGGTCTATACGGTCTATGGACATTCGGCCCTAAGACATGTAAGCAGTGCGCAGAGCCTGCATGTGCTGCGGCGTGTCCTGTAACGGCTATCTATGCCGACGAGACAACAGGCACAAGAATGATAGATCAAGATACATGTGTCGGTTGCGGTGCATGTGCAAATGCATGTCCTTGGGGAATGCCAAAGGTCAACCCCGACACAAAGAAGTCGTCGAAGTGCATTAACTGCGGCGCATGTGTTGCAGGATGCCCAACAGGCGCTCTATCGATAGTAGAGTGGACAGACGTTGTTTCGGCACTCTAATACTTAAAAGAACTAAAACAATATAAGGAGGCATATAAATGGCTTTAGGATTTACAGGAAAAATTCTCCGTGTTAACTTTACCACAGGTTCGGTTGCTACGGAAGATTCCACTAAATATCAAAGTTATCTCGGCGGTACAGGTATCGGCGAGCGCATTATGTTCGACGAGGTGCCTGTCGGCACAAAGCCCTACGACGAGGCTAACAAGGTTGTAATTGCAATAGGCCCTTCGACAGGATCGAGCGCACCATGTTCGGGTCGTACAACTCTAACATCGCTTTCGACATTCACAAAGGGCAACTGCACAGTTAACGCTCACGTCGGCGGCGAAATAGGCACAATGATGAAGGCGGCAGGTTACGATGCTATTATCCTTGAGGGTAAGGCGGCGGCTCCTGTTTATCTAAAGATAGACGATGCAGATGTTACAATAGAAGATGCAAGCGGACTATGGGGCAAGAACACAAGAGAGACATCGGTTGAGCTACTAAAGAAGCACGGCCAAGGCTTTACTGTTACATCGATAGGCGTAGCGGGCGAAAACATGGTTAACCAGTCTTGCGTTATCAATGCGGGTAACCACTCGGCAGGTGCAGGTCAAGGCGCTATTTGGGGTTCTAAGAACCTAAAGGCTATTGCAATGCACGGTACAGGCGCTACAACTATTGCAGATCCGGCCGAAGTCAGAAGACTTAACGACTACGTTATGAAGGAGCTTATGGGCTCGAACAACAACCACGCCGTTCCTTCGACAGAGCGTCCTTGGGCAGAGTACAGCAGCTCGAGCAGCCGTTGGACAGGTCGTCCAGGCCTAACATGGGGTGCCGCAGAAGGCGGACCTGTTGACACGGGCGATTCGCCTCCCGGAGAGATAAACAAGTTTGGTTACAGATGCCAAAAGTCCTCGTTTGACTTTGGCGAGTTTGCAGAAAAGTACACAGTTAAGATTACAGGCTGTACTTCTTGCCCTGTACGTTGCTGCGGTACGGTTCACATGCCCGAGCTTGAAAAAGAGGGCTACACAGCCGCTGTTGCAAACACATGTGTTCCAAACAGCCAATGGAAAAAGCTCCTTCCTACATTTAAAGACTATGTAGACGAGGGAGACGGTAGCTTCTACTGCGCAGTTGCGACTATGGGTGTTGCCGACGAACTTGGCCTATGGGACAACTACGGAGAGCTACCAAAGACCATCAACTACTTCATAACAAATGGCCTACTTGAGCAAATCCTACCGGCAGATGAGTATAACTCTCTCCTATGGGACAAGAGAGAAGCAGGCGATGTTGCATTTACAGTAGACATCATGCGTCGTATAGCAAACAAGCAAGGCGTTCTTGCTACACTTGGCGAGGGTGCATACTTTGTTAACGAGCGCTACAAGGATCTCCTTGGCGACGACTACATGAACTCTGCAAGCATGGTAACATGGAATGTTATGGGTTCAGCTAAGCACCACGGAAACGAATCTGCAGCACAGGTAGGCGCACTTGTAAACCTATTCTTCAACCGTGACTGTATGACACATACAGTTATCAACTTTGACCGCTGCGGACTTCCCTACGACCTCCAAAAGGAGATCATAGAGGAGCAGTTTGGCGAGGGTTGCTACGACAAGCCAAAGGCATACACACCTATAAACGATAGCAAGGTCAAGTTTGCTAAGTTTGGTGTTGTCCGTCAGACAGTTCACGACAGTGTAACATTCTGCAACTGGGTATGGCCTATGACAGTATCTCCCGTTAAGGAGAGAAACTACAGAGGCGACCTAACTGTTGAAGCACAGTACATGACAGCCGTTACAGGCGATGCGTGGACAATGGAGTCTTTAGACGAAGCAGCAGAGCGTATTCTTCACCTACAACGTGCACAACAGGTCATGTGGCTTGGCACTGTCGATATGAGAAACGAGCACGACAAGATGATGGACTGGATATTCGACGCTGATCCTGATATCCCTGTATTCACAGAGGGTACAGTCAAGATGGACAGAGACGATATGCAGACAGCTCTATCGATGATGTATACAGCTATGGGTTGGGACGAGACAACAGGTGCACCCACAAGGGCTACACTTGAGAAGTTCGACCTTGCAGATGTTGCAGACAGAATGGAGTCGATGGGACTTCTTGTTGGTTAATATCATAACAGTTTAAAAGCCGAATGCCCGTGGCGGTAAATTTTCGCCACGGGCGGTCGGCAACTTTGAAACTTTGAGGATAAATATATGCAGGATAATTTATTAGAGGAAATGAAGAAGGACGAGGAGATGGCCGATACCGTGCAAGAGGAGCCGACAGAGGAAGAACTTGCAGGATACGAGGCGGCGCTCAGTCCCTACGTTCTCGCAGCATTCGAAGAGGCGATGGACAAGGTGGAGGCAGAGCGAAACAGAGAAAAAAGTGCGGAAGAACTGCTTTATAAGCACATATGCGCTATAAACAAAAGAGAAAGCCTTGTCGTTAGAAACGAGATTTTAATGCATCCGCCCGAGGGTGTTACTCGAGAAGAGGCGCAATATCTGCTCGACAACAGGGGCGACTATGAAGATCTTGGCAAGATAGAGGAGATAAAAGGTCAAAAAGGCACATACTATTATAACGGTGTCATGTGGACGACGCGTTTTGCAACGGTGCAAGCACTGCTGCTCGATAAGGACATTTTGGCGACAATAGCAACAATTGTTAGAACAGACTGCAAGCGGTATCCACGCCCAACGAGAGTTGCGGTATTTATGGGTGCGCCATATTTCTTCTCGGAGGACGAGATTTTGGGTGCTCTTGCTAGAATGAAATTTGAAGAGGGATACAGCGATATAGACACAGTGACGACGAGCAATGGTAAAAAAAGTATATACTCGACCCTTCATATGAGTGAGAGATATGCAAAGGTACTTGCAGAGGATTTAGAAGTTGGGTATCGTGAAAATCAGTAGGGTTATTGCTTGAGATATAGGAAATTAAAATGAATAGTGAAAAAAAGCTGCTATCTTTGCCGGAACTTCCGGTTAAGATAGTGATAAACAATGAGGTAGCCGCCGATCTGATTTGTACCCCGATTGACATCGAGGCGCTTGTTACGGGGTGGCTATTATCGGAGAAATATATTGAATGTCTTGGCGATGTGTCGGAAATAGATTTTGACATTGCAACTTCGACAATACATGTTAAGGCAAATGTTTTAAAACCTGCCGAGCGCCCGAGGATTTCAGATGCGGTTAGTGCGGCGCTTAGAAGCGATGGCTTGGAGCCTGTTTTTATGCAAAAAGATGAAAATATTCAACTTTTTGCCAAGATTTCCGAGCTCGGTAAAATATTGGTAGATAATAAGCAAGAGGGAAAACACACATCTATGCTTTACAACGAGGGTAGGTTTGTGGTAAAATCAGATGTAAGCCGTCACAGTTCTGTCGACAAAGTAATTGGCGAGGGTGCGAAAATAAATATGCAACCTCAAAGCTCGCTACTTGTAACGACGGGAAGGATTAGCACGGAATTTCTTTGGAAGGCAAAGATGCAAGGAATTAAGGCGATTGCTTCGCTGAAATATCCAAGCAAAACAGGAATGGCCGTTGCAAAGAAATGGGGCATAGACCTTGCGGAAAGAATTTTGAGTGATGACATGCAGATTTATCTGTCGGAGAGCTCTGAAATTAAACATATTATAAGCTTATAAAGGAGATAGTTATTATGATGAGACTAGGTATGTGGGAACTACTCACAATTTTGGGCATTGTTCTTATTTTCTTCGGCCCTGCAAAGCTTCCTGCTCTTGCAAAGAGCATGGGTCAGGCTATGTCGGAGTTTAAGAAGGGTTCTAACGAAGTTAAAAAGAACATCGAGACACTTGCAAACGAGCCTGTCGTAGTAGATGAGCCTGCTGCTACTACAACAACTACTACTGCAACAACAGAGAACAATACAACAGCGTAAGATAAGATTATATGACATCGAATAATAATATCCCTCCCGTAGAGGGCGAGAAGGCAAAAGTCCCTACGGGTGGCGTAAGCATGGATAAAAAAGGCGGGAGCGGAAACGCTCCCGCCGTAGGTCAGGTGGGCGGCATGGCGGCGGCTGTTAAGTCGAAGCGAAGCAACTCGCCTTTTAGGAGCGTTGATAAGGTGTCACCGTCGCCGCTTGCAACGCAAGAGGCAAGCACAGCGGCGCAAGCGCCGAC
>CAYJFK010000057.1:0-1169 GCA_964369475.1 uncultured Oscillospiraceae bacterium | reverse complement strand
GCGGCGAGCGGCATGGCGAGGAGTGATGCGGCGGCGGCTCAGATAGCATCTAATATAGCGGCTCAATCGTCGGCGGTGAATGGCACGGCAAAATCTGCCGTCGAAGCGGTAAATGTCAAATCGGCAGATGAGGTCTCATCGCCCCAAGCGACTACCGAAGTGGAAGGATCGTTGACAGCACCAAGCCAAGCGAAAAGCTCGCCGGCTGTGGCTGTTGCCGTTTCGAAGAAGACCGAAGAAACCGAAGAAGCCGAGCAGTCGAAGGCTAAAGAAAAGACGAGCCAAAGACCACCACCGAGCGATGGATCTCGTCAGCGATTTGCAAAAAAAGATGAAGAAGGAAGCATGACGGTGCTCTCCCACATGGGGGAGCTAAGAAAAAGGCTTACAATTATAGTCGTTGCCAATGTTATAGTAATGTTTGCCATGATGGGCTTTTCCGAGATACTAATGCAGTACCTTTTTGCATTAAACCCCGGCATGGAACTTGTGCAGATAACACCGTCAGAGCTCTTTATGGTATACTTAAAGGTAGCGCTCATAGCGGCGCTCATCTTGTGTTCGCCCATCACGATATATCAAACGTGGGCCTTCATAAGAAAGGGTCTATTTAAAGAAGAACGAAAATATGTAATGGTAGCGCTGTTTTTTGGGCTGATATGCTTTGTTGTAGGTGTAGTATTTTGCTACTTTACGGTGCTGCCAATCACGCTCGACTTCTTTGTGCGAATTGCAGTTGCAGACGTAGCGCCCATGATTTCGATCGAGTCGTACATGTCCTTTGTTAACACAATGCTACTTTGCTTCGGCGCTGTTTTTGAAATGCCGATTTTAGCATATATACTTGCAAAGCTCGGCATACTAAAGCCGGAATTTATGGTCAAAAACCGCAGTGTAATGATAGTGCTTATCTTTGTGGCGGCCGCCCTTATAACGCCGCCCGATGTTCTGTCGCAAATACTGCTGGCACTTCCCATGATCGTGCTACTTCAGATAAGTACGGTAATTTGCAAAGCGGTCGACAAGAAAAACCAAAAAAGAGCGGCAAAAGCGGCGAGAACGGCTTAGCATATAGGTTGAATTTTATATTTATTGCATTACAACAGCGACAAAGCGCACTGCTTTGTCGCTGTTGTTTTTTATTCATTTTTATGATATAATTATAAAAA
>CAYJFK010000056.1:196-15693 GCA_964369475.1 uncultured Oscillospiraceae bacterium | reverse complement strand
GTAGATGTCGACATGGTTAAGTACCACGACGACCTTCAGGAATATATCGACCTACACTAAAGGCATTTCTACTTATAGGTAGACATTCAGCTGGCGCTGATTTTTTCAGCTTGGAGAAAACACTTTTTCTCCAAGCTGAAAAAAGGGGCATATGCCCCTTTTTTTAATGCTATTTACCAAAAAACTTGCTGTTTCGTGCCATCGCAAGGTCGATAAAATTTACCTTCCCATCGCCGTTTATGTCGGAGGCGTGGCCGATTTCCACTGTTTTATTGTACATGCCGCCCGTCGCTATCTCGACAAGATCCAAAGGCCCTACTCCGCCGTCACCGTCTGCATCGCCTGTTAGGGGAGGCTCGGCATCTGTGCTGTACACCTTGGCAAAATCCTTTACCATCTGCTGATACATCGCCTCGTGGCCGAGCAAATTCGGGTGAATATTGTCGTATTTATGGGTCTTGTACTGCTCGGGCGTTACCGATACTTCAAGGTCGAGCACATGTGCGCCAAATGCCGCCGCCACATCTCGTATGCCCTGATTATATGTTATCAGCGTGTCGCCAAATTCGTTTGTGTCGGGGTACTGCGTTTCGGGGTTTGATATAACATCGGAAAAGGATTGCAGTGTAATGCACCAAATGTCGGCATTTGGGTATTCGGCCGTCATGCGCTTTAGCATAACGGCATATGCCGCCTTAAATGTCGTCGGATGCGAGGTCTCATCGAGTGCCTCTATATCGCCGTCCCACTCGCCAAGCGGCGCAAGATCGAAATCGTTGCCCGATCCCGAGACAAGAATAATATCAGGGTCTACCCTGTTGTTATTCTCGTCGTACCTCCAAAGCCCCAAAATTCTGTTTTGCTCCTCTGTACCGCCCAAATATGTTATATTTTGGTTTAGAGCAGAGGTGTAATTTATAGTAACACCCGTGCCGCCAATCGAGTTGTTAACATAGAGCTCCATATTATTTTGCTCGAAAAATTTTCCGTAGAACATCTGATTAATGCTCGTTATGCCGCTCCTGTCATTTGGGTATGTCCCCTGAGATTCTTTAAACTTATATGTATGGCTCGTATCCTGCGTACCGTTGGAGGCCGTTCCTATATAGGAGGTCAGCGAATCGCCCAAAATCGAAACCTTTTTCCCCGCAAGCTCGGGAAATGTTACCTCTTGTTCTGCTTGCGCATATATAGGCATCTGCAAAAGACCAACCCCCACAGCGAGAACGAGCATTTTAGCGACAACTCTTTTTATATGTTTTTTCATGGTATAACTCCCTACTTTTTAATTTATACGCTTATAGTTAATTATACCGATTTATAAACATTAGTCAAGCAGATAGGGCTACTCTTTGCCCTCTTTTTCCCTTTCATACTCCGCTTCGAGCTCCTGCCAATACCTCTTGCGCTCTGCTTCTTGCTCCTCGGTTTTAGAAAAAGGTTGCTCTACACGCTCGAGCTCAATACGGACAGGGTTTAAATGATCACTGCTAAAATCGGCCGATATGCTCAAAAATGATACAGATCGTAAGCTCGCAAGATCTTCCTTTTCTTGCTCGACTAATCTTGCAATAACATTAACCTGTCGCATAATAATAAATGCTCTGAGCTTTGGCCATAGGTTGTTTTTAAGAACTTTACTTGCAAAATAAGCTAAGCCAAAGGATACGGCAAGCATCGCTATTATCTGTATTAAATTTAGATTGAAAAACTCGCTCCCTATTAGATAATATCTTACACAGAGCCCAAGCAAACTCGCCGATATAAAAAGGCTAAAGGTGTACACAATAGCAGTGTCGCCAATTCCGGGCTTCCATGCGTTGCAAAGCATTATAAGCCAGATGAGAACTGCCACAACAAGTCCCTTCCAAAGGATTAAGTGTCCGCTTACATAAAACCAAATTAGCAAGTATCCAAAATAGAAAAATTTCTTGCTTTTCATTTTGTTCACCTTGTAGATCAACAGTCATACTTTATAGCTGTCTCCCTTTTTCCTCTCTTTATATTTAGTATATTTTTCTTATAAATATTATATCATCTCGACTCTCTTACTTCAACTTAAAATTAAAAAGCTCTAATGCTACTTTAACAAAAGAGCCCCCCTTTTTGTTTAAAGCCCCCTTGACAAACAAATATAGTTGCACTATAATAGCTATTATTGCGCAACTATATGGAGGTCATTATGCATAACGAACTAACAAGAACACTAAATAAATTTTATCACGATCTATCTATAAGCGAGCTAAAACTGCAACAGAGTTTGCAGGACAGCACAAAGCTTACATACAACGATGTGCTCTATCTCGATATAATTTCCGCATATCCCGGCATGTATACCTCGTCTAAGATTGCCGATATGCTCGGCGTTTCTCGGCCTTCTGTTACCAAAAAAATAAAAGAGCTTGTAAAAAAAGGGTATGTTACAAGACGACAGAGCGAGTCTGACAAAAGGGTGCACTATCTCTTTGTCAACGACGGCCTTTATACGCAGTATTCGGGAGCAAGTATAGGCACGCATGTTGCAAAGGTTATAGAGGGCAAGTACACCGAAAATGATATTAAAAACCTGTGCGAGCTGCTGAGTTTGCTTAGCAGTTCATTATTGGAGGAAAATTTAGATGACCTTAACCGATAACATTTTAAGCAAGGAGCGCATACCAAAGCTCTTTATTAAATACTGTTTTCCGGCTGTTATAGCCATGATTATATCGGGTCTTCAGGGCATGATAGACGGCATGTTTGTCGGCAACTATGTTGGTAGTAATGCACTTGCAAGCGTTAATATAGCCATGCCTTTTATGCAACTTATTGTCGGCGTTAGCATGATTATAAGCATCGGATCGCAGAGTTATATCGGCTTAAACCTCGGCAAGGACAACAGGGAAAAGGCGCAAAATTGCTTTAACACATTTAAGATAATTATATTTGTATGCGCCGCCCTTATAACGCTACTCGGCCTGACGCTAAGCAGTCAGATCGCTGTGCTACTCGGGGCAGACGAGACGCTTCTTGCAGGTTCTGCTACATATATAAAGTATATTTCTATCTTTGCAATTCCCATGTGCATGATGTTCTATATTGGCTTTCTAAACCGCATTGTAGGCGAGCCCGAGAAGTATTTTTACGGCTCTATGCTTAGCATTATTGTAAATGTGTCGCTCGACTACCTCTTTGTTGCCCGCTTGGGTCTTGGCGTTATGGGTGCTGCTCTTGCTACGGGAACTGCATATGTGGCGGCTCTTTTTGTGGTTATATGGCCAATGCTAAAGAGGTCGAATGTTATAAACCTCTATGTTGGCAAATTTTCGGGCGAGAGCATTTTAAGCGTGCTCTACAACGGCTCGTCGGAGGGCATAAACTCCATTTCGATAGCCGTTACCATCTTTCTCTTTAATGCCGCCCTTATGAGCGTTGCAGGCCCTGATGGTGTTGCCGCCTTTACCGCCATTAACTATGTAGGCACATTTGGCGGTATGCTACTCTTTGGCGTGTCAGACGGCATAGGCCCTATTGTGAGCTACAACTATGGCACACAGGACACAAAGAGGGTAAAGGCGCTCATGACACTCTCTTATATCTGCAACTTTGTCTTTGGTGTAGGGCTCTTTTTGCTATTGTTCTTTGGCGGAGAGTGGCTTGTAGGCCTCTTTATCAAGGATAATGCCGCACTGGTCTCTCTTGCGGCATCAGGCGGCAAGATATATGCCCTTTCCTTTTTGTTGTCGGGCTTTAATATCCTAACATCGGGCTATTTTACCTTTATAGGAAAAGGGCTCGAATCGGTCATGGTGGCGGCAAGTCGTGGGTTGATTTTTGTAGTAATAGGCATTACGATGCTACCGAATTATTTCGAAATAGACGGCATTTGGCTTAGTGTGCCCTTTGCCGAGGCTTGCACATTTATTGTAAGCTTGGTCCTGCTCAAAGTTACGGCAAAAAAGGCTTCTCCAAAAAGTTCGCTCGCCCTTTACGACGAGAAGATGTCGCAAGAGGCGCAAGGCGCTAATGCCGCTCTTTTGCATAGCAGTTGCGACAGGATTATAACGGTAAACAGGCAGTTTGGCAGCGGCGGACGTGAGGTCGCAAAAAAGCTCGCCGACAGCTTGGGGTGCGCTTATTTCGACAAGGAGCTCATAAGCTTTATCTCGGAGAGCAGCGGTCTGTCGCCCGATTTGATAGGGAAATTAGACGAGATAAGCGAGAAGGACTACACATATACCTTTAGCCGCTCCTTTATGAAGTATGGCCGTCTACCTCTTGGCGAGATTAAAACGGCCGAAACCATGATACTAAAAGAGCTCGCCGAAGGCTCCAAGGGGGTCTATGTCGGGCGATGTGCAAGCCATGTTTTAAGTGAGTATAATCCGCTAAAGGTCTTTATTTTTTCCTCCGATATGAATTATAAAGTCGAGCGGTGCATCGAGCGAGACCCCGAGATTTTAAAGACAAAGACGCATGACCAAATCGAGCGTGAGATCACAGCTATCGACGACAAGCGCAAGGCCTATTTTAAGGCAAACACAGGGCTTGAGTGGGACGATGTAGAGCACTATAACCTTTGCATCGACACCTCCAAAGTGGGAGTAAACGGAGCGGTAGAGCTAATCACGTGCTCCCTAAAGAGCGAAGGGGTAGCGGAAAAGGCGGTATGATAAACTCTGTCTTGGTGTAAGTTTTGCCTTGTTCCGACTTAATACAAAGGCACTATTTTAATGGCATTTTTTAGAAAACAAGGCCTGCTTATATAAGATCATAAAGCTTACCTTGCAAAATTTTTTAGATTCCATTTATTTTATAGAAATATTTTGATATTTTTAGAGACTTTGCAAAAATCTTGTGTTATACTGTCCTTTGAGTATTGCTTGAGTTAAAGCAAGCATAGGCTCTATTATCTATCAGAAGGGGCAAAATTTAATGTATACACTTGATTGCGGAAATAAAATCGTGCTTTTGTGCTCTAAGGCTCTGCGCTTTTTTGACGAGCGACTTATAAGCCACGGGGAGCGTGTTGCATTTCTCGCCGCTAAAATCATCGAGGAGCTCGACGGATTTGCGACCTTAGACCCTGCAAACCTCTATTTATTGAGTATTTTTCACGATATAGGAGCATATAAAACCGAGGATATAAACAATCTTATAAAGTTCGAAACGGCAAATGCCGATCAGCATTCTGTCTATGGCTACCTCTTTTTAAAGCACCTAACCCCCATTACCGACAGTTGCGAGGCGGTGTTATACCACCACACCCCACTGCGACTGCTCTCTAATGTCGATCCTGTTGTTGCCGCATATGCGCAGGTAATAAATCTTGCCGACATGGTAGATGTGGGCAGTTTGAAGGTAAAGTCCTTCGATAAAATCCACGCCAACATTACAAAAAGCGGTAATATAGATAAAAAATATCTCGATGCCCTAAAAAGGCTTATCGACAAAAAGGAGATAACTTTAGAATACTTTAACCACGATGCAACCGTATGGTCTAACAAAACGGTCGAGACACTAAGCCTGTCCGAGGAAGATTTGGTTAAGTATCTAAAGATGATAATATACTCGATGGAGTTTAAAAGCCCTGTTACCATGCTTCACTCGGTAAACACGACGACAATAAGTGTCTTTTTGGGTGAGCGGCTCGGTCTGCCGCAGGAGACAATAGAAAAGCTCTATTACAGCGCACTGCTCCACGACATAGGCAAAATTGCCATTCCCGAGTCTATTTTGGAGTTTAAAGGCAAACTCGATTCGGACAAGATGACAATTATGCGCACGCACGCCTCCTACACCGAGGAGATTTTAGAGGGGCTTTTCGAGAGAGATATTATTGATTTTGCTGTAAATCATCACGAAAAACTAAACGGCACAGGCTACCCGAGGGGGCTTAATGCCGATCAGCTTACAATAGAGATGCGCATTGTAGCGGTCGCCGACATAACGAGCGCCCTTATAAGTCGCCGAAGCTACAAGGGCGAATACGACTGGGAAAAGACAATTTTTATCTTAGAGGACATGGCAAACATGAACCAGATCGACTCTGACATTGTAAAAATTATCACGGAGCACAATGCAGAATTGCAAATTGCACTGGACAAAGCCTCGAGCCCTGTCGAGGCGGTATATGCCGAAATCTTAACCGAGTACGACAGATTGTTAGTGGAGATGCAAAGATTGAAGGAGTCTGCGGTGAGGTAGATGGGTATTGACAATAGCGGATATTTTTGATTTAATATAATAAACATAATATTGGGGAAGATGATTCAATCATGCTTCACCGTCAAAGTTTTTGCACAAGCACTTTTGAAGTGTATACGGACGCATTTTGCCTTCGGTGCAAAGACAAGTGATACTAAAGCATTTCTTCGAAGTGTATTCGGTTTTTTTAAAACTCCGCTGTATTTATTACGGTGGAGTTTTCTCTTTTTTATGTTAATTTTTTATAAGGAGACTAACCATGAGAGGAAAAGTCGAAACGAAGCACAGCAGTTTTAAGAAAGACAAGTCCAGCGAAAAACATGGCAAATTCAGACATGATGCAGATTACATCGCTTATATTGAAAATGGCAAATCCGGCGCAGTCTTCATCACTCGTGATGTTGCAGAGAAGATAGACACCAAGGGCAAGTGGGTCGATATAATCGAAATTGAGTGCAACAAGCGATATAGAGGTCAAAATGAATATAAATTTTTTATCGTGGAATTATTTAACAAGCGAGAGCACCCTAAGTACGAAAAAGGCATGACTGCACAAGCAAAAAAGTATTTAACTTGGCAGGTCGCTACAAATGATATTGCAAGTCAGCGTGACAAGGGCATATGTGGAGAAAAATACATTGTACTGCCAAAGCTTATTTTAAAAAACGCCAAAGGAGAGCATCGCACCCTTGCGCTCCCGTGGGATACAAGGTATAAAATGTGGGTTCGCACATGGGAGTTTTCTTCTGATTGTATATGGAAAGACCGCCTTGTATATGTTGTAACTTCAAAAGAGGAATGGAAGTATCAAATTGTAGCCTTTAAAAAAATCAGCGATACAGAACTTGAATATATCAGGAATAATTACTTCGAAATCTTATCTAACATATCCAAGAAGCAAACTCCGAATTTGGTCGATTTTAATTTAAAATAACACAGAGGGGGCCGGTAGCAGCCCCCTCTGTGTTATAATCCGCCCCCCTTGCGCACCATTTATACTACTGTATCTCAACTTCCTCGGTAAAGATAAAATCAAAGGTCAAAACCTTGTGGTACTCCTTTTGCTGACCCTTTTCGGTATATGTACCGTCATAGGTAAAGATAGTATTCCCATCTTCGAATGTAATTTCAAGCGATATGTCGAAGGGCGGAGTCATGTTCATTATCTCGCTCTCGGTTTCCTTTGTGCCTTCCGAGAGTACGAGCATGTTATCCTTAATCTCATCACTTATCGGAACTGCCATAAAACCGCCGGGGATTGGTAAAACAGAGTGTTCCGAGTAATAGAGTGTGTAATGGTCAAACTTTGCCTCTCGATCCTCTCGCCCTCGGACAATTATAAATGCGATGTCGGGATTTAGGTAGAGGTATGTGTAATACCCCGCCAAAAGTGCAATGATTACAGCAATACCTACCGCTATTCTTTTGTTCATAACTGCCTCCTTTATATTTTGGTTTAATGTAGCTACCTTCTTTTTTTGGAGTTATTATCGGATTTAACCGTGGCTTTAAATCTAAGCTTTACCGCATATTCGGCAATTAGCATCGAGCTTATTAATATCACGCCGGCGAGTATCGAGTTTATAGCGCTCTGTGAATTTATCGAGTTTATCGGGATAAACCAAATTTTTATAAAAATACCGCCCAAAATTGCCGAGAGCGAAAAGAGGACATTTGCCTCGAAGTGGTTGTCGGGAGAGCTTGATATAAGCATGTATGTCGCCCCAAAGCACAAAATGGCACTTAGAAAGAAATTTTCCACCAATGCGGCGGCAAGCAGCGTCGCTACTAGGTAAAAAAGCGCCTTTGTTGCTCCTTTTTTTATAAGAAAGGAGCATAGACCGGAAAAAATGGCCAGTATTAGCGAGGTCTTTATCGCCCCTTGGAGCAGGTCGCCGCCGAAGTTCAGCATAGAGACTGCCGCTATTACACCGTATAGATAAATCGGCACATCTATCTTTTTTCCTGCCACATAAGTCAAATATAACGCTACCGGAAGCATGGCAGGGTTTGGGTGCCAATTCGGGTTAAACCGTAAGATCGGGTGCCCCATTGCGTTATGCATAAATGCAATGACAACATAGATAATTATAGCGACTGAGTAGCATTTTCTGACCAAGCCAGACATTGCCTCTTGCTTGTTACTATGCGTAATAATGCTCGACATAACTGCCTCCTTTATATTATATTTCACCGCCATTACCGTAACCTTATTTTATCACGTTAAGCATTAATATGCAACGATATTCGTAATAATTTACCGTTACTTTTGCAAATAGCTGGATTTTTTAACAAAATCCCCTTTACCCTGCCAATAAAATCGCTTTTTCTTGCTTGTTTTTTGCATAAAATCTCTATTTTGCTTTGTCAAGGGCATGGGATATGTTACAATGATAAGGTCTACAAAATAATTTTTTTCAAAATACTGTAACGAAATCGCTCGAATTATCACTAATTGTATGAAAGGGGGCATGAGATGCACATTGATTATATATACGAGAACTATAAAAAAGATGTATACTATTTTTTATTACATATGTCGCAAAACCGTGACATCTCGGAAGATTTAACATCGGAAGTATTTCTTGCCGCCATCAAATCTTTGCCGGCCTTTAGAGGGGATTGCGACATTAAAACTTGGCTCTTTAGCATTGCAAGGCTTAAGTGGTTCGAGTTTTTACGTAGGGAAAAGCGCAGTCGGAGCTTGCATGAAAAGCTCTCGTTATACGTAAACGAGATCGACTACCACGACAGTGGCACAGTGGCCGACAGCGATATGGCAAACAGAATTACAAAACTTCTCGAGAGTGAGCCCGAAAAGACACGGCAGATAATTTTTATGCGAATCGAGGGATTTTCCTATTACGAAATCTCGCAAAAGATCGGCATAGCCGAGAGCTCGGCGAGGGTAATCGACTTTAGGACAAAGAAGAAAATCAGGGAAATTTTAGCTAAGGAGGGATATTTTGATGTATAAAATATCGTGCGATATATGCATGGATTTAATGCCGCTCGTTAAAGACGAAGTGGCAAGTAGCGACAGCAAGATTGCGGTAGAACAGCATATAAAGACCTGCGATGCTTGCAGAGAGCTCTATGGCGAAGGCATAGCTTTCGAGAGTGTCGACAGCAAAATTGTAAGCAAGATTAAGAAGCATTTAATGGCTGTCAGCATGGCGGTCATTGCCCTTGGAATACTCTTTGGCATAAGCCTTTCGTCAGATAGATTTATGTTTTACAACATATTAATAATGCCGCTCATCGGCGGCATAAGCTACATGTCGCTAAAGAAACGGTCGCTTAATGTCTGCCTTTTGGTCTTTGGGGTTGTCTATATCAGGTGGGTCTACCACTCCTTCGGTCATGCTTTACAGGGCGATTATATCTTGGCATTCCTGCCGCCCTTTTGGTGGGCACTGATATATTTTGCACTTACAGCGCTCGGCGTGCTTATAGCGGCACTGCTTCATTTTGGATTTAGAAGGGAGAAAAAATTATGAAAAAGACACTAAAAATAGCGGCCGTTATACTGGCGATAGCCTTAATTTGCGGCGTGCTCTACTTTACAAACGGATTTGTCGGCAATCCGATTTCCAAGTATTTGGTAGAAAAAAATTCCGAGCAGTACATTGCCGAAAACTATGCAGACCTAAATCTAACCTCGGAAATTGGCTTTGATTTTAAGAGCACGAGATACTATATCAATCTAAAGAGCGAGACGGTAGAGGACCTTCATTTTACGCTATATTACAACCTAAACGGCAGTCTAAGCCGAGATCTATACGAGAACAATATCACCGAGGGATGGAATGTCATGACTCGGATTAGCAGAGATTATCGTAACGAGGCCGACGATCTCTTTGAGGTTTTAAAGGAGCAAGAGCTCTTTATAGGGGCAGAGCCCCTTCACGCTTCGGCAAATCTTGTCTCCAAGGTCGAGGTGGAGGACAGGGCGGCGGAGGACTTAAGAGAGGGCGGCATAGACGGCCGCACCTTGGAACTTGACAAGGTCTACGACGTTGGCGAGGTCGGCAAAGTGGGTGGTGCGCTCGATGTAAGGGTATCCTTTGCCGACGGCGATCAAAGTTTTGAGCGAGGTGCTGAGGCACTTCGAGTGATAAAAGAGACCTTTGATGAGGCGGAGATCGGGTTTTACTACATCAGTTTTGGCATATACAACGACGAGGGCAACTTGGCCTACCACATAGAATTTTTCCCATACAGCGAGATAGAGAGCGAAGATTTGGCAGACAAGATAGAGAAGGCCTACGAGGAAAACCCTAATAAGGATATTTATTAGGGTAGGTTTATAGGGTGAGAGTTAGGCAGTATTGGGGTAGGTGTAAGGGCTGGTGTAAGGGCTGGTGTTAGGACTTGTATTAAAACAGCTATCGGGACTGGTATCGGGACAGCTATAAGAACAGCTATCGGTACAGCTATTATGACAGCTATAAGAACAGCTATAAATACACATAACAAACAGCTACTACGGTAATTATCAGCTCAGCAATGACCACAAACTACCGACAAAAAACACCTGCGAAAAACCCCACCCATTACCTCTAACACAAAAAGACAGCTAAAAAGCTGTCTTTTTGTGTTAGAGGGCAAATTTAACTTAGGGTGACCGCTCATAAAGCGGTTTGGATTTACAGGGGTCACCCTGCAGTTAAAGCCCTTTATTTCATTGCATTTATACCTGCTTGACGGCCAAAGATTACCATATCTGCTATGCCGTTTCCGCCAAGGCGGTTTGTGCCGTGTAGGCCGCCTGTAACTTCGCCTGCTGCAAGCAGACCTTCGATTACATTGCCCTCTGTGTCAAGCACTTCGCTTTGACCGTTTACTTCAACACCGTCCATTGTGTGGTGAATCATTGGTTGGGAAAGGCCTATGTAGTATGGCGCATCGTCTATTTCCTGATCCATAAACTTACGTCCGAAGCTATCGTCCTTTTCTCTAAGGCCTCTGTTGTAGTCCTCGACAGTTGCAATTAGCGTATCTGCATCAAGCCCTGCAAGCTCGGCAAGTTCTTCAAGTGTATCCGCTTTAAAGAGTAGGCCTTGAGAAACCTTCATTTCCGCAACGTAGATAGGAGCTATTACATCGTTAACTGTGTTTGCATCGGACAAAATCCATGTTTCGCCGTTTTCTTGCTCTAAGATTGCAGATGCAAGATCGTCACGTGCAGAGTCCTCTGCTATAAAGCGTTTTGCATCGTGGTTGATGTAGAGCTGATTTTGCGTGTATGGTGTAAAGAGTCCGCCGCCGTATGTCGGTAGAAGCTGAATCCACTCCATATCGACAAGGTTAGCGCCGATCTGCTCGGCCATAACAATGCCCTCACCCATCGATGTTGGGCCGTTTGTTGTCGGTACGCTTGCATCGAGTGTCGGCCATTGTACATTGTAGTGCTCACGCATCTCTACATTCGATCCAAAGCCGCCCGTTGCCAATATTACATTTTTGTCTGCCGAAATTTCAAAGGGCTGACCTTCTGCCGTCCTACCCTTTACGCCAACAACTTTGCCGCCCTCCATAACAATTTGCTCGGCTGTGTACTCTGTTAAAATAACGCCGCCGTTTTCTCTAACAAATTCTGCTTGGGGCAAAATGTAGTCGGCGCCTGCCTCTCCAAATGTCTTGGCAGTGCTGTGGCTACGGCGCCAGTACGAGCCGATTGCCGAGTTTATCGAGGGAATCCACTCAACGCCGAAATCCTCGATATATTCAACGGCGGCAAGTCCGCCTTCGGCAAAGGCATCTATAACTTCCGGACTGCCGATCATGTCGCCACCGATATATGTGTGTAGCTTGTGTAGCGATGGGGAGTCAAACAGATAGTCCTCTCCCGATGCCTTGTATTCTTCCACTTCAAGTGCAAATGTTGCTTGCCACTCTTGTACAAGCTCATCTTCAAATTCCATTGTTAGCATCTCGTCAAGAAGGCCGAGCTCCGACTCAAGAATTGTCATAGCTTCTTGCCTTTGAGGGTCGTATGCATTTAGCGCAGTACCCGAAAGCAGTGTGTTTCCGCCTACACTTGGCATTTTCTCGATTAGGATAGCGCTTCCGCCTGCCCTTAGAACTTCGACCGCCGCATTTAGCCCTGCGCCGCCTGCGCCGATAATTACAACATCTGCGCTCTTTTCGATGACCTCGGTCGAAACTTCGCCCATTTCAACTGCGGAGGAGAAGTCGGCAACATTTGCGCCAAGTGCAACAAGTGCCGATTTTGTAGCTTCTATAATTGCGCCGCTCGTCATTGTAGCACCTGCCACCCCGTCGACCGCTACCGTTTGGTACTCAACGATCTTTGAAGGCAGTGCATCTATTGCATTTGTTCCTATTCCCTGTGTTTCGCCATGAGATACAACTTCGAGCGCTGTAATTTTGCCGTTTTCCATCGTTACGGCAACTTCAACATCGCTCTGGAAACCCTTAGCCGAAGCACTTTTTGTTAGAGCGCCGGAAACCTCGGGTGTCGGGATCTCTGCCTCTGTGCCTCTCCATACAATTTCCTGTCCGACATAGATTAGGTGAGGGTTATCAATGTCGTTTGCCGCTGCAAGTGTTTGATAGTCTGTGCCAAAGTCCTCTGCTATTTTCCACAGCACATCACCGGGTTGTACCGTGTAGCTTGCCGCCATTGCAGAGGCGCTCAGTGCATTTGCAAGTACAAGTGCCAGTGCAAGTTTCTTCCTAAGTTTCATAGTATGCTCCTTTTAAAATAATATCTTTACAACGCAAGTGCGTTAATAAACAAATTTACTTTAATGCCACGTCTCCCAAAGCGTTGCTTTTACTTCTGTATTCGCTCGGTGTCATGCCTGTTTCGAGCTTAAAGACCTGTCCAAATCTATGCGATGTTGTAAAACCGAGTTCCTTTGCAATGGTAATTATCTTTCGCTCCGTGTCATGAAGGAGCTCCTTTGCGTATGAGATCTTTAGATGTCTTATGTATGAGGGAATGCTACTTCCAACCTCCCTGCTCCACGTTCTGGAGAGGTGTTCTTGCGTTACATTGACGTGCTTTGCAAGTGACGATAAACTTATATCGTCCCTGTAATTATTTTTTATATACTTCACGGCCTTTGCCACATGAGGGCTGTATTTCAAGTGGGCTTTACTCATGTTTAGAGCGAGCTCTGTAAGCATACTGCATATGCCCTCTCTCATGTCCTCTAAGTCGTGATACTGCTCTATCGATAAAATGTCCTCGAGATTTCCGCTCATTACAAGGTCGTTTTCTCGCATCAGCCCATAGATTCGCCCCTTTATTATGGCAAGAATGTCCGAAACCAAATTAAACTCGAAGTTATATTTAAGTCGCTTTAAAAAGAGCGTCTCTGTGATTGCGGCGATCTGCTCGGCATCGTTTTTATTAACGCTCTCCAAAAGGATGCTAAGTATTGGGTGAAGCGTGTTTATATCCTGTGGGATGTAAAGCTCATCATGCAATTTTTCATCAATTACACATTCTTCGCTTAGGAAAAACCTATACTTTGCAAATTTTCTTATCTTTGCAAATTCGCTCGGAATGTCCTTTGCATCGGTTATCTTTTTTGAAAATGCCGTATAATTTTTCGACATTTTGCTAACACCGAATGTCTTTTTATATTGCTCGTCGTGTATCTCGTTTATAGCGGTTGCGACCATTTTTATATCTATATCGCCACCGTTTTTTGCCGACATAAGATAAACAAACTTTTTGCTCTTGGAATAAAGATTTATAACCCCTTCGCACGAGATTTCATGCTGATCGAGAAATTCCATCACCTTAGCACGTGCGCCTTTATAGAGCTCGCTGTATGTCGGAGCGTCCGCACCGAATAGACCACGAAAGAGCGACTGCCTAAGCCCCGTGATGCAGATATACATATTTTCAATGTCTACCGATGTTGCTAAATTGTCTCGTTCGAGGCTTTTTAAAATATGGTCACTTTTTTGACCATAGAGCAGTTCATTTATTAGAACTGTTATCTCATAATCCTGCGGTGAAAATGATATGTACTGCACCATAAAGCTCCTTTTTTTTGCACAGTAGC
Source organism: uncultured Oscillospiraceae bacterium (assembly GCA_964369475.1). Classification (GTDB taxonomy): domain Bacteria; phylum Bacillota; class Clostridia; order Oscillospirales; family Feifaniaceae; genus CAYJFK01. Next base: position 1,459 of record CAYJFK010000056.1, on the reverse strand, counting down.
AGAGTTTGCAAAAGATAGATAAATAAGTAACAACTAAAATATTATCATATGCAATGATATTTTCATAGAGTATATTTTTGACATATAGGTGTTTTTTTTGATATATTGCTACGCTAAAAGAGCGGTCGATGTATCTGTCATGGCGAAGGCAATTTTTGCAACTTACAAGTTTTACAAAAAATAAGTTGACATGCGCAAGTTAGCTACGATACTATAAATATAAGAAACCGCCACTTTTTTATAATGACACAGAGGACGGCAAGTATATTTACTGAAGATTGAATAAAATTTAGCTTGGAAAAATTCCCAAGCTGTGTTTAGTTAAAATAATATTATATAGGAGAGTTATCATGCTATTTATTTGCTACCCAAAATGCACGACCTGCCAAAAGGCAAAGAAATTTCTTGACGATAATGGCACGACCTACACCGAGCGGCACATTAAGGAGGAGCGCCCCACCTATGCCGAGCTAAAAGAGTGGCACAAAAAAAGCGGTCTGCCGCTAAAGAAATTTTTCAACACGAGCGGTCTTGTTTATAAGTCTATGGCGCTAAGGGACAAGTTACCGACCATGAGCGAGGATCAGCAGTTAGAACTGCTTGCAACAGACGGAATGCTCGTAAAGCGGCCGATTGTTGTCGGGGAAGATTTTGTGCTCGTCGGGTTTAAGGAAGCGGATTGGTCGGAGAAGGTGTGAATGTAGCACCCCTCTGCAAATAAAAAATGAGCTGCCGGCAAAAGTGCGAGCAGCTCATTTTTTTATAAGACCAAAGTAAACCTTGCCACCTCTTTGCCCTCGTGGATAACTATCTCGTTCCACATCGAAGCGGGCCGTACCCACACTCCACCTTCGCCATAGAGGGCACGGTAGACGACGATATCCTCAAGTGTTTCGCTGTGCCTTGCAAGATAAAGTAGCTCATATTCGCCGCCTTTGAAGTGGCGGTATTTTCCGGGGATGAAGTTTTGGTTCATGATAGCTCTCCTATGTGTTTAAATTTGGGGTTTGTTTTGTTTGCAAGTGCCGCCTTTCGAATCCCCTATTCAGATAAAAATAAAAGGAAGGCTAAAGCCTTCCTTTTATTTTTGGCGGAGAGAGCAGATTCGCTTTTCTGCGGAAAAGCCACGGCGGTTAAAACAGTCCACCGGACTGTTTTCAGGTGCCGCCTTTCGAATCCCCTATTCAGATAAAAATAAAAGGAAGGCCAAAGCCTTCCTTTTATTTTTGGCGGAGAGAGCAGATTCGCTTTTCTGCGGAAAAG
>CAYJFK010000056.1:0-96 GCA_964369475.1 uncultured Oscillospiraceae bacterium | reverse complement strand
TCAGATAAAAATAAAAGGAAGGCCAAAGCCTTCCTTTTATTTTTGGCGGAGAGAGAGGGATTCGAACCCTCGGTACCTTTAAGGGGTACACACGAT
>CAYJFK010000055.1:6957-17135 GCA_964369475.1 uncultured Oscillospiraceae bacterium | reverse complement strand
TCAGCTTTAGCTGATTTCTCAGCTTGGAGAAAACACTTTTTCTCCAAGCTGAGCCAAGAAGATGACAGCACATCTTCTTGGCTTTTTGTCTTGAGGGCAATAGCTCTCTTGCTAAACAATACCTATCGCATACTGCACTGTAATTGCCACAATTACAACAAGCGCCGATATAATAAACCCGTGCAGCATGGGCTTTGCACCGGCTTTTTTCATGCTTCTAAAGTCGGTTTTAAGCCCGATTGCCGCAAGCGACATAACCATTATAAACTTGCTTGCTTCTTTAAGCCCTGTCGAAATTGCAACAGGTATAAGCCCTAAGCTATTGACAATTGCAAGGCCCAAGAACCCGAGAATAAACCAAGGAATAATGCTTGCCATATTTACCTTAGTGTGTGTAAGCTCGCCGCCCCCTGCCGCTGCAAGCTCTTTTTTCTTAACATTCATGCTTATTACAGCAAAGACGAGCACTGTCGGAATTATGGCAATTGTCCTTGTAAGCTTTACCATTGTAGCATAGTCGCCCGCCGCCTCGCTAAAGGCATAGCCTGCCGCCACAACGCTCGATGTATCGTTTACCGCAGTGCCTGCCCACAGTCCGTATGCCATGTCGGACAGGCCGAGCATCTCGCCCATTATGGGGAAAAGAAGTATCATTATCATGTCGAAAATAAATGTGGCCGACATGCCAAAGGCAATATCTGTATCATCGGCATCTATAACGGGCGCAATAGCAGCAATTGCAGAGCCACCGCATATGCCTGTACCTGCCGAGATTAGATTGCTCATCTTCCAGTTTAAACCAAGTGCTCTGCCAATAAAGTAGCCACCGCCAAAACATGTCGCAAGGGTAAAGAGCATTACGGTTAGCGAGTGTTGTCCAACAGTTAGGATAGTTCCGATGCTAAGCGATGCGCCGAGCAAAATAATGGCAAATTTTAAGAGCTTTTTCGATGTAAAGTTAAGGCCTTCCGCCATGCATTCGTGCGGTTTTTTGTAGCTGTTTATCGCCATGCCCAAAAAGAGCGCTATGACAGATGCACCTATTAAATGTATCGGCATAAGCCCTTCGAGTATTCTTGCGACTACCGCAATTACAAAGGCGGCGGCAAGGCCCGGAATTATTTTCTTCATAAAAAGCTCCTTTTTGTTTTATACCTTGATTTTAACACGAATAAATGATAAAATCAAATAATCATTACTAATTAAATGATAAATAAAATTTATGGAGGCCGCCATGCTCGACTATAAAATCCACACATTTTTAACACTCTGCGAATGTATGAATTACAGAATAACGGCCGAGCGGCTAAACATGACTCAGCCTGCCGTTACAAATCATATAAAACAGCTCGAAACAGAGTATTGTTGCAAGCTCTTTTCCTACACAAACAGAACGCTTGCAAAGACAAATGCGGCAGTGCTTCTCGAGGAGTATGCACGCTCTGCCGACTACAATGCAAATCTTATAAAGGTAAAGCTCTCGGCAAAGGAGCGCATCACCCTTAAAATCGGCGCTACCAAAACGATTGGCGAGTATATAATAAACAGCAAACTAAAGCGCCTGCCTTTAGACGAAATAGATCTACTATATATTGTGGACAACACAGAGCGACTTATAAGCAAACTGAAAAACGGCGAGCTCGACTTTGTCTTTATTGAGGGCTTTATAGACAAATCGGAGTTTACAAGCTACCTATATAAAACGGAGGAGCTCGTCGGTATATGCTCAAAGTCGCACGAATTTGCAGGCAAGGCCGTGCCGATCGAAGAAATATTTGGCGAGAGAATAATTTTAAGAGAACAAGGCTCGGGCACAAGAGAGGCATTCGAGCGAATTTTGGAAGAAAAAAACTGCACACTTGCAAGGTTTGGATCGACAATAGAAAGTAGCTCCTTTAAAGCCATAACCGAGCTTGTAGGCGAGGGTGTGGGCATATCATTTGCATACAAATCGGTTGTGAGTGATGCCGGAGTGGCAAGCTTTAGAATAGAGGGGATTATGAGAGAGCACGAGTTTGTCTGTGTCCAGCTTAAAAATGTTGCAATGTCGCCTTTTAAGGAGGTTTTCTTAGGGGATTAGATATGTTGACTTTTGTGGACATCTGGTGTATACTGCCCGTGTTAGTTCACAGAAATTTACTGTATAATCAGGAGGTCAACATGAAAATTACAATTCTAAACGGTAGCCCAAGAACAAAGGGCAACACAAGCATAGCGGTAGCAGAGTTTGCAAAAGCGGCCGCAAAGCACGAGGTCGAAGTTATCGACGTAACAAAAAAGAAGGTTGCAGCTTGTATTGCTTGTAATAAATGTCAGTCGGGCGACGGACTATGTATTCACACGGACGACACAAACGAGCTAATATCAAAGCTTGTAGCGTCCGACATGATAGTGGTCGCATCGCCCGTATATTGGATGGGCTTTACAGCTCAAACAAAGCTCGTTATAGATAAATTTTACAGCAAAATGAAAGAGTTGAAGGGCAAAAAGTTCGGACTTATCACAGCGGGCGGCGCAGAGCTCGACGATCCCCAGTACCGTGTAATGAAGGAGTCCTTGGAAATGATAGCAAGCTATTTAAAAGGCGAGCTTACATTTGCAAAGTTTGTTGTTGCTCACGACATAGGCGATATGGAAAAGAATGCAGAATTCCTAAAGTCACTGTCAGAACTTGCCGCATCGCTGTAAAAAATCGCTGTAAGAAACAAAAAAAGAGGGCGCAAGCCCTCTTTTTCAGCTTGGAGAAAAACCCAAAATCAAGCCCATTCGGAAGGTGGGGGAGCGGCGAGGGGGCACCATCAGGGTGCCCTTCGTCGTTAAATTCCCGCCCCGAGGGCGTTAAAATCAGCTTTAGCTGATTTCTCAGCTTGGAGAAAACACTTTTTCTCCAAGCTGAAAAGAGGGCGCAAGCCCTCTTTTTATATTCTAACTATACACCGTGCTGGTAGCGACCTCGCATACCTTGTAACCGAGCACCTCGAGAGACTCTAAAATCTCTGCCTTGTGCTCCATGCCGAAGGCCTCGAGTGTAACCTTGAGTTCAACAGCGCTGTTTCTGTTTATATTTACAAACTGGTTGTGCTCGAGTTTTATAATATTACCGCTATTTTTAGCTATAACCTCGGCAACACGTAGAAGCTCGCCCGGACGGTCGGGGAGTAGTACCGAGAAGGTAAAGACCCTGCCCCTGCGCACAAGTCCGTGTTGAACGAGTGAAGCCATTGTTATAACGTCCATATTGCCGCCCGATAAGACCGAAACTACATTTTTACCCTTGCATTCAAGGTGTTTTAGAGCCGCTATTGTAAGAAGACCTGCATTTTCCACCACCATCTTGTGGCTCTCCATCATGTCCAAAAAGGAGTCCACAAGCTCGCTGTCGTCTATAAGCATAATGCCGTCGAGATTTTCCTTAATATATGGGAAGATCTTCTCTCCGGGGCGCTTAACGGCAACACCGTCGGCAATGGTGTCTACCTTGTCGAGCGATACAACTTCGCCTGCCTCAAGACATGCCTTCATAGAAGCAGCTCCGACAGGCTCTACGCCGTATACCTTAACATTTGGGTTTAATAGCTTTGCAAGGGTCGATATTCCTGCCGACAGACCACCTCCGCCAACAGGAACTAAAATTATATCCACATCGGGAAGATCAGAGAATATCTCATATGCAATTGTGCCCTGACCTGTCGCAATAACAGGGTCGTTAAAAGGGTGAATATATGTGTAGCCTTCGCTGTCTGCAAGACCTTGTGCTATTGCGGCGGCATCGTCGAAGGTGTTGCCCTCTAATATAACATTTGCACCGTATGCCTTTGTGTTGTTAACCTTAACGAGTGGTGTTGTGGTCGGCATAACGACGGTAGCTGGAACACCTGCCTGCTTTGCGGCATAGGCAACGCCCTGCGCATGGTTTCCGGCAGATGCGGTAACGAGCCCACGGTTTTTTTCTTGGTCTGTAAGGGTGCTTATCTTGTAAAAAGCTCCTCTAATCTTGTATGCGCCCGTAACTTGCATGTTTTCGGGCTTTATATAGACATTATTTCCGACCTCGTTTGAAAAAACAGGGGAGTAGATAAGCTGTGTGCGATGAGCCACTCCCGCAATAACGGCACGTGCCGCCTTAAAATCCTCTAAACGCATATTAAAGAAACTCCCTTTTGTATAGTATCGTATCAAAATATTATATATGTTGCAAAAGAAAAAGTCAAATAGCAGACTGGAGAAAAAGATAAAATCAAGCCCCTTCGGAAGGAGGGGGAGCGGCCAGTGGGCACCATTAGGGTGCCCACTGGCGTTAAATCCCCCCCGAGGGCGTTAAATCAGCTTGGAGAAATCACTTTTTCTCCAAGCAAAAACAGTTCTGCCGATATAGTACATTTGTACCAATACAAATATTAATATGTAAGAATTGTGTAATTGGCTTGTTTTATTTGCGAAAATTAGATATAATTGTAATGTATGCATTTAACCAAAAAATAATGGGAGGTGACGTTTTGGCAGAGATACTAAAGGTCGAGAACCTTACAAAGATTTACCCAAATGGGGTAGTGGCAAACGATGGTGTCAACCTGTCGGTAGGTCACGGAGAGATTCACGCAATATGCGGTGAAAACGGAGCGGGAAAGTCTACACTTATGAAGATGCTCTTCGGGCTCGAACAGCCCGAATCGGGCACTATTTCGATAAACGGAGAGGCAGTAGTTATACATAACCCGTCAGAGGCCATTAAACTCGGCATAGGCATGGTTCATCAGCATTTTATGCTGGTAGAGTCCATGACGGTCGCCGAAAATGTCGTGCTTGGCATAGAGCCTAAAAAGCTCTTTACCATCGACAAGGAGATGGCGGAGCGCCAAACAAAGGAAGTGTCGGACAAATACAATTTGCAAATGGACCCTACCGCTACCGTGCGAGATCTGTCTGTCGGCATTAAGCAAAAGATCGAGATAGTAAAGGCGCTCCACAGAGGGGCAAAGCTACTAATCCTCGACGAGCCTACCGCCGTTTTAACCCCACAGGAGACGGCAGAACTCTTTGTCGAACTAAAGCATCTTAGAGATGCAGGCCACACAATACTCTTTATCTCGCACAAGCTCGGCGAAGTTAAAGAGATATGCAGCCGTGTAACTATAATGAGGGCAGGCAAGAGCGTTGGCACATACGACCTTGAGGAGCTGTCAGAGGCAGACATTTCTCGTCTTATGGTCGGCAGAGATGTAGTTTTAAAGATAGACAAAGAGCCCGCTAAACCGACCGAGTGCGAACTATCTGTAAGAAACTTAGGGCATACAAATTCTCACGGTAGAAAGACACTAAAAAATGTCTCCTTCGATGTGCGCCGTGGCGAAATTTTAGGCATTGCAGGCATCGAGGGCAACGGCCAGCGTGAGCTTGTCGAAATTGTGGCAGGCATTATCTCATCGCAAGAGGGTACCGTTAAACTGGGCGGTGTCGACATAACAAAGGACAGCATAAAGGCACGCCGCAAAAAGGGCATGACACACATCCCGAGCGACCGCATGGTAAATGGTGTAGCCTCCTCCATGTCTATCCGTCACAACATGATGTCGGACAAGACCGAGGATGCACGCTATACAGGAAGGCTCTTTTTCAAAAACAAGACAATAGAGAGCGACATGCAAGCGCTCTCCAAGGACTACCTTGTAAAGTGCAGTGGCATAGAGCAAGCGGTCGGTATGCTTTCGGGTGGTAATATTCAAAAGGTCGTTGTGGCAAGGGAGATGTCGTCAGAGCCAAATCTCCTGCTTGCCGATCAGCCGACACGTGGAATAGACGTAGGTGCGGCAGAATTTATCAGGCGCAAAATTGTAGAGCTAAGAGACGGCGGCACGGCAGTTATGCTCGTAACGGCCGACCTAAACGAAGCGCTCGAGCTTGCCGACAGCATTATAGTAATGCAAGAGGGCGAAATAGTTGCATATTTCCCCGATGTCGACAACCTTACCGAGGACGAACTCGGATTTTACATGCTCGGCGTAAAACGTCAAACGGCAGAGCAGATAGGAGGTGTGGTACATGGCTAAAATGAAAAAGCTCGATGTAAATTCACGCTTTGAGCTAATGCGAATGATAACGGCCGTAGTAATCGGCCTAATTGCGACGGCAATAGTAGTAGCCCTCACGACAGACGATGTCGGCGAGGCGCTATACAGCATGTTCCTCGGCCCGCTCGAGCGCACACGCTATATGTTCAACGTGTTAGAGCTTGCAGTGCCACTCATTTTCACAGGTGTTGCAATTTCAATAATGTTCTCGGCAAAGCAGTTCAACCTTGCCTCGGAGGGCATATTCTATGTCGGCGGCATGATAGGCGCAGTGGTGGCAATAGATCTATCCTTGCCAAAGCCCTTCCACGCCATCGTAGCGGTAGTGCTGGGCGGTGCGGTCGGCGCACTTATAGGGGCGATCCCCGGTGTGCTAAAGCATAAACTGGGCGCATCGGAGCTTGTAACCTCGCTTATGCTAAACTACCTCTGCTTTAACACTGTTAGCTATGTTATAAAAAACATATACCGAGATGCCTCGGCAGGCTTTACCGTGTCGTATGTATTCGAAGAATCGGCACAGATGACAAAGGTAGACCCACTATACCGCCTTACGATAGGCGAAGTTGCAATAGCAATAATGGTCGTTGTCGGCATGTATTTGTTCCTGTACAACACAAGGTGGGGCTATACAATAAGAACGGCAGGCCAAAACATGAGCTTTGTTAAATTCTCGGGGCTATCAACAGGCTTTGCCGTTGTGGGCTCGCAGATGATAGGCGGCATGATAGCAGGCCTTGGTGGCGCAACCGAAATGCTCTCGCTATACACTCGCTTTGAATGGCAAGCCCTGCTCGGCTACGGCTGGGACGGTGTAATAGTCGCTATATTTGCAAAGAACAACCCCAAATATGTCCCGATAGCCGCCATATTTTTAGCCTACCTAAGAATAGGTGGAGATATAATGATGAGGCGGACAGACGTGCAAATGGAGATAATAGAGGTCGTACAGGCACTGCTTATAATCTTGCTTGTTGCCGAGCGTTTCCTATCCTCCATGCACCATAAAATGGTCGTTAAAGACGCACTGGCAAAGGAGGTGCAAGCAGATGCTTGAGGCTTTTCTATCCCCAACATTCGCAGCTTCTATTCTAAGAATAGCAACCCCCATACTGCTTGCCGCCCTCGGTGCTGTTATATCGGACAAGGCAGGTTGTACAAACATAGGACTTGAAGGTACAATGCTAATTGCGGCGCTTACAGGCGTTATATTCTCGTCGCTCGGCAACCAGTCATCAGGCCCGTGGCTCGGCCTTATTGCCGCCATAATTGCAGGTGCAATTGTCGGCGCTGTTATGGCATATCTAATACTTGGCCTTAAAACGAATGCCGTCTTGGCAGGTGTCGCCATGAACACGGTCGGATCTTCGGGAACTGTATTTGTTCTATATCTTCTAACAGGACAAAAGGGCATGTCCTCCAACCTAAAGAGCTACACACTGCCCTCGATCGACATACCGATAATAAAGGACATACCTATTTTGGGCGACATTTTGTCGGGACAAAATCTGCTTACATATGTCTCATTTGTTGCGGTATTCGCCCTTGCCTACATGCTATACAAAACCCCACTTGGGCTAAAGATAAGAGCGGTCGGCGAAAACCCAGGTGCTGCTTCCTCTGTTGGAATTAATGTAAACAAAATGAAGTTTATCGCCCTTGTGCTGTCGGGCATAATGGCAGGCCTTGGCGGCGCTCATATGTCTATGGGCTATGTCTCGTGGTTTGCCAGAGACATGACGGCAGGCCGTGGATTTATCGCCCTCGCCGCAGAGGCAATGGGCAGGGGCACCCCTGTCGGCACTATGATTTCCTCGATATTCTTCGGCATAACAATGGCAATTGCAAACACACTTCAAACAATGAACATCGCATACGAACTTGTGGCAGGCATACCATATCTTGCAACAATTATAGGACTTGCCGCATATGCGTGGAGAGAAAAATCCAAGAAAAAGAGCACGTAGTTTTGACATTTCTTTATGGCATGGCGAATTATACAAATTGTAATATTTGGTCTAATGACATGAAAAATAGGCGAAAATCGTATAATTTATACTTTTTAATACAATTAGTATAACAAATTATCTACTTTTGCCCGAGTAAAGCTCAAATGCCAAGCGAGCATCACCAAGTCAAACACCAAGAAAATTCCAAAAGCAAAGACAAAAGAACAACAACATAAAAAACCAAAAGGAGGCAAATAATGCCAAGACCAATAATAATAGACTGCGACCCAGGTCACGATGATGCAATAGCGCTTATACTTGCACTGGCATCGGACGAGCTCGACATTAAGGCTCTTACGACGGTAGCGGGCAACCAAACGCTCGACAAGACATTTGTTAATGCAAGCAAGGTGCTTGCCTACATCGGCAAAGATGTTCCCGTTGCAAAAGGGGCAGATGCGCCGCTCCTTCGCCCACTTATGACGGCACCGAGCGTTCACGGAGAGACAGGACTAGACGGCCCGACCTTCCCTGAAAAGCTTCCAAAACCGTCCGACATGTCGGCCTTCAACCTCCAAGTGAAAATCCTCGAGGAGAGCACAGAGCCTGTCACGATAGTGGCGGTCGGACCTCTAACAAATATCGGCAGACTACTGCTTGCTCGCCCCGACCTAAAGGAAAAAATCGACCATATTACAATTATGGGTGGAGCAATCTTAGGCGGCAACTGGTCGGCGGCGGCAGAGTTCAACATCATGGTCGACCCCGAAGCGGCCTGTGCTGTGTTTGGTAGCGGACTGCCCGTTATAATGAACGGGCTCGACGTGACCCACAAGGCATATCTCACCGAAGAAGATGTAGAGACATTCAGAGCTACCGACACGGTCGGCGGTCGCCTTGCGGCAGAGCTTGTAGATTTCTTCAAGTTATATCACCAAGCAGGCACGGTCGGCATTCCTCTGCACGACCCCTGCGCAATAGCGTACGAGATAGCCCCACAACTATTCGAAACGGTCGATTGCACCTTAGATGTAGAATGTGCCTCGGAATTTTGCGATGGCACAATAATCCCCAACATGCGTAAGGGTATTGCCCACCCTCACAAAGCTGTAATGGGAATAGACAGAGAGGGCTTTATAGCACTTCTCTTAGAGGCATTCAAAAAATACCCCAAGGAGGTGTCGATGTGAGATATATATTCTTAGACACTGACCCAGGCATAGACGATGCAATAGCAATATTTGCCCTGCTCGGCTCGCCCGATGTAACTACTGTCGGCATGTCGGTCGTAGGCGGCAATGTCGGACTTGACACAACACTAAAAAATGCACGCTGCCTACTAGATCTAACAGGAAGAACAGACATTCCACTATACGCAGGAGCAAAACAACCCTTGGTATTCCCCCTCGAAACTGCCGAAGGTGTGCACGGCGCAGGTGGGCTTGGCAATGTAACGCTACCCGATCCCGTTAAAGAAATCGAGCCTCAAGATGCGGCAGAGGGCATATACATGGCGGCAAAGAAGTACAAGGGCGAGATAACACTAATGGCGATAGGCCCTCTAACAAATGTAGCAAAGGCACTGCTTGCCTATCCCGACTTAAAGGATCTGCTAAAGGAAATATACATAATGGGCGGCGCAATAGTTGGCGGCAACACGCCGAATAATCAGGGCGAGTTTAACATAATGGTCGACCCGGAAGCGGCTCGCATTGTCTTTGAAAGCGGCATAAAGCTAACAATGGCACCGCTCGAAATAGCAAACGACACTCCAATATCGGCAGATGAACTAAGAGCGCTTGCAGGCGGTAAGGTTGGCGACATCGCCTCCAAAATCGGCCTCGACGGAGTGGAAGTATCAGAGCGTCACGGCCACGAGGGCGGCTGGCCTGTATACGATGCAGTAGCAATAATAAGCTACCTGCGCCCCGATCTATTTACCTTTAAAGACTTTAACGTAGTTATAGAGACAAAAGGTGCAAAAACAAGAGGCCGCACGGTTGTAGACTGGTACGGCTTCTCGGGAAGAACACCAAACTGCACAATCCCTCTAACGGCAGACAGAGAAGGATATGTAAAGGTGCTAACGGAAAATATAGCAAGGCTTGGATAAAGAGCTTTTTGCTAATGACAAAGAGGAGGCAGCGACCAAACTTCGTTT
>CAYJFK010000055.1:0-6947 GCA_964369475.1 uncultured Oscillospiraceae bacterium | reverse complement strand
TCCTCTTTACATGTCGGGCTGGAGAAAAACCTAAAATGTAAAGTTCACGGAAGGAGGGGGAGCGGAGAGGGGTACCATCAGGGTGCCCTCTGGCGTAAAATTCTCGCCCCGAGGGCGTTAAAATCAGCTTGGAGAAAACCCTTACTACCAAAAACAGATAAAAAGCGCAAGTAAATTACCAAAAAACACCGACCAATATAAAAAGTGCTCGACGATCTACCGTCAAGCACTTTGTTATATCATTTATTCACTAACCTTCGCCGCACGTTCTGCGGCAAATAGATTTACCCACATCATGGGGATTAAAAACAACACAGCCACATCGACCGGCCAGCTCTTGGAGACCATCCACTCGCTATATCCGAGCAAAACCGATATGGCGGCAGGTAACTGGGTTGTGGTGCAAATTATTGCCGCCATTGCCATTGTCGCTGTATACTCTGAAACCGCCATAAGTCCGCCACGTAGTTTTGCCTCGCAAAAGATCGCCGTGGCAAGTGCCGCAACACTGAGTAGCGACAGCATATTGCCCGGGATGGTCGTTACGGTGTTGTTAGCCAAAAATACCGACAGTAGCGACACGAGCGCCCAAGCTACAATTACGAGCTCTAAATAACTGTCAAGAGCGGTTGCGCTCGACCTCTTGCCCGAGGATGCAGGGGCGAGCAGTAGCATAACAATTGCCGATAGTCCGCAAAGTACCAGCAAAATAAAGCTCCAACTAAAGGGATTGGCAAGCATTAAATATCCCGACAGCCCAAAGCCAAGAGCTGCAAAAAGCATGGACAACACAGCAGGCATACCACCATAAAGCAGGCGACAATCCCCCGTAATCTGACCGCCCATCATGCCTTTAAAGGCAAAAAAGCGTACATAGATACAGAGTGCCACAAGAGCAAGAGGGTAGAGATAGCTCATAACATGTCCACGTGGCAAAAAGCCCGATCCCTCTTGTGTTAGCTTTATTATAATATAAACCCTAAGTGCGCAAAAGAGCAATACAGGGGGTAACAGATGCTTAACCTTCATATAGTATTCTCCAAACAAAATTCATGTGCAAGGGTCGCCATAGGGTGACCCCTGTAAATCCGAACCGCTTTAGGAACGGTATACCGCCCCGTAGCTTCGTTATAGCTCCTTGAAAGGCACAAGCATTCCTGCGGGCTATGCCTCGCTACAAGACGGCATACCGTTCCTAAAGTCCACAGCCTGTTCGAAACGGTTCAGATTTACAAGAGGTCACCCCATAGCAAAAACTAAACGGCGACCTTGCGTGAAGCCTTGAGCCAAGCCCCGGACTTGTAGCGCCAAAAGTATAGTATGCACCGCAGTAAATAGTCGGCCGCAATGCCTGCAAAGCCTGCGTATATACCAAGATTAAACTGTGTGCAAAGGAAAACGACCGTACCTACACGAGCTACCCAAAGCGAAGTAACCGTTATTATAGGCGGAACAAATGTATCGCCAACCCCTCTGAATGCACCGGGAGAAGCCGCCGCAAACCAAACGAGAGGCACGACATATAGTGGATTTAGCATAAGTGTAGTTTGTGCAAGGGCAAATGCATCTGCCTCCAAATTGTAAAAGCCTATCATGGGGGTTAACAGTGGGAATGTGCCTACCGCAAAGGCAAGCCCAAACACAAAGGCGAAGAAGTAAACATCTTTAACTGCCTTCTTCATCTTGTCCTCATCGCCCTGACCCTTTGCAATACCCATTATTGTAGGCGCAATCTGGAGCACCATGGAGGAGCCTGCACACTGCAAGTCGAGCAGCTGTGTATAGACAACATTTGCCGAAATGTGCGCAGTGCCTGCCGCCAAGATGTTAACATTCATTATAAGCCTTGCCATAATAAAGAAGAAGTTTTGCGCACCTGCAGGAAGTCCAAACCTGATAAAGCGCTTTTGCATATCAAAGTCAAGCTTTAGGCCAAAGAAGTCCTTAAGGCTGTCTACAAGGCCTCTCTTTTTAATCAAAACAACACCGAGTAGCGCACCGACTACACGACCTGCGAGGGTTGCATAGCCTGCGCCCATTGTGCCAAGCTCGAGCACATAAATAAATGTAAAGGAAAAAACAAGCTGTGCCGAGTTCATAAGTACCGTCATCCACATGGAGCGACGAGTGTCGCCAACACCTCTTAAAAGAGATGTGGAGTTGGAGTAAAAGCAGTAAAACGGATAGGATAGAGCGGTAACTCTAAGGTATAGCTCTGCAATTGCCATCATCTCGGGTTCTGCGCCTTTTAGCGCAAGACCTACAACGGGGTTTGCAAAGACAATCATGAATATTGTAAGCGCTCCCGAAAACATAAGCGACGATGTGTAGCTCTGTTTAACGGCAAGACGAACTGTCGCTACATCGCCCTTACCGGTGTTTTGCGCAACAACGACCATTGCGCCAAAGGAAATTGCTATAACAGCATAACCTATCATCAGATTGACCTGATCTATTATGCTAACGCCGGATAGCGAATTTTGTCCCATTGTGCTTACAATAATGGTGTTGACCATAGGCAATAAGACCAAGAACAACTGGTCTATCATCATGGGGCCCATCATTTTAAGCATATTTTTTCTGGTAAGCTCCAAATGTATATCCTCCCTTTTGCCAAAACGGCGCATTTTATCTTTCTATTAACACTTCTTCAAGAGAATATTTAGGCACCTTCATTTTGCGCTCGCCCTCCCAAAAATAGGGGATATCTCTCATATATAATGGCGATTCCTCGCTCTCCATTGCAGCATAGCCAAGAGCTACCGAAGATGTAACCTTAAGGCCGTTTGGAAGATTTAGCAAATTGCCGATCTCCTCCTTTTTTATGCCCTCAAGCCAGCAAGAGGAAATGCCGTCTGCCATAGCACTTGTAATAATTGCCATACAAGCAGCGCCGACATCGAGCTGATATGCACTGTCCTTAACCAAAGTATCGTTTACCACAATTACCCAAGCGGTCGGCATTTCTTCGTATGAAGGTCTACCCGAGCCGTCCTTTAGGTGCATACCCCAAGCCGACAGATCGAAAATCTTCCTGCAAAGTTCACTGTCCTTAACAACGACAAATCTAAGAGACTGAAAATTCCCTCCGCAAGGCGCAAGGCGAGCGGCATTAACGGCACGGTGCAAAATGTCTGTCGGAACTTCCTTAGCTTCAAAACGCCTAATTGTACGTCTTTTGGTCAAAGCTTCATTAACGGTCATGATAAAATCCCCCAATACAATATATTTAGTTTGCAAAACACTTCTATTATACTACTTTTTGGTTATAAATGCAACGTTTTGGTGCAAGATGACATTTCTTGCCTTGGGAAAGACCTATAATCCGCCTTGGGAAACCTATTGAATCTCACTGTAATGGGCATTTGTAAGAGTGCCGTCGCTTGAATAAATTCTCTCTGTCGAGCCTATGCGACAGTATACATAATCAAGCTTGCCCTCGTCATCGTAAAAGGCTATAAGCTCATCGACCTCACTGCGTGTAAAATCCTCCGAGCCGACCATCTCAAAGTAACTGCTCGAAAACTCCTCGCTATCGGCCGCACCGCTTGTAAGCGACACTGCCCCCATATCATCGGGAGTGGGAACTTCATTTGCACTGCTATGTACAAATACAGACTCGTATATAAGCCTCATCATAGTGCCATCGGAAATCATGGTCGTAATGGGGTAGATAGTGCCTGTGTGAATGGAGCAGCTCAAAGTGCCGTTATCCTCTACAAATGTGTACGCCTCCCCATCGGGACATGTCGATTCCGCCAAATCATAGTTTGTCTCTAAAAACTCGGCAAAACCCTCTGTTCCATACTGAGCACCGCTGTTATAGTATTCAAGAAGCATTGCCTGACGCCTTGCATTACAGACCCGATCGTCGGCAGTGGCAAACCTGCCGCCGTAGCCTACAATAACAAAGGCCAGTAGCCCCAAAAATGCAATTGCTATTATCCCGATTCTCATAGGCGAAACTTTAAGCAGCTTTTTTTCGGCATCTGTAAGCTCAAACTCACCTTGCTCCGTGCCGTTATCAGTACCAATTTCATTTTCCGCTGAATTTTCAAAGCCGTCTTCGCTTGATTCAAACTCTTGGCCGCCCATGCCATTCTTCTCGTTATCCAATTTTATCCCCCTCGCTAATTATTCGCCCTCCTCAGGCGCCTCATCATAGCCCTCTAACAGCACTGTATTTGCCGAATAAACAAGCCTATCCCCGTCGTAGGTCTCGCAGTGAAGCGGTATACCGTATTCAGGGCTTACCCAATAGTGCTCGCTTTGATTTAAAAGACTGTCGAAAAGCTCTACCCATATGACCTGACGACCGTCAAGCTCTGTCCATCCTGCCCCAACAATATCTTCGGGCGGTACTTCAAGCAGATAATTTATGTCTGCCATGCCCATTTGCAAAAGTGGGCTGTATGTTTCGCTGTAACGCAGGTCTATATAACCATCAACAGTAACGGAATTGCCCGACCTTTCAACCGTCCTAACCTCACGCTCGCCCTCGGTCAATGTAAGGTAATAATCATCGCCTGTAATCTCGATATATGCATTGCGAAATAGGGCAGAGGAGGTCGCATACACAGCGGTGCGCACCTCCCATACAAGATAATGCGGCATTTCGTATGTCGAAAGGAGCTCCAGAAAATTCTCGGGTGTAAGCGATTCATAAACAATTACCTCGTCGGCAGTGGGAAGCATCAAAGCCTCGTTGCTTTCGATTTGCTCCATGCCGCCTACAAGCGGAGTTTCGCTCGAACCGTCGGGAAGTATGCCGCCGCTGTACCAAAAAACAAAAAGGGCCGCAACAGCCGCTAACAATATAAGAGTTCCAAATGTTATCTTAGGCCTTTTAGCGGTCGTCATATCGGCATGTCCTTTCTTAAAATATCCTCTTAACGGGCAGGAAATTCCCGCCCGTTAAGAGAAGTTTGTACAAATTAATCTATCGAATTAAAGCCAAGTAAGCTCGAATACTGCATTCTTCTCGCCTACAACGCTATCTGTCGCATTCTTTACAACAGGAGGGAATTTCTCAAGAATTCTTGCGCCTGTCTCCTTGTTTTTGTAGCCAAGCATATCAAGAAGGGCAGGGATTACCTGCTGATAGTATTGGTAATAACCGTCCATAATTTTCATGGCAACGCCAATTTTTTCATCGTGTAGGCCAAATGTGTACACACCTTGAGCTCCAACCTTGCCAATTATGTTCTCGTCCTTGCAAAGAACGCCGCAAAGAGCATCTGCATCCATCAAGTTCTCGGGATGCTTTGCAATTATAAGCCTGTTTCGCTCTGCCGCCTCTCTTATTGCCTGATCTTCAATAAGGCTCGTGTCGGCAAGACGCATAAAGGACTTTGCCATATAAGATAGCGGCATTGCAAAAACAGGAACTCCGCAACCGTCTATGCCAATGCCAATCTTTTCCTTCGGATAATCGGCAAGCTTTGCAATATACTCCAAAATAAGCTGCTGGGCAGGGCTTTCGAGCTTGTAATAATCCTTCTCAACACCGCCGAGCTCTCTTTGAATCAAGATAAGCCCAAGATGCTTGCCCACACAGTTGTGATATAGCTTGGAAGGCTCAGTGCCATCTTTAAGGCACTGTTCTTCATACTTAAGTCCCATAGGAAGGCAAGGCTTCATTATAAATGTATCATAATCAATGCTTGCCTTTTCCATAACGCTCTTAACGAGCTCTATCTGATGAGGGCCACACCAAAGCGATCCGTTCATAAGCGACATTTCTTCGTCTGTTATACCGTATTTTTCCTTAATTCCAAGCACATATGCAGGAAGAACCTGTATGGGCTTGGAGGAAGATCTATAAAAAGCGAAAAACTCGGGATCTCCCGCATATGCAATAAGCCCATTTTCACCCCAAACAGCAATATGACCCTCATGCGTGCATTCCAGTATGCCGCCTCTTGTTTCTTCAACCAGTATCATTTTTTACCTCCGAAAATTTGAATCTTCTTTATTATCTAATTTATATAGCATTACAAAGGCGAAAAAAATCGCACATTGTCAACACACTGTATTGTATCATAAACAAATCTATGTTACAATACATAATCGTAGAGTCAAACGGCAGATTTTTTAAACACAATACAAGGAGACATATATGAGCACGAATTACGAAATAAGGGAAAAATTAAAAAGTTATAAGCACTTTCAAGAGGAACTTTGCGACGATTGCGGATATGAGGGTTCTTTTGGTGTAACACCGACCAAAGTACCGGGAATGGTGCGCATTGCGGTATCGGGGGTTGCGCTTGTAGTGCTTTGGCTTATATGGGAAAATCTCTTAAACCAAAATGCGATAGCGTGGTTTTTCATGTTTCCGCCGCTCGGTGCTTTTTATTTCTACTACATGCTAAGGCGAGACGTTGTATGCCCAAACTGCGACTCTAACAGAAGGCGTTCTCAAAACGAGATACTATTCCACGATCAAAATACATACGACCACATTATATACGAAGAACAAGCCGAGAAGAATATAGAGCACATCCTAAAATATATGGAAGCCTTCGAGCGCACAGGGAAAAGAGAGAAGATACTTTAAGTTGTATAAATAAAGAGAAAAAGGGCGAAGTGGTGTATTTTTGTGCAATATAACCAAAAAATGTCAATACATTGTTCGTTACTGTCGTAAAACCATGATATTTTAACAAAAAACGCTTTTGGAGCAAGAAAAGTTTAACGAAATGTACTGTCTACTATAAAAAACATGCGATTTTGCCAAACGTTAACAGTTTGTTCTTATAAATCACATAGCGAGTTAATAATATAGCGTTATACTTAACTTGCAAGAACAGATATTACCCCCTCCTTTTAATTGCACACGATGTAAAAAGCGCTCCATCTGCCCAATGGAGCGCTTTTTACGTTTTAAGTCGGGGGGGGCCGGGGGGGGGGGGGGGGGGGGGGGGGGGGGGGGGGGGGGGGGGGGG
>CAYJFK010000054.1:0-17785 GCA_964369475.1 uncultured Oscillospiraceae bacterium | reverse complement strand
TAAAATCAGCTTTAGCTGATTTCTCAGCTTGGAGAAAACACTTTTTCTCCAAGCTAAAAAGACAGGATAATTCCTGTCTTTTTAGTGAACTATTATATACTTTGCGCCTCGCTACTTGCCTTCATACCGACAGAGATAAGCCCTTCGAACTCGGGGATTATCGTATAACTCTTGCTCGAACCACCCGACTCGTCTTTGAAATTGACCGTTATGTCATAGCCTTGTGTGTACTCAAATAAATCAAGGTTGAGGTTATAATCGGCCGGCTTAATCAGAGTAAGAAGTGTCGCTATTTCCTCGGGGTCTGTCACCTCTATTACATCTGATAATTCTGCTGAGTCGTATGTCTCGTAAGATCCGCCAAACTCATAAGTAACAATGATTTCGCTCTCATAAGACGACTGACCTTCTTTCAAAATGTGCACATCAATGCTTGAAATTTCCTCTGCGGTAACAGGGGAGGGTATCGTGACATCATGCCTTGCAAGCACGGCAAGTGTCTTGTCGTAGGTTGAATAGATCGGGACAGAGAGGTCACGGTAGTGGTATAGATCGAACTCAATCGAGATAAAAGGGGCTTCACTAATCAAAATGTCGCTCGACATGTTCAGAGTATCCTCTTTTAGAGCTTCGATTAGCTCTTTGATAAAGTCCTCATCATTATACCTGCCAACATCTCGAATGTTCCTAACCTCATCAAAAATTATAACCTCGTCGATCTCGTCAATATTTGTAATTTCAGAGTCGAAGAGTTTGCCAAATAAAATCTGACTTCTAAAGTCGTCGTTGTTATATGCCGTAATAACAAACTCCTCTATAAGCTCATGGCTTACAACATACTCCCTGGCATAGCGATCGCTTCCCTCGTAAAAGACCATCTGAGCTCTATTGCCATAATTGCCGTAAAGTGCAGAGTCGACACCGCTTTGGGCCATTCTTTTTGCAAGGTCGAGCATCTCTTGGTCTTCAAAAACAAAGGAGTCTAAAAAGGCGCCGTCGTCGTAAGCGAGAGGGAATCTGTTATCGTCGGTCAGCTTGCCTGCCATGTTTGATATTTGCGTAAAATTGCTAACCTTAACGGAAACACCCGAAAGCCCGTCGCTCGGCAGTCGATCGTCAAAACCTATAACATCAAAGGCGAGAAAAGAGGATATAGCGGTAAACAAAATGCCATAAGCCACAATGCCCTTTAGATTCTTAAATGCGCTCTTTACATTAAAGTCGTAGATTATCTCTACAATGGCATTTGCCAAAAGAGCGCCTGACACAAAGCCGAAGATCATAGAACCTGAACTGCTATCCATGCCGTTAAACAGGTAGCCAATACCGAGTGTTATAATTAAGACTATCGGATACTTTATAATATCACGGCTTTTATCAAAGGCCATGGCATTGCCTGCCGCCTCGGAAGGGCGCTTTTGGTATAGGTATGCCGATAAAACAAAGAGTAGGGCGGTAACTACTATAAAATACAGGGTATGGTCGCCGCTTAAAAATGCATATATGGGAGAGGTGTAGCCAAGCATGGCCTCCCACGTGTATTCCCACATCGGGAAGGTGGAAAATACAAGGTATATCGAGTATGCTAAGAGTGCCACTGTTAAAGGCGGAAATGCAAGGAATACCGCAGTGCCCATAAAGGCGACAAATAGGTTTCCGCAAAGCATACATGCAAGGGTTGCTATTGTATAGACAGACAGGAATATCAGTAAATTTGTGATAAACACATCTATCGTGATTGCCATTATTACAGAATGGAAAACCGAAACACCTGTAACAACAACCAGCATAGCGGAGGAAAGCGCAAACATTATAACGTATGGGATTATATAAGAGCAAGCGCCCGCAAGGTAAAACGAGTTAAAAAGAGTTAGCCTTTTGTATGGCAGAGCATGATAAAAATCGACCTGCCTTTTTGAGTTTAGATAGTTCCAAGTAGCAAGTGCAAAGAGCACTGCAAAGAATACTGTTATCCCTACCACCGCATTTCCGTGCGTCTCTATTGCAAAGGCAAGGTCTTTTATTAATAGTTCGGGGTAATCTGCATAAATTGGTGATGATCGCTCGAAGCTCGCACCGATACAATAGAGGGCAGTGGCGACCGGTAGTGCGAAAAACAACACAACGGCTGCCAGCGAGAACATCCAAGATGTGCGCTTAAATCGCCCTTTTAAAAGGGATACTTTAATTAGGGTAGGACTTACCATCCATCCACCTCCATTTTTACTGCCGCAAAAATGCGGAACTTTATCCTTTCCTACTGTGCCATCTCAGCAAGTAGGTCATCAAAACTGTTTTGCGCCTCAGGGCTAACCATATAGTAAGCGGTATTTGCGCCAAGACTGTCTTTAAACTGCACCACAACTACATGCTCCCCCGCAGACCTGACTAAATTTACCCCACTGTTCGTATATGCATGTTTTATATAGGGAAGTATCTTTTCTATCCCCTCGTAACCTGCTACGGTCAAAACAGCATCCGAGCCGTACTCCTCTACGTAGCTCTCTATGGCATAATCAAGATCGCCACGCCAAAAATAGCCGCTGTGAATTGTGTCGCTAAAGCTTATATCCATAGCTCCTACATAGAAAATGCTAATGCTTTCTATATCCTCTGCCGTTACGGGAGGGGGAACTTCCAGATCATAGCTGTCGAGTAGCGAGAGCGTGTTTGTGTAGTCGGAATATATTGCAAATGTACTTGTGTAATCACGCTCTTCAAAATTAATCATCATAAACGGAACTTCACTTCGAAGTATCTTGCTACTCGTATTTGCTATATCATTCCCGAGTGCATCTATAAGTGCCGAGGTAAAATCAGGGTCGCTCATGCTTCCCACATATTCTATGTCTCTTATACTGTCTGTAAAGTAAACCGAGGTATACTGATCAATTTCAATGTCGTCGAGATAGCCGTATACTACATCTTGCCTATATGTGTCATCATCGTAACTTGCAAGCATTAGCTCGTCTAAAAGGTCGTTGTAAATTTTATAGCTTCTCGAATAGCTGCTGTCGCCTTCGTGGAAGGTAACATTGACATGGGTAACACCGCCCTCCCCTTCGTTGACATTGTAGAGAGCATTTTGAACACCTTGATCTGCAAGCCTTAAAGCAACTTCGAGTGCCTCGGGGTCTGTTATAACAAAGCTCTCTAAATAATCAGCGCTGTCCGAAACAAGGCTGTAACCGGTCTCGTCGAGTCTCTCGCCTGCATTGCGTATGAATTCATTAGAGCGAGAGGTAGAAAAGGATAGACCTGTCAGCCTCTGCTCGTCGGGTAGGCGAGTATTGTAGCCGATAATATCAAACTCGAGCGAGGCAAGCATGGCGCATGTGACTACCCCAAAGGCTATAAGCCATGCAAGGTTTCTAAAGCCGCTCTTAACATTAAAGTCGTAGACCATTTCGATAAAAACACTCGACACAAAAGCCCCTACGATTAATCCAAAGATATACCACGAAGACCTTCCGTTTGCCATCATTTCGAATAAGAGAGCAAAGCCTATCATCGAAGCGAGCACTATCGGGTACTTTACAAGAGGGCGGCTTATTTTAAATACCATTGCGTTGCCTGCCGCCTCAAGTGGGCGTTTTTTGTATAGATATAGACTAAAAGCGACCACTATAAAAGATGCTACAAGCCAATATAAACTGAACATTCTCTCGCTGGGCACCATTATGCTATTTATAAAAAGCGACTGCACAGGGGATATAAAGTCGAAGAACATATCAATGGGATAAGCCCATGTCGGGAATGTTGTTAAGCATCTTGTTATAATTGCAATAACAAGTAAAAGCAAAACAGAGGGCAGGACAAGAAATACACCTGTTCCCATAAAGGCTACAAACAAGCTTCCGCACAACATACAGGAAAGAGTTGTTAAGGAATATACCGAAATGTATAAAATAACAGACCTGAAAAAGCCGTTTATCAGAGCGGTAGATATCTCCGGATCTGTTATACTGATCCCCGTTAAAAGTGGGACAAGTGCAGTGGAAATGCCAAACATTATAACATAAGGCAAGAGATAAGATACTGCGCCTGCCATGAAGAAGGATCCAAAGAGTGTCTGCCTTTTGTAGTGCAAGCTGTGATAAAAGTCGACCTGCCTCTTGCTAAAGAGATAGTTCCAAGTGGCTATGCCGAAAACAACAGCAAAACAAAGAGTAATAGCTGCTAAAAAGTAGCCTCGAGAGGAAAGCCAAGAGGCCAAAGTGCTTTTAACAAACCAAGATTCGATCCCTTGCTCGGCATATGTGGTATAAAACTCAGAAAGTGTTAGAGCAGAGGGTGCGAGTAGCATGAAAAATAGAGCCACGCTTGCTAAGCAGTACATCCAAGAAGTGCGCTTAAATCTGCCCCAAAATAAGCTTCTACTAAAGAAGGAGCGATTTGATGTCATAGCCTGCCACCTCCGTTTCTCCGATAAAGACCTCCTCGAGAGTCAGAGGTATCATCTCAAAAAATAGCGGATTTAGCTCGTTTAGCGCTTCTTTAACCTCGTCGCCATCGCCCTTAACCGTCATGGTTATAAGGCTTCCTCTTGTTTCAAACTTTGTTATAGCAAACTTGCCCTCAAGAGTCGATCTGTCACAAGGGGTTTCAAAGGCGAGCTGAACACGGTGAATACCAAATCGCATATCCTGAAGGTCGCAAGAAAAGAGTACACCACCCTCGTGAAGAAGGCCGACATGGTCGCATATATCTTCGAGCTCTCTTAGGTTGTGCGAGGCAATCACAGGTGTTATGCCACGATCTGTTATGCCTTCGGCAAAGAGCGACTTAACGGCCTGACGAGCAACAGGATCGAGTCCGTCGAAGGTCTCATCGGCAAAGATATAATCTGCCCCCGAGCAAACAGCGCATATAACAGAAACCTGCTTTTTCATACCCTTGGAAAATGTACCTACACGGCGCTTGGCATCAAGTCCAAATGCCTTTAAGAGATCATAAAACTTTGCCTTATCAAAGTTTTTGTAAACTTCGCTGTAAAATGTGGCGAGCGCTTCGGGCGTTGTGTTTTGAAAAAAGTAGCCATCGTCCGATATAAAGAAAATTCTGCTCTTAACATCGGGATTTTCAAAAACACCCTGACCGTCTATCGTTATATCTCCGCAATCGGGTTTAATAACGCCCGACAGCATACGTAAAAATGTAGATTTACCCGCACCATTCGTGCCGATAAGTCCATATACCGCACCCGACGGTATTTCGGCAGTAATATCCGAAACTGCCTTTATGTCACCAAAAGATTTTGTAACTCCCACTGCACTAATCATGCGTTAAACCTCCCTTGAAATCTCATTTATGATGTCGACAAGACGGGTAGAGCTAACGCCACCTGCCATTGCCTTTTTTGTTGCGGCTCTAAAATCCGCCTCGAGTTCTTCCTTATGACGGGCTTTAAGCATATCCCCGTCCTCTGTTATAAAGCTACCCTTGCCCTTAACGGTGTAGGTAACGCCAGCCTTTTCGAGCTCTGCGTATGCCCTTTGAATTGTGTTTGGGTTGATCGATAGCTCCGATGCAAGTTGCCTGACCGACGGGAGCTGGCTACCGGGTGGCAACACTCCGGTCGATGCAAGCACCGTAATGCGGTCGATTAGCTGCTCATATATAGAGCGCCTGTCTCTGTAATCGATGGTAATCACGACGACATTCCTTTCTGTACGAACTGTACCAACAGTGTTAGTACAGTTAAAGTGTACCATATGCATTTTTATTTGTCAACAATTATTTTGCAAATTTATCCCTCTTATGTTAAAATACTCGTTAGAGGAAAAACCAAAAACAAAAAACTTCCACTAATTACTTAATAAAAATTTTTTTAATAAAAGAAAGGAGACAGATTTAAAATGCACAGTTTTATCGACTTCGACGACATGTCGCTACAAGAGTTCGACGAGCTTTACAGCATTGCAGACGACATGAAGAACAACCCGAAAAAATACATGGAGGTATGCGCAGATAAAGTGGTAGCCACTCTATTCTACGAGCCATCTACAAGAACGCAGCTCTCCTTCCAAGCGGCGGCACTCCGCCTTGGGGCAAAGGTCATAGGTTTTTCGGGAACTGCCGGAACATCTGTAACAAAGGGCGAGAATTTAAAGGACACAATCCGCACAGTTGCAGGATACAGCGACCTAATTGTAATGCGCCACCCTTCGGAAGGCTCTGCCTATGCAGCATCGCTCTACTCGACAGCACCTGTCGTAAATGCAGGGGACGGCGGACACCTTCACCCAACCCAAACGCTTACCGATTTAACGACACTAAGAGCTATAAAGGGCGGCGCATCTAACCTTACAATAGGCTTTTGCGGCGACCTTAAAAACGGCAGAACGGTGCACTCTTTAATAAAGGCGCTCGTCAGGTACGAGGGAAATAAATTTGTATTAATATCAACTCCATCACTTAGAGTACCCCCCTACGTGAAAAAGGTGCTCGACAGCTTTGGAGCGCAGTATACCGAGGTAAACTCGCTCGAGGAGAACATATCGACACTCGATGTGCTCTACATGACACGCATACAAAAAGAGCGCTTTGCAAGCGAAGAAGAATACAAAAAAGAGGCAGGCGTGTATATTTTGGACAAGCAAAAACTAAACCTTGCCAAGAGCGATCTTACTGTGCTCCACCCCCTCCCCAAGGTAGACGAGATAACAGACGAGGCAGACCAAGATAATCGTTGCCGCTACTTTGATCAAGCGGAATACGGTATGTATATTCGCATGGCACTGATATATACAATGACAAAAGAAGGCAAGTCGGAATTTGCCTTCCCCGAAAAGTGCGAAGGGGCAAGCTGTACAAACGACCGTTGCATAACAAAAACAGAGGACTACCTCCCCAAATTAGTGCGTGATGATCTTTGCCGCTATTGCGACCACGAGCTTGCATGAGAGTTTTTGTAATACTTGCCTCGCCAAATAAAAATGGTCACACAATGAAATCGGTGCTCCGATTAACAGAAGCGCTTGGCGGTGAGGCGGAATTTTTTTACTGTCATCAAGCAAATATCGCCCCTTGCAGCGACTGTAAAGCGTGCGCAAAGGGAGATGGCTGTGTTATAGAGGACGACTTTGCAAAGATAGAGCAAGGCGCAAAAAATGCCGACATTCTGCTCTTTGCCTACCCACTCTATTTCGAGGGCATGCCATCGACGCTAAAGGTCGTGATAGACAGAATGCAACAGCACTTTGCAAGGGAAATGAAGAAGGGCAAAACAAAAACGGGCAAAGGGCGAGCGGCTGTAATAATCTCTATGGGGCAGCAAAAAGGGGATATAAAACCGCAAGACGGCATATTCACATTTGCCTCACGGGTGCTGGGGGCAACCTATGTAGGACATGCCATAGTGCATAATACCGACAAAACCCCCGATTTTTCAGAGATTGACATGCTTGCAAAAAAGCTTGAAAACAGTTAAACTATTGCTTGAAAATACATGGACAGTAATGTATAATTTATTATAGTAAAATTAAAAGAGAGGTGCAAAAAATGACATTACAAGACAAGATCAAATCCAAAACCATGTCGGTCGAAGAAGCTTTATCCAAAATTCCCGATGGGGCAATGATCGGCACGGTTGGCGGCGCTCTTGAACCACAGGTTATCTTGAAAAATCTACACACAATTGCAGACCGCATGACAAAGCCTGTCACGGTATACGGTGGCGGTAGTGCGCAAGAGTACGAATATATCTGCAATCCCGTATATCAAGATAGCTTTAAAATCTGGTCAAACTTCTACGGCAAACTAACTCGTGATGCTCACCCACGTGGTAGCGTTTCGCTGATCCCTCTCCATCTCCACGCAGCTATAACAAGATTTTTAGAGGTGCACACACCAAATGTCGTAATTTTAATGGGCACAGCGGTAGACAAGCACGGCTATGTTAGATGTTCCTTTGGCGCATCGGAGCTCTTAATGGCAGAGACTGCCGACCTTGTAATTGCCGAAGTAAACCCACAAGTCCCATTTGTCTACGGCGAAAACGAGATACATATAGACGACATAGATTGTCTGATAGAAGTAAACTATCCCCCAAGCTCCTTCGAGCCGGGAGTTTTAACAGAAACAGACATTGCAATAGGCAAAAATGTAGCAGAACTTATAGAGGACGGCTCGACAATTCAGCTCGGAATAGGCGCAGTTCCCGATGCGGTGGCACGTGCATTTGGCGACAAGAAGGATCTCGGTATTCATACAGAGATGATAACATCATCAATGGCCGAACTATCGATTGCAGGTGTTATAACAAACAGGAAAAAAACACTTCACAAGGGAAAGCTTGTCGGCACATTTGCCCACGGAAGCACAGAGCTATACGACTTCCTTGCAGATAACCCCACAGTTTACATGATGCCATATCGCTACCTAAACAATCCGTACATCATAGCCCAAAACCACAAGATGTGCTCCATTAACACATGTATGGAAGTAGACCTAACAGGACAGATTGCCTCCGAAACAATAGGTTCTCGCCAGTATTCGGGCACAGGCGGACAAAACGACACGGCCGAGGGTGCCATTCACTCTAAGGACGGCAAGTCGATTATTGCCTTTGCCTCGGCCGTTACAAAGCGTGACGGTACGAGAATTTCCAAAATTAAACCAATGCTTACACCGGGCGCAGTAGTCACAATGAGCCGAAACAACATCGACTACATCGTAACGGAATTCGGCATAGCCCCAATGAAGGCACGCACGGTAAGGCAGAGGGTGGAAAACCTTATAGCTATCGCCCACCCTGACTTTAGAGAAGAATTAAGGGCAGAGGCAAACAAGCTAATGATTTGGTAAGAGCAGTGCTTTTCTAACAAACCCCGACAGCTAATGGCTGTCGGGGTAATTTTCCACAAAGCGACAAGGAGAGTAAGGGCGGCGCAGCATGTTTGAAGCGTATTCGGATATGCAGGGATAACCCAAGAAAAGGAGATATATAAATTGCAAGCAGAGGACAGACTTTTTCTTAAACGAATGGAAGAATTATCATACAGGGGCGACAGCTCGGAATTTTTAACCCCTGCCGAGCAAGAGATGCTGCGCACCGCTATGCCATATACAAAATTCGAGGGCGGATATGAGGGTGCAGAGCGAAATGTCGCTATATTTGGCGATGGCAGCGCAGAAATAGCCTGCATCGCCATAACACAAACGGCAAAAAAGTTTGCCAAGGAGCTGTCACACAGGGACTACCTCGGCGCATTAATGAGTCTTGGAGTAAAGCGTGAGGTAATGGGCGACATATTGGTAGACGACAAGATGTGCTACCTCTTTTGTCTCGAGCGCATGGCGGATTTTATTATAAACGAGCTCCAAACGGCAGGCAGAGCGAGCGTAAAGGCAAGGCGGAGCGAAGTGCCTGATATAGAAGAAAAGCTGCTCGACGGCGAATATGTCGTAATCTCCTCCGAGCGTATCGACGTAATTGTAGCGGCCGTCTTTAACCTGTCACGCAGTGTCGCCTTGAAATTATTCGACGAAGAAAGGGTTTTTATCGGCGGCAGACTGGTAAAAAGCGCCTCTCACTTACCTGCGGAGGGCGACATTATATCTGTGCGTAAAATCGGCCGTGTAAAATACGGCGGCATAGACCGTCAAACCAAAAAGGGCAAGCTAAGAGTGCTTGTGTATAGGTACAAGTAAAAAACACCCCTTAAATCGCAAGATTTAAGGGGTGTCAGACTGGAGAAAAAATAAAATATAGCCCCTTCGGAAGGAGGGGGAGCGGCGAGGGGGCACCATCAGGGTGCCCTCTGGCGTTAAATTCCCGCCCCGAGGGCGTTAAAATCAGCTTTAGCTGATTTCTCAGCTTGGAGAAAACACTTTTTCTCCAAGCTGAAAAACACCCCTTAAATCGCAAGATTTAAGGGGTGTTTTTTAAAGGTACATATTACTTATAAACCGGTTACCCAAGATTCATTATACGCATTATTACAGCCGAAATCTGTGCACGGTTTGTATATCCGAGAGGGCTAAACTTGCCGTCTCCCGTGCCATTCATGACCCCCTCGTATACAAGCCAGCTGACAGCATCTTTGCCACTATCTGAAATATCACCCTCGTCGGTAAACTGAGAGAGGTCAGCCCTGCCTGACATGTCAAAACCACGATGTTCTGCATAGCGATATGTCATAATAGCGAGCTCCTCACGAGTTATAAAATCGTTTGCGCCAAAAATGCCGTTAACAGGCTCTGCTATGCCGTTTGTCGCCGCCCAGCCTATCGCAATTGCCGCCCAGTCGGGGAGATCGTCGTGAATGGGGGCATGATCGGGGCTAAACCCCGGCTCGCCTGCAATTCTGTGTAGCATTACCGTCATCATGGCACGAGTTACCTGACCTTCGGGGTCAAAGTCATCATCACTAACTCCGTTCATAATTCCATTTCCGTAGACATATGTCACATACTCGTAAAACCAAGAATTTTCGGGAACGTCGTCAAATGGGCTTTCGGATACAACATCGCCAAACTCTATACGCAGATATTCAGAGGTGTGATAGCTTGCACTCGACGAATTGTAGTTAGAAATTGGAGTCGCCACTTGCATGTCGGAAGTGTAAACAGATAGACCCGAAGACGGCAGGTCTGCCTTTTTGTTTAGGGCACCGTATGTCATACCGTCATCTTGCGCACTCGCATTAAAGCCCGATAGAAGGGTGCCACCCTCCATCGATAGGTCTCCGCCTGTGTAAATACCAAGACCCTGACGAATATCGCTACGTGGTAGCGCATCGAGGTAGCTGTCGCCCTCGAGATATATATCCCCCTCAACATTTACACCGTTTGCGTAAGCCGGCATGATATTGTCGGCATTTGCAACGATTCTCGAATTTTCTATACGCAGGTCGCCCTGCGCCCAAATGCCGTAGCTACCGTAAGCGCCGTCGCTACCATTTGCGTGTATCTCGCCTGTATTCATGAAATACAGATTTTCCGTAGCAGAGATTCCTGACGAAAAACCACTACCTGCCTCGCCTGCCGTTGCGTTTAGCGTGCCATCGCCCATAAAATAAATCGAGCCCTTGGACTGAATAGCGCTGTTGTGCATACCGCCGTCTATCGAGATGATGTTGTTCTCGCCGATTAGGTAAATTTCAATATCGTCCTCGGCATAGATACCATATGCTACCAAATTGGGCTGGCCGAGCATGGCCTTTGATGTGAAGAAAACATTGTCGAGATAAAGCCTTGGAATACCGCTGCCCTCGGCAGGATTTGGATCAAGGCTAACCTGACCATTCTCCCACGGGATTACATCGTCCTTATTGTGCTCCATTATAAGCTCGCCGTTTACCCAAATTCCGTAATCCTCAGGCTCGTAAGTGGCAGAACCGGGCCATATGCGAAAGGACTCTCTAATACCGCCGCTTATACCGCTCACATCAAAATTGTCAAGGTCGGCAAGCGCAAACTCGCCTTCGTTCATTACGTACATTTCGTAGTTGCCGTCAAACCGTAGCCAAGGGGAGTCGTCAGAGCTTACACTCATTGCAGTGTCTTGATCTTCAAGATTGACAACCTCAAGCGCACCGCCTGCAAAAAGCACAGGTACTTGGGCAAAGAGAGAACTCGAGCGGTCGGTACCGCCAATACGCATATTCATAGCGCCGCCATTAAAGGCTATGGGAGTGCCATCGTTAAGCCCTAAAACATTAAGACCTCTGCAATGACTGTTTTGCCCTGTTACCGTGATATTATATGTGCCGTTTTCCTGCACAAAACCCCTCGAGGCGCTAATTCCTATTGCAAAGTCGAGATTGTCTGCCTTGATCGTCATATCAAGCGAGCCGCCACCACTTAGGACAAGACTTCCGCTATACACGTTAATACCGTATAGTTGATCGAAAATATTGTCGTGAATATCTTCAAGCTTCTCTTGATCAAGCTCTATAAAGTTGTGGCCTATAACTTCGATTTCAAGAGGTAGATCTGAGCCAAATATTTCGGCATATATAGCCGCACCGAAATCGATGGGCATAAGCCCCGTCATGCCCTCGTAAATGCCCTCGCCGCCAAGGCCTATGTTGCTGAGCGTTACACCGTCCAGTGTAAGCTTGCCGCCACTGTTGCCGCTCGGTGGAGTATAGCTAATTTTGCCCGCATCGTTTGGCATTATGTCGTGCATGTTGTCAGAAGTTACCTGTATGCCTGCCACCCATACAGGGTATGCCGTTTGGTTATATGCTGCCGCGCTAAGCGAACCGCCAAAAAGAAGTGCGCCGCACAGCAAAGCGGCAAGCATAATAACGAGTGTCCGTTTGATAGACTTACGCATGATATTATCCTCCTATAAATTATGTATACTTATTATTATACAGGAGGGGATTTGCTCTGTAATGTGCCACATGGCACATTTTTAATGGAAATTTCGCAAAAACAAGACATTTTTCTCTGCGCTAAAAAGTCCGAGCGGCCTTTAAGTGCTCGGACTTTTTAAAACTATATCATCTTAAAGCACAAAGCCACGAGGCATGTCGGAGGGGAATTTGTAGTCGTGCAGATTAAAGGCGGTAAGCCTTGGGCTCTCGGTCGAGCATGCCCTTTTGAACTGGCTCGAAACAAAGCGCTTTGCAAATGTAACAAGATAGCCCTCTATCCTCTCGCCCCCTATCTCGGGGAAGGCGGTCTTTGCGTATAGCAAAAGCTTTTCCCTTGCAAAGCCGTAGTTTATCGTGTGAAAGAGGAGAAAGTCGTGAAGCTCATACGGCCCTAAAATGTTCTCGGTACCCTGAACCTCGTTTCCACCGGGCAGTAGCTCGGGGCTTACAGGGGTGTCGAGCACATCTTGAAGCGTCGCCCTAAGAGCATCGCTTATTGTAAGTTCGGCTTGAACTGCAACTACACCACGCACCATGCCCTTCGTTAGGCAGGAATTAACACCGTATCCAGCAAGGTGATCGCCGCCAAATGTGCACCAACCAAGGGCAATTTCCGACAGATCGCCCGTGCCGAGAACGAGAGCTCCGTCTGTATTTGCCATGTCGAAAAGTATTTGAGTACGCTCTCTTGCCTGTGCGTTTTCATATGTCGCATTGTGTAGTTCCTTGTCGTGACCGATCTCCTTAAAGTGCAAAAGCACACTTTCGGAAATATCGACCTCACGAAGTGATGCGCCGAGCTCACGAATCATGGCAAGTGCGTTGTTGTATGTCCTGCCGGTAGTGCCAAAACCGGGCATTGTTACGGCAATAATGTTCTCTCTTGCAAGCCCTAACATGTCAAAGGTACGAGAGGCTACGAGTAGCGCTAAAGTAGAGTCGAGGCCACCCGACACGCCGAGTATTACCTTGGAAAGCCCTATCGCCTTAAGTCTCGAGGCGAGCGCTATGCTCTGCGACTCAAAGAGTTCCTTGTAAAACTCGAGTTGCTCCGAGGCGGTCGTCGGCAGATATGGTGTTGCCGACAGTGTGCGGTATAGCTTGTCCTTTGCCTTTGTAGTAGCCGATAGCTCTATAACGATCGCATCGTTTGAAATGTGAAGTGATGGCGCACTGCGCACAATGTCTATATCAATATCATATATCGCATAAAGTGGATCGAACTCGTTTTGACGATCGACCATAACGACACTGCTCGGCTCGGCACATGCGCAAAAACCTCTGTAAACATGACTGTATGAGGACTCGTACGCACCTGCGCCTACAAGTGCAATCGCCATGCCGCTTTGATCTGCCCTGTGCGAAAGTTTGCTCTCTACACCGCTTAAATTAAAGGAGGCAATTGCGACAGGAGATATAACAGCATCGCACCCCGAAGCACGTAGCCCCATTTCGTGTATTGGGGGAGTGTTAAGGTCGGGGGAGGGGATTATGCCAAAGCTCTCGCCCGAGGCAAAACGGAACATAACATTTTGAAGTATCGGTATACCCTTTACATGCATCGGTGCAAAGTCGCACTTTTTAAGGGGAGCAGGCGGTGAGACCGACGGGATAAAGGAGAGTATGCGCCCGTTGTCTATAACGGCGCTAACCGCTGTTAGCATTCCGCCAACTCTAAGAGGTAGCGACACAACTACAATAAAGCCTAAACCTACACTTGCCTTTGCCACTTGGTCGAGCCCGTCGAGCGCTTCGCTTTGTAGGGTCGACTGCATAAATAAATCCCCACAAGTTGTCCCTGTTAGGCATAACTCGGGGAATACAACAATATCTGCGGCATGTCTGCCGACCTTTGCCATAGCCTTAATAATTTCTTGCGCATTGTCTGTTGGGCATCCGACCTTAACATTTGGAACGACACCCATTACTCTAAGCATAGATTGCGCCATTTTTTAAACGCCTCCTTGATTGATATGGTCTATATGTGGTATTATAATAAAAAAATTTCTTTTATTATAACACAGATTAAGTGAGGAATAAAGAAAAATGAAAGTTTCTTTAACAGAAAATAAAACATACGACCAAAACGAGATTATAGCATCGGTAAAAGAGCATTTCGACAATTTTGGCGGCATAGAAAAATTTATAAAAGAGGGCGACAATGTTTTTATAAAAATAAACATGCTTATGGGTAGAGCCCCAGAAGCGGTCACGACTACACATCCTGCCCTTGTCTATGCCGTTGCAAAGCTTGCCAAGGAAGCAGGCGGCAATGTCGTAATAGGGGATAGCCCCGGCGGACTTTACACAAAGGCTATTTTGGAGCGTAGCTATCGCATATGCGGCATAGACGAAGTGGCAAAAAAAGCAGGGGTCGCCCTAAATGTCGACACAGGCGCAACCCCAAAGAGCTACATGGAAGGGCAAATTTGCAAGAATTTTAGGCTTATAGATCCGTGGCACAAAGCCGACTGTTATATATCGCTTTGCAAGCTTAAAACCCACGCAATGACAGGCTACACAGGAGCTGTTAAAAACAATTTCGGGCTAATCCCCGGACTTGAGAAGCCCGAGTTTCACTCGAGATACCCCGATCTCACAGACTTTTGCACCATGCTTGTAGACCTATGCCGCCTCTCCTCGCCCGACTTTACAATAATGGATGCCGTTATAGGCATGGAGGGCGACGGCCCGTCGGGCGGCACACCTCGTGCCATAGGGCTACTTGGCGCATCGACCGATCCATTTGCGCTCGACAAAGTAATGGTGTCTGCAATAGGCTTTGAGGAGGCAGAGGCAAAGACACTTCTTCGCTCTATCGAAATGGGAGAATGTCAAGGCGAGGTCGAGATTGTCGGCGATGCCGTAAGCTTTCCCTATGTAGAAAACTACAAGAGAGCCTCGTCGCACGATATAACATTTACAAGGGGACTGCCGAAATTTTTAAGAGTACCGCTCGAGAAAATGGCAAGGCCTAAGCCTGTTATTATAAAGGATAAATGCATAGGTTGCGGAGAGTGCGCAAGGAGTTGCCCCGTTAAAACGATCGACATTGTGGACAAAAAAGCCGTTATTCATGAAGAAAAATGCATTAAGTGCTTTTGCTGTCAGGAGATGTGCGAAGTTCGGGCTATAAAGATAAAATCTTTCAAATTGTTTAAAATGTAGACAGCCTTTGCTGTTAAAATGGAGCTTATTATGAATAAAGTTAAGGTCAAGACCCCTGCAAAACTAAATTTAGCGCTCGACATAACAGGAGTTCGGGCAGACGGTTATCACGAGATTGCGACGGTCATGCAGACAGTGTCGATATACGACGAGATAACAATAACCAAGAGCCCAAAAGAGGGCATAACGCTTAGTACCTCTTTGCATTTTTTGCCGATAGACGGAAAAAATCTTGCGGCTAAAGCGGCAAAGGCATTTTTTGAATATGCAGGATTTAGCGAAAATATCGAGATCGACATAAAAAAGAAAATCCCCGTGGGGGCAGGCATGGCGGGCGGCAGTGCCAACGCAGCAGGGGTACTGCTCGGGCTAAACGAGTTATTCGAGACGGCGTATACCATGGAGCAGCTCGACGAAATGGCAAAAGACCTTGGAGCAGATGTCGCCTTTTGCCTACGACGTGGCACGTATTTAGCGACAGGCATAGGAAATACCCTTGTTAAAACGACAAACATGCCACCATGCACATTTGTTATAGCAAAGCCAAGGCGCAGTATATCGACCCCCATGCTATACGAAAAATACGACGAAAACCCCTTGGCCGAGGGAGCGGCTCACCCAGATATAAGGGGGCTTATAGCTTCGCTTTCGGTCGACATAAAACATGCCGCACCCCACATGGCAAATGTGCTCGAAGGGGCGGCGATAGAAATTGTGCCGCAAATAGCCGAAATGAAGGACGACATGCTAAAACACGGCGCACTGACAGCCATTATGACGGGCAGTGGATCTGCCGTTTTTGGTGTGTTTGCCAAAAATAAACAGGCGACAGATTGCTCTGCTATCATGCGTGAGAAGTATCAAGGCTGTTTTGTAACACCTGCAAACCCTGTATTTTCTTAAATAATCTGAATATAAATCTACCTCGAAGTCAATGCTCAAACGAGGTGATTTATATGAAAAAGCTTATATCTGTAATTATAACAGCATTTATCCTCTCCTCCCTTTACACAATGGCTACCGCCAAAGAGGTAAACGAGAGCGTTGTGCGACTGCACATACTGGCAAACTCGAACGATCAGCAAGATCAGGCGGTAAAACTGGAAGTGAGAGACAAAATGGGAGATCTATCAGAACTTTCGTTATCGGGGATAACCTTGGCAGAGCTTGCCTACGGCCAGCTTGAAAAGATGCTCCCTGAAATAGAGGATATAGCAAACAAAACGCTAAGCGAAAACGGTTTTGCTTACACTGCAAGTGCAACAATCGGAGTGGAGCACTTTCCGCCACGGCAGTACGGCGAGGTAACACTGCCGTCGGGTTACTACAAATCGCTCATTGTAACGCTCGGCGAGGGCGAGGGGGATAATTGGTGGTGCGTTATGTATCCGCCGCTCTGCTATGCAGGCGAGACGGTGGAGGGAACAGAGGAGCTATCAAGGGCAATCGAAGGGGAAGTAACATATAAATTTAAAGTTTTAGAGATAATAGAGGAAATAAAATGCTCGAACTTATTTACGCAAGACCCGACAGCATAGGGGATACCCTTGTGCTAAAAACCTTAAGCGACAACATTAAAAAAAGAAAATGCCTATACATCGTGCCCGACCAGTTCACAGCGACGGCAGAGCGGCACATTGTTGCAAACTTGGGGGCGGCGGCAACGCTCTCCCTCCAAGTTATGGGGCTATCTCATCTTGCAAGCTTTATCTTCGACAACAAGGGCGGCAGAAAGATAAAAAACCTGTCGGAGGGCGGCATAAGGATTATGCTGTCAGGCGTTATCGATTCCCTAAGGGGAGAGCTTAAATACTACAAAAGCGCCTCGCACAGGTCGGGGTTTATAGAGGAGCTACTAACCCAAATAAGAGAGTTTTCGGCATACGAAGTAGGGGGAGAGAGCCTGCTAAAGGCCTCTGCCGAAAGCATAGACGATGCCGACCTTGCCGATAAACTGTACGACCTCTCTATTTTGACAAGCGGATACAGAGCCGTCGCCACCCAAAAGGCAGGAGGAGCAGAACATGCGCTCGACATTGCCTGCGACATGTGCGAGGGCGATAATCTATTTGAAGAATACGACATAGTATTAGACCACTTTAAGCGCTTTACTCCACAGGAATTTCGAGCGATAGAGGTAATGCTCCGCTCGAAAAGCCGTGTTACAATAGCGCTTATGGCAGACCCAATAAACAGAGGGCAAAACGAGCTCGAAGCCTTCTTTATCCCGACAAATACCGCCGCAAAGCTAAAGAAACTCGCTGAGCAGTGCGGCGTGGGATCTATGC
>CAYJFK010000053.1:14431-18091 GCA_964369475.1 uncultured Oscillospiraceae bacterium | reverse complement strand
GCAATTAAGTTACCATACTTATTACTTCTTCACTATTACTTATTACTTAAAAAAACTTCTTCACTATTACTTATTACCTCTTACCTAAAAAAGCCCCACCTTTTTTGGTGGGGCTTTTTTTATCTTCCGATATATCCGGATGGATTGACGTGATTTCCGTTAATTCTGATCTCGAAATGAACGTGAGGGCCTGTCGAGTTGCCGGTCGATCCGACTCTGGCTATCGGCTCGCCCTGTGCGACCTGTTGGCCTACCGATACAAGTAGCGAGCTACAATGTGCATACCACGAGGAGTAGCCGTTACCGTGGTCTACCTTGACCATGTAACCGTAACCGCCCGACCAGCCTGCAAATGTTACTACGCCGCCATCTGTCGAAACTATCGTTGTGCCTGTCGAGGTCGCTATGTCAATACCGGTGTGTGTGCCGCCCCAACGTGGGCCATAGGGAGATGTTACAGTACCGCCCGATACAGGGGATACAAAGCTTCCTGTCGGCGACTTTGGAGGTGGCGTTAGTGTGCCGACCTTCTCGAGTTGTGTTACAGGCTCTGCCACCGTCTCACGGTCGAGTTCTAAGTAGCTTATCTCCATGCCGTCTATAAGGCATATCTCGGCAGTTACCTCTGCTGTTCCCTCTTGACCTGAGCGTGTTACCGTCTTTTCATATGTGTACATGCTGTCGTCCGAGACGACCTCTTTGCTGTATGGTATGGCCTCCTCAAAGACGACCGTTCTAACCGACTTAACAGTTAAGTAGCTAACAGGCTTCGATATGGTTAGCTCCATACCCTCTCTAAGCGCTCTCTCGTTAACATCGGGATTTAGAGCCTTTAGCTCGGATACAGTCATATCAAACTGAGGAGCGATAGTCCCCATAAGGTCGCCGCTCTCGATTGTGTATAGCTTTTCTTGTATGGTCGTCGAGGTGATTATCTCCTCTATCGAAGAAACAGGCATTTCAAGGTTGCGAGGATAAAGGCCCTCTTCAATTCTTACATCTTGGACAAATTCAATGCGCTCGTCTGTCACCTGCTCGTCTCCGGTGTATGCTGCAAGCACTCTGTCGAGCATTTCTTCAAGCTCTGTTTTATCCGGATTTACCGCCACAAGCTGACCGTCTACATAAAAGCCGTAGCTGTCGTAAACAACATCGTCGGCATAGGAAAGTAGCATTTCCTCAAGTCCGTCTGCACTGCCTATATCGCTCTTTGCGTGCAGTTCGACCTGATAGACAGGCTCTACGGGTAGCTCGTAATCATCTCCAGTTATAGAGGAAATATAACGCTCTACTCTGCCTTCTACATCTTGATATTCCGACTGATCGGCAATTATCGCAACGAGCTCGCCATCGATATATGTCTCTACCGCCATTGTAAATCCCTGCGAATAGTAGACGACAGAAGCGACAAGTCCAACACATGCCATGGGCACAAATACCGTAAAGCAACGATTTGCAAATCCTCGCAAATAGCGACCTTGCTGTTTTTCGCTCGGCGATAGTGTTATCTCGCTCTTAGGCAGGCCTGTTAAAAGCGAGCCTATCGAACAAATTACAGCCTTTTCAGCTCGTGCAAAGAAACTGTCGTGTGCTTCTATATCAGATACGGTAAGCGACTTCGACTTACCCGAAAAACGCATCTTTAAGTAATCGCCAAACTCGTGAGCAAGGTCAAAACCCTTACCCACCGCCTTGACCGATTGTGAAACTGCCCTTTCCACAACAAGTCCTGTCATATATACAGAACAGATCAGATCTCCGATCTTGTTTGCTATCCCCTCAAAAATTCCGGCGCCTTTTGAGCTCTTTTTGCCGCCGAAATTACTCTTATCGCTCAAACGCTTCAACTCCCGTTTTTTGAATTTGTGCCTACTCCGCACATTTGGCACTGAAAATGTTACATATAATATACTATCTTCAGGGCACGACCAACAATAATATACTCAAAAATCCCCTTTTTGTCAAACCGAACGAGGGGCAAATATACGTAAAAAAAGTGTAATATAACTGTAATATACTAAAAATTATACAAGTTTGTTGACATATAGGAGAGAACACACAGCCTTTTCCACATATGTGTTGTGCAACTTTCACAAAATTACTTATGATATTTCTTGCCTTTATCAATTGTGAAGGCTCTGTAAGCCTGTTCGAGCAACATTACACGGGCAAATTGATGGGGAAAAGTCATAGATGAAAGTGAAAGTTTCAAGTCAGACAGGCGCTTTACTTCGTCATACAGTCCATGCGATCCTCCGATGACAAAAACTATGTGCGACACTCCTCTTGCGCCTTTGTCCACAATAAATTCACAAAGTTGCTCGGAGGAAAGCCCTTTTCCCTCGACACAAAGAGAGACGACAGCCGCCCTTGGAGGAAGCATTTTAAGTATCTCCTCTCCCTCCTTTTGTATACCTTTCACAATGTCGGCATCGCTTGGGTTCTTAGGTAGCTTAAACTCTGCTATTTCCTTAATTTCGAGCTTACAAAAGAGCGACATGCGCTTTGCATATTCATCCGCTGCTTGCCGCCAATAACTCTCGGAGAGCTTGCCGACCGCAATAATTGTTATGTTCATTCTTTCAACATCCTACTTAATCTATCTGTATCGACTAAATTTCTTTTATTGAGCTTTCCTATTATATTTGAGTCTTTATCAAGAGATATGCTCAGCTTATACACAGGTCTATAATCAACCCTGTCCTCAGTTTATACACAGCCTTATAATCAGACTTCAAACATCCTGCTCATCTCGTATCTCGGCGCAACATCAACCGTAACTTCGCCGGGCTTTATGCCCATTTCGCTCAAAGCGCCGCAAACGGCATTTACCGCAAATCGTGGCAGATTGTTGCTCTCCGACATATGAGCGAGCACAAAATGTTTGCACCCACTGCTCACAAGTCTGCAAACAGTCCTTGCGCAAGCTTCGTTGGATAGATGCCCTTCGTTTGACAGTATTCTCCGCTTGAGATAGGCGGGGTAAAATCCCTCCGACAGCATCTGCACATCGTGGTTGCACTCGATTATAACAAAATCCGCCCCCGACAGCCCATCCATTACCTCGTCGTCGACATGCCCAAGGTCGGTTGCAATTGCAACGGTCGCCTCGCCCTCGACCCTAAAGCCGATGCAGGGTACATCGTGCGACACATTAAATGTCGAAACGGATAGCCCCCCTATATTATATGTAGCGCTGCCACTTGCAAATGCTGTAAACCTGTCGGGCATAACATCGGGCATCTTGGCAAGCAGTCCGTGTAGCGTCTCCCGAAGCCCCATTATCGGCACGCTCGTTCTAATGGCAAGCTGATATATCCCCTTTGTGTGATCGGAATGCTCATGGGTTAGCACGACGGCCGATAGCTCCCGTGCCGATCTGCCGATCTCCTTTAGGCACTTCTCGAGCGCTCTTAGGCTTAGCCCTGCGTCTATTAAAATTCTCGTGTCACGATCTTCTATATAAATGGAATTTCCGCTACTACCCGACACAAGTGTACAAAATTTCAAAATAATCCCCCAAACAAAAGAGGCAGATGGCAAAAGCCGCCCACCCCATGTGTATTTATATTGTTGTAATAATGGCGTTATACGTGAGTCGGATTGCCGACCCTGTCGGCACTCTCGCCGCCTCGCCGACCCTGTCGGCACTCTCGCCGC
>CAYJFK010000053.1:7352-14331 GCA_964369475.1 uncultured Oscillospiraceae bacterium | reverse complement strand
GTCTCGCCGACCCTGTCGGCACTCTCGCCGCCTCGCCGACCCTGTCGGCACTCTCACCGCCTCGCCGACCCTGTCGGCACTCTCGCCGCCTCGCCGACCCTATCGGCACTCTCGCCGCCTCGCCGACCCTGTCGGCATTCTCGCCGCCTCGCCGACCCTGTCGGCACTCTCGCCGCCTCGCCGACCCTGTCGGCGAGCGCCCTTATCTCTTATCTCGCTAAATCAGCTCGACATTTCCATGGCTATATCTTCCTTAACGGTCACCATGACTATATCTGCGCCGACTCCTCTTAGCTTTTCAATTATATCCTCGTAGCCTCTCTCGATGTAGCGGATCTCCTCTACCTCGGTTACACCCTGCGCCGCAAGGCCTGCCACTACAAGTGCTGCACCTGCTCTAAGGTCGGTGGCGCTTACCTTTGCGCCCGATATTGGTAAGCCGCCTTCGAATATTGCCACTCGTCCGTCTACCACTACCGATGCGCCCATTCTGCGCAACTCGTCTATATACTTAAATCTGTTTTCCCATACCGCCTCTGTCATAATGCTTGTACCCTCGGCAAGTGCCATAAGGACGGCAAATTGAGGTTGCATATCGGTCGGGAAACCGGGGTATGGCTGTGTTTTAATGTGGGTCTTTGTCATGGCTACTTCGGGGTCTCTCACTACCTCTACCCAGTCGTCGCCCTCGTTTATCGTAACTCCCATCGAGGTTAGCTTTGCCGTCATGGACTCCAAATGCCTTGGGATTACCCCCGTTACACGAAGCCTGCCGCCTGCCGCCGCTCCTGCCGCCATGTATGTGCCTGCCTCTATCTGGTCGGGGATTATCGAGTATGTGCAGCCGTGAAGCTCCTCGACACCTCTTATTTTAATAACATCGGTACCTGCGCCCGACACATCTGCACCCATTGTGTTAAGAAAGTTTGCAAGATCGACTATATGAGGCTCTCTTGCGGCATTTTCTATTACCGTCATGCCCTTTGCAAGCACTGCGGCAAGCATTATGTTCATGGTTGCGCCGACCGACACAACATCGAGGTAGATTGTCGCCGCCTCGAGGCCATTTTCCGCAACGGCACGAACCGAGCCGCCCGGCTCTGTCGTTACGACTGCACCGAGCGCCTCAAAGCCCTTTATGTGCTGGTCGATAGGGCGAACACCAAAGTCGCATCCGCCCGGCATTGCGACCTCTGCACAGCGAAATCTGCCGAGCAGTGCGCCGATTAGATAGTAAGAAGCACGAAGCTTTCTAACCATCTCGTAAGGCGTTGGAATGTTTTGGCACATTCTCGTGTCGATTTCCACTACATTTTGGTTTACATATTTAATAGATGCCCCCATGCTGTCCATAATTCTTATCATGGTGTTAACATCGCTTATCTTCGGTAAATTTTCTATTCTGCAAATGCCTTTACATAGCAGTGCCGCCGGAATTATAGCAAGAGCGGCATTTTTAGCCCCACTTATGGCAATTTCCCCGTCGAGCGGTCTGCCGCCTTTAATTCTGTATATCTCCAAAACTCTATCCCCCAAGCACGCAAAAAAGCGTGACTTTATTTCCTATATATTAAAAAAATTATAACTTAAAATTTTCCCTTTAGCAGTATACCACATTGTCGCCATAAATAAAAGAGGTTTTTTCGCCGTTAATGCAATTATTTTTTGCAATTTAACATATCTTATAAATAAATCTAAAATACAGGTCGACTGTAAAATTTAGTTTACATAAACCCGAAGATCTCCCGACAGGGCGCTCACCGTGAAATCCCCCCTGTTTGTCTTGATTAAATAGGTCGGCACGACCTGTGCCGATTCAAAGAGCCCCTCTTGTTCGTATCTGTATACCTCCTCGATCGAGTCGACGGTATAGCCCCCTACTTCGCCCTCCTCGACATATTCTTTAAACTCCATAAGTGCATTAACAGGGTCGATTAAGTCTACATACTGAGGTGTTAAGGCGATAGGATCTAACAGCCGCCCCGAAAATGCGCCCTCTTGCTCGACGACGGAAAAGCCGAGCACCTCTGCGCCAAAAAGCACATAGGACGAGACAAATTCCGTCTGCTCTTTTAAAAATAACTCGGCAAAATCGGTCTCCTCGAGTGCCGACTCGAAGGCGATTTTACCTTTTTGCGCATCTGTCGGGGTAAAGACAAATTCCACATCGCCCATTATTATAAATCTTCCCACATTGTTTTCAAATAATACTCCTTCGTTTTCCAAAACAGGCCGTAACCTGTCATCTCCTAAGACGTTTCGGGCAAATGGGTATAGCATCTCACTTTGAGAGACCTCTATAAGCGGCAGCCCGATGCGTGATGTGGGCACTGTTTCCTCGCTTATAGTGATGCCGCTCTTTAAAAGCGCCGCCACCGCATCTTCGATATACCGCTCCGACATTCCGAGCTTTTGCGCATTTGCGCTACTAATAATGCCGTATAGAAAAATGTTAACGGCAACAAGTACAAGTATTAGTATGCTCTTTGTTTTACTCCACTGCATCTTCTACCCTCAATTCATACTGCGGCAAGATAAGTCCGCCTATGTCGTTGTAGACAAGGTCGTACTGCGTTGCTACCTCGCCGCTCGTTATATGGGCATACTCGGCCATAAATCCCGGTGAAGCTGGGTAATATGCAGAACTCTCTGCCCTGTACGACCTAAAGATTATGTCGGCACTAACAAAGTAGCCGCCGCTATATGTCAGCACCGCTCCATGCCGCTCTGACGGTAGGCGCACAGGTATGCCGCTTACAACATAGTCGTAGTAGATATGCAGTTCTTCCTCCTCCTCGTCGTAGAGAGCCCCTGTATACCTAAGGCCGCCGCTCGGTGCACCTGTAAGAAGTGGGGTAAAGGAGTCTATGAGCGCATAGCCTGCCTTGACAACATCGTATGCTGTGTACCCTTCGGTCGGCTCGCCCTCGAGCCACTTTGTGAGAGGTAGCCCTCTGCGTGGTTCGGAGGCGGTATATATCAGCGTGCCGTTCGTCGCAATTCTTAGGTTGCTGTGATTTTCAACATAGACAAGTGTGCCGTCGGCCTCCTCGTCACGTCTTAGGGTCGATATGCTGTAATCGAAGGCGGCAAGTGCGCTTTGCAGTTCGTTAAACTCGCTACCGCCGTCATCGTCGAAAATGGGGTTGTTTGCCGTGACCTTGCTGTGGGAGGTAGCATATGGCATAACGGCAACACTGCCGACATCGCTCCCCTCTATGCCTATCGCTATGCCGCCCTTTATGCCGTTAAAATCAGTTGCCTCTACCAAGGGTTCAAAAGGTGATGTACCCTCTTGCAGCTCTTCTTGAGAGCCCTCTTGCAGCTCTGCCATTTCGACCGCTTGGCCCTCGCTAATTTCGGGAGTGCCCTCGTCCTCTGCCCCATACACAACATCTAACTTGCCCTCGACATATGCCGGCAGCGAACCGTCCGAGACCGACACAAGACGTGCTATCTCCCTTACCTCGTTGGCCGTAACGCTCTCGCTGTCGTACCTAACAAGCCCTTCCTCTGTTTGATAGACAAGACTGCTTCCCTCGCCATTTAGCTCTATCACCATGCGGCGCAATACCTCGCCCTCTCGGCTCTCTGCCCCCGACAGGCTTAAAAACATGCCGGAGGTCATCTCTCTGCCAAGGTCGAGCACAAGTATGCTGTGCTCCGACAGGGCAAGAGTGCCGCCTTCTTCAAATGTGCGCTCGCCCTGCGCCATTATCTCGGCCGCCGCAAGGGAGGCCGAAAAGACCCTCGCCGCACCCTGTATGCCGTCGAAGTATACAACGCTGTCGCCCTCCTCGCTTAGATAGGCAACGGAAGATGCCCACAGATCACGCTCCGACACCTCGAGCACGCCGCCTGTCTCGGTCGTCTCTCTAAAATCGTATGCAAGGCTTATTATAGAGGAAACAAGCCCCGTATTATGGGGATACATGCGGTCGAAAAGCAAAATTTGCATGGAAAACAGTACCGTTGTGCATATAAGCAGCAACAGCACTATACTTTTTAAAAACTCTAATATCGACCTCAATTTGCAATCGGCAGACAAACAGTTACCTCGGTATACGAGCCAAGCTCGCTTATAAGGTCGATACTGCCGCCCGACGCCTCCACAATCTCCTTTGCAATGGCAAGCCCAAGGCCTGTGCCGCCCTTTTCACGGCTTCTTGCCTTGTCCACCCTGTAAAAACGCTCGAATATCCTCGCCCTGTCCTTCTCGGAAATGCCCATGCCGTTATCCCTTGCCACTATCTTAACATGGTCGTCGCCACGACTTGCAGTAAGCGAAATTCGCCCACCATCGGGGGTGTACTTAATGGCATTTGAAACGATATTTACAATTACCTGCTCTATTCGCTCGACATCCCCTATAATCTCGCCCACATTCCCGATTTCGAGAGTAAGCACATGACGATGATTTTCCGCATCTATCCTCATGGCATCGTAGACACGGCGAAGCATGTCGGCAACTCCGAATAATCTCGGGTGCAAATCGAGCTTGTCGCTGTCGAGCCTCGAGAGCGTTAGAAGGTCTTTAACAATTCTAATCATTCTGTCGCTCTCGTTTAGCACGACCTGAAGGAAGGAGTTCTTCTTCTCGTCGGAGAGCTCGGGCGACTCGACTACCGTTTCGGTGTAGCTCTTTATATTTGTAAGGGGTGTTCTAAGCTCGTGCGATACATTTGCTATAAACTCTCGCCTTGCCGCATTTAGCCGCTCCTCCTCGGTAATATCGTGTATAACGGCAATAAAGCCCTCTGTCATGCTGCCCGGTTGTTGAGGGAGCATAAAGGAGGCAAAATATGTGCGCAGCGTTCTGCTGCCGGCCGTTAGATCACGCACAGCGCCTGCCTCCTCGGCTATTAGCTCGAGAGGGGCAATGTCGACCATATGGCTTGGAAATACATCTTCAAAGCC
This sequence comes from uncultured Oscillospiraceae bacterium, assembly GCA_964369475.1. GTDB lineage: Bacteria > Bacillota > Clostridia > Oscillospirales > Feifaniaceae > CAYJFK01. Next base: position 9,414 of record CAYJFK010000053.1, on the reverse strand, counting down.
TGCCTCGTTTTCTATCCAGTTGCCGCCCAACATCTCACATGCCGCACGATTTATATGGAGCAGTCTGCCGCTACCGTCAAATACGGCGACACCGTCTGTAAGGTATAGAAAGATCGTCATAAACTTGTTGCGCTCGCCCTCTATATCGTCGAGGGTGCTTTTAAGAATTTCGCTCATCGAGTTGAATGTTTCGGTAAGTGTGCCTATCTCGTCCTTGGAGGAGACAGGGAGAGGCTCGGAAAAATCGCCCGAGGCAACTCTCGCCGCACCGACCGTAAGTTTTTCTATTGGGTTTGTTATGGTCCTTGCAAGTAGGAAGGATAGCAGTATTGCCGAAATTAATGTAACGAGCATCGTTTCGACAATAATAACGACTATCTCCCACGTAAGGTCTCGCACTTCGTCCTTGCTGTCCTTGATATAAACAACATATTCCTCGCCGATCGGCACAGCATAGTCCATATACCTTGCCGAGGTGTTTATCCCGTCCCCGACACGCCCCGACAGACCCGCGAGGAGATTTGGCGTCATGTCGAGCGCACTGCCAAGCTCGATATTAGAGCCTGAGAGCAGTTTGCCTTCGTAGTTCATTATATAAAAATTCCTATAAGTATCTATCCCGAGCTGCGAGGCATAGAGCGACATTCGGCTGTACATTATGTCTACCCCCGACTCCCCCGCATCTTGGAGCGACAAGACCATATCCTCGTTAAAAAAGTTCTCGACCTGTCGCAAAAAATCGTCGTTGTAAAAGGAAACGACATTGTTAACAAGCATAGTGCCGACCACAAGCATGACCGACACAGCAAGGAGCACCATTATTAAGACCATTTTTATCTGGAGACTACTTCTCATACAACATCCCCTAAGTTTTTATCGAGAGCCAAGTATTTCAGCCTCTGCTATTCTTTTACTCGCAAAAAGTGTGCTTTCCCTTTAATCCAAGGGCGAGAGCGACAAGGGCATTAAACCTCCATGTAATAGCCAACACCTCTGCGTGTTCTTACCACATCGGGGTCGGAGGGGTCACGCTCTATCTTTTCACGAAGCCGCCTAACCATAACGTCGACAACCCTCGTGTCGCCCAAAAAGCCCTCGTATTCCCAAACTTGCTCGAGGAGCTCCTCTCTTGAAAATACCTTGCCTCTATTCTTGAAAAGCAGTGTGATAAATGTAAACTCTCGCCCCGAAAGCTCTATTTCTTCCGAGCCTCTTATAACGAGCATTCTCGTAAAGTCTATAATTATCCCGTGAACATAAACCCTGTCGCCGGACTCCTCGGGGGTCTCGGCATAGGATTTAACACGTCTGATATTTGCCTTAATTCTCGCCTTTAGCTCGTTCATGGAAAAGGGTTTTGTTATATAGTCGTCCGCCCCGAGCTCGAGGCCGTGAATTTTGTCTATCTCCTCCTCACGGGCGGTAAGCATTATAACGGGGGTCGCCTTGTTTTCCCTAATCTTTGTAAGCACGCCCCACCCGTCCATAACGGGAAGCATAACATCGAGCAGTACAAGGTCGAAATCTTGCGACAAGGCAAGCTCGAGCCCTGCCCCACCGTCGTAGGCTACGGTAGTCTCGTACCCTTCTTTTTGTAGGTTAAATTCCACTATATCGGCAATTGCGTGCTCGTCTTCAACAATTAATATTCTACTCAAAAAAGTATACCTCCGAGTTAAAATTAAACATTATTATGTTATTATATAACATATCCAGATTGGAGAAAAATCGTTTTCTCCAATCTGACAAAATCAGCCGGTGCTGATTTTAACGCCCACGGGGCGGGAATTTAACGCCAGTGGGCACCCTGATGGTGCCCCCTCGCCGCTCCCCCACCTTCCGCAAGATTTACATTATATGCTTTTCTTCAGTCTGTATTATGTTATTATATAACATATCCTCTTTTAATACAATAGAGCGACAATGCAAATTGATAAATAAAAATTGCAGTTTCGAGAAAAATTCTTAGCCTTGGGAAAGACCTGTAATCATTTTATTGGCATTAAGAAAATTTTTCTCCACAAGATATATTTTGCCCACTGCAATCTTGCACATATCCCTT
>CAYJFK010000053.1:5010-7252 GCA_964369475.1 uncultured Oscillospiraceae bacterium | reverse complement strand
AAAATTTTTCTCCACAAGATATATTTTGCCCACTGCAATCTTGCACATATCCCTTATATGTAGTATAATTCAGCTTGGAGAAAAAATGCTTTCTCCAAGCTAAAAAAATCAGCAAAGCTGATTTTTAACGCCCTCGGGGCGGGGATTTAAGCCGTTGGGCCCCCTGATGGTGCCCCCTCGTCGCTCCCTCTCCTTGCGAAGGGGCTATATTTTAGGTTTTTCCCTTCTGATAATTTTCTTTAAAAGAAAAAAATTATAAATTAAAATAAAGGAGCATATTATGACAAAAAGAGCAGATCACGATTTAGCTTTTATGCTAAAATACGAAAACGTAGCATGGTACGACAAGGGAGCGGTGCGTATTCTCGACCGTCGCATATACCCCATTAAGACCGAGTTTGTAACCTGCACGAGCCACACAGAGGTGGCACAGTCGATAGCCGACATGGTAACACAGTCGGCAGGCCCATACTATGCGGCCGCTATGGGAATGGCGCTCGCCGCTCACGAGGCTAAGGGCGAGAAGGACTTTTTCGGCTACATGGAGAAGGCGGCATACACACTCTCCCACGCAAGGCCTACAACGGTCGCTCGCATGGAGGCAATAACTGCCGACTGCCTTGCCGCCGCCAAAAAGGCAGCCGAGGAGGGCAAAAATGTCGAGGAGGCAATATTCGATTTTGCCGTCGGCATGATGGAGTTCCGCTACTCGAGAATAGCAAAGACGGCATCTCACCTTGTAGATCATTTCCCCTCCAAGGGCACAATTATGACACAGTGCTTTGGCGATACCGTTGTTGGTCTATTCCTTAGAGAGGCAAAAAACAGGGGTTATGATCTAAAGATAATCTGCCCCGAAACAAGACCATACTTCCAAGGCGCAAGGCTTACAGCCTCTGTCGCTTGCGATCAGGGCTTTGATGTTACCGTTATAACAGACAACATGCCCGGCTTTGCCATGATGAAAAAGGGTGTAGACATATTTACTTCGGCGGCAGATGCAATATGCATGGACGGCACAATTATAAACAAGGTCGGCACATTCCAAATAGCGCTCTGTGCCCACCATTTTGGTATCCCCTACTTTGTAACGGGAGCGCCTGACATTCGCCACGCCTCGGCAGACGATGTAAAGATCGAGGAGAGAGACCCTCTACTTGCAATGGACGCACTTGGCACACGCACAACGATGGAGGGTGTAAAGGGCTGGTACCCTGCGTTTGACATAACCCCCTCCAACCTTGTTTCGGGTGTCGTTACCGACAAGGGCATGTTCTCGGCAAAAGACCTTGCAAGCTACTTCAAAGACGGCGAAGCAGGCGTATACTCGACCCCAACTTGCTAAATAAATGAAGAAAAGCTCCGCTTTTCCACCATACCTATTACCTATTACCTATTACCTATTACTTTTATAAGGGGAGGATATAAAAATGGCAGACATTGTAATTCGTCAGGCAAAAAGAGAAGATATGCCAAGGCTACTCGAAATTGAAAAGGGCTCTACCCCTTCGCTTCAATACCTTGCAGGGGTCGAGGATCTATTCTTTAACTTCGACGATGGCGAACTGGTCGTTGCCGAACTGGACGGCACTTTGGCAGGCTTTGGCCGCTTTTCCATGCAACCGGACGGTGCTTGCTGGCTCGAGACACTCCGTGTAGACCCTGCAATGCAAAAGAACAACTGCGGCAGAATGATATGGGCTCGCTTTATGGAACTTATAGACAAATTCGAGGCGACCTCCGTTCGCATGTACACAACATACGAAAACGAGGGCTCGAAAAAGCTCGCCTACGAGCAAAAGCTCGACATAGCAATGCGTGCGAGAGAATACTCTCTAATGCTCGACGGCATAGAGGCAGACGAGGTAGATCTTCCCTGCCTAACAGATGCCACCACAGCAGACGATGCACTTTTCCCATATCTATATGACTACAAGGGCTACTACATTACAAACCGCACATGGTTTGCCGCAAACCCCTTGACAATCGAATGGCTTGCCGCTGAGGGCAAGGTCTACGGCGACGAGAGCTGCGCCATGACATGCGGTTCACGCTTTTTGCACAGCTCCGCCATGCACTTTGGCCTAATGGGGGGCGAGCTTGACAAATGCATCTCCTTTGCAATTAACAAGGGATTAGAGGCAGGTGTCCCCAAGGTCGTTACCGTGGTAGACGAGAACGACGAGGTGCGCAAAGCGGCACTCGAAGCAAGAGGCTTTAAGATGTCGCCCTCCGATATAAT
>CAYJFK010000053.1:0-4910 GCA_964369475.1 uncultured Oscillospiraceae bacterium | reverse complement strand
CCATACACAATATCTTCATATATAAATAAATTGTAAATCATGTCGTAAATATTCACAAATTACTTGCAATTTTTCGCAAAATGGGCTATAATATAACCGAATGTAATGTGGCTTAATCTGCTCATTTCACGATAGCTCATCATTCGAGAACAGTAAAATAAAAAGAATATAGAAAAGGAGCATTATTTTGAAATCTGTTTCATTTTCCTACATATCTTCCTTTTGCCTATCGCTTCACCTTGCCACAAAGGCAGGTATTCCGCTAAGCGAGGGTGTGCTGTTATTTGCAAACGACGAGGTCGACACAGCCCTCCGTCAGACGCTCGAGACGGCAGGTAAAGACTTAGAAATAGGTATGCCGCTCTACGAAGTTTTAAGAAATACCGAGCTATTCCCCTCCTACATGGTAGACACGATAGAGGCAGGCGAGCGCACAGGTAAACTGGAAGATGTGTTAATATCGCTCTCCGACTACTACGACAGGCAGGAGAGTCTGCGCATAAGCATTAAAAATGCAATTTTGTACCCCTCCATGCTACTTGCTGTAATTGCAATAGTAACGGTGGTATTCTTTGTGCAGGTTCTTCCGATATTCCACGATGTATACTCGCAACTTGGCGCACAGATGGGCGGCACAGCGACCGCCATGCTCGAAGTTGGCTTTTTCATGCGTGAAAATTCCATAATTTTATGGGGTCTTGTGGCGCTACTTGCAATCTTTGTCGGATATGTTCTAACCTCCGACACTCGCCGTTCCAAAGCGGCAAGATCGCTTGGCAGACTGCTTGGCGGCACAGAGCACGAGGTCGCAATGTCCTCTGCTCGTTTCACAAGCGTTATGTCTATGGCTCTTTCGAGCGGCATGGACGTGGATGAATCGCTCGATATGGCATATAATTTAATAGACGATGCCACAATGAAGTCCAAAATCGATGCCTGCAGAGACAAACTTGCAGAGGGCGAAGGCTTTGGCACTGCCCTTGCAAAGAGCGAAATTCTACCACTTTTATACACTCGCATGGTCGCTGTCGGTGTGCGCACAGGTACGATGGACACCGTTATGGCCGAAATCGCTCGCCGCAGTGCCGACGAGGCAGAGACAAGAATAGAATCTATCGTTAGCAAGGTAGAGCCTGCTCTTGTAATTGTAATGTCGCTGCTTGTCGGTTTAATCTTGGTATCTGTTATGCTCCCTCTTGCCTCCATAATGTCGACACTGTGAGGTGGGTATGAGAAATAGTTGGTTTAAAGAAAAATTCGGGGACTTTATGCTCCCTCTAACGGCGCTGCTCGTCTTTGCACTCGTGGCATTTTTACTGTCGACAGGTATAGAGTCGGCAGATGCCACAAGCAGAGAGGAACAACTGCGCCTAACAGAGGTTGCCATTCGTCGCTCTATTGTTTCTTGCTACGCAATGGAGGGCATATACCCCGCAACGCTCTCCGAGCTCGAGGAGCGCTATGGGCTTAGGATAGATTACGAGAAATTCTATGTGGACTACCGCATATTTGCCTCCAACATCATGCCCGAATTTACCGTTTTGGAGGTGGTACAGTGAAGACAAAGAGTGGAATAGATACAATTTTTACCATGCTTTTATTTGGCGCTTTTGCTACATCGCTACTTATACTTCTTGTAACGGGGGCACGCTCCTATCAAGATGTTAAGTCGGTCGCCGACAGGCGCTTTTCCGAAAACACAGGGGTTAGCTATGTTACAACAAAGGTGCGTCACTACGATTCTTTGGGCGGTGTATCGGTCGGTCAGGTCGGCGGAATTCCGGCACTTCTTCTAAGAGAAACGATAGACGGCGAGCCATATGTAACATATCTTTACTACAATAGCGAGTACCTAATGGAGCTATTTATTCTCGACACTCCCGAAAATCAAGATGCCCTTTTCCCCGACGATGGCGAGCCCGTTATCGAGGCAGAGGACATGACATTTGAGATAACCGATCTCGGACTGCTTAAAATTTCCTGTACAGGTACAGGCGGCGGCACTTCCGACATCGAGTTAATGCTTAGAAGCGGAGGTGTGAGCTCGTGAAAAGAGTAAAACCCGGTCGCAGTTCCCTTCTGTTAATGGAGCTTGCCCTTGCTTTAATGTTCTTTGCCCTTTGTTCTGCAATTACGCTAAGAGTTTTCGCAACGGCAAAACTCCGTGCCGATGCAAGCGAGGAGCTCGTTCGTGCAGTGCACGCCGCAACGACAGCGGCAGAGCGGTACAAGGCAATTGGCAGTGGCGACATGCTTTTGACCTACGATGAAAATTTTACAGAGGGTACAGGCGATATTTACACCCTAACACTAACCGAAACGGATGACGGCAGTGCCGACATTACTGTATCAGGCCCCAAGGGCGAGATATACAGTATGCCTGTAAAGGCGGTGCAACATGGTTAAGAACACAAGTCGCTCGGGCGGCATAAACATAGGCAGTGCCACACTTTTAACGCTATTTGCCGTACTCTGCCTAACGATTTTTTCTCTACTCTCTTTAATGAGCGCCAACAACGAATGGGCGCTCGCCACAAGAACTGCCGAGGCAAACACGGCTTACTACGTGGCAGACCTTGAGGCGGCAAAGATATTGGAACAACTTCAAGCGGGCGAGATGCCCGATGGCGTAACATCGGAATTTTTTGGCGGATACAGTTATAGTGTACCGATAGACGATGCGCAGATACTAAAGGTAGAACTGGGGTTTGACATGTCTGTAACTACATGGCAGGTCATATCTGTCGCCGAGTGGGCGCCCGACGACAGCCTTGATGTTTGGGACGGCTCATCGCCTTTAGGGTGATAGATAAAATCTTAAGTTAAAACTGCTTTTATCTAATTTGATAATCTCAGCCCATTTTTGAAGTCGCAGGAAGTCTTGTCGACTTATCCACCCTTAGGAGGTCAGTAATGCAAAACATAGAAGAAATATTAAGGCACTCGGTAGGCGAGGGCGCAACCGACATTTTTATTATAGCCGGTGCGCCTGTTACCTTCAAAATAAACGGCAGAATAACCCCTTTGGGCGAGCAGTTTATCACCCCCGACATATCAAACGATCTAATCGAGGGTATATACTCTGCCGCAAACCGTCCTTTGGACAATCTGCGCAAAAACGGCGACGACGACTTTGCCTTTGCGATGGCAGGCATTTCTCGTTTTCGTATCTGTTCCTACAAGCAGAGAGGATCGCTTGCCGCAGTTATTCGTGTTATTCCCTTTGGTATCCCCGACAAAGATGCACTCGGAGTGCCCGACAAGGTTATAAATTCCATTAATAAAACAGCCGGTCTTGTGCTTGTAACAGGCCCTGCCGGTAGCGGTAAGTCGACGACTCTTGCCTGTATGATAGACCATATTAACAACGCACGTAGCGGTCATATTATAACGCTGGAAGATCCGATCGAGTACCTTCACAAAAACAAGCAATGCATTGTAAGCCAGCGAGAGATAGCGCTCGACACGCAGTCCTATGTAGGTGCACTTAGGGCATGTTTAAGACAAGCGCCCGACGTTATTTTGGTCGGCGAAATGCGAGATTTTGAAACGATTCAAACCGTTATGACGGCGGCAGAAACCGGTCATCTCGTCATATCTACCCTCCATACAGTGGGAGCGGCAGACACGATAGACCGTATTGTAGATGTTTTCGACCACGGTCAGCAACAGCAGATAAGAGTTCAGCTTGCCATGCTACTGCAATCGGTAATATCCCAGCAACTGCTCGTCGGCACAGATGGCAAGCTTCACGCCGCATTCGAGATAATGCACGTTAACACAGCGATACGCACCATGATAAGAGAAGGCAAAACCCACCAAATAGATTCAGCCATAACGGCCGCCGCATCGGACGGCATGGTTACGATGGACGCAAGCATATTAGCCCTTGTGCAGAGCGGCAAGGTTGCCCCCGAAGTGGCACTTCGTCACGCAGGCAACCCCGAACTTATGGAACGCCGCATTGAGATGGCTAAAAAAGGAGGCAAATAACCGGTGACAGCAAATCAATCGAGCAACTCAAACAAGAGAACAATTAAAATCATTCTAAGCGTAATTCTCGGCATTGTTTTTGTATATTCGTCCTATATGGTAACGGTTACACTTATGAAAAACAACGAAGAAGCCGAGATTTATAACAATGCCCAGCAGTCCTTCTTAGGGCCGCCCCAACTTCTCGCACCCGAGGAGGAGGACGAGGCTATAACTCCGGAAGGGCAAGAGGAAGATCAGCCCGAGGAGCCGACCGAGAGCGCTCCCTCAGCGCCTGTCTTTACCCCCGATCAGGGTGTAGACTTTGCAGGGCTCGAGGCGGTAAACCCCGACATTTTCGGCTGGATTTGGATACCGGGCACGGCGGTAAACTACCCGATGCTCGAGAGCGAATATAACGAGGAGTATCTATACACCAGCTACGACGGTCGCCCCAGTCGTGTCGGCAGCATATTTTTAGATAAGCTCTGCACGCCCGACCTATCGATGTTAAACACGGTAATATACGGCCACAACATGCAAAACCGCACGATGTTTGGCGATCTGCTAAACTATCAGCGTGCCTCCTATGCCGATGCTCACCCATATGTTTATATCTACACCGAGGACGGCCGATACGAATACAAAATTTTCTCGGCATACACAACGACGGTCGGCACAAACACCTACTATCTCGGCTTTAAGAGCGATGAAGATTATCTTGCATACCTCCGTGTATGGGAGGAGCAGTCGGAGGCCGATATAGATTTTGACCACGAGTTCACGGCAAACGACAGGATTATAACACTGTCGACCTGCACAGACAGCGGCAGCGAGGACAGCAGATTTATCGTGCAAGCGGTCTTGGTAAATTCCCCCGTTCCGGTAGTAGCCCCCGAGCATTTGGTAACTCCCGAGCCCGAGGTAACTCCCGAGCC
>CAYJFK010000052.1:0-18273 GCA_964369475.1 uncultured Oscillospiraceae bacterium | reverse complement strand
AATGGCGGAAAAACAGGCCGTTTTGAGGCAGGTTCGGATTATAGGTCTTTCCCTTGCAACGGTATGGCATAGTCTGTCCACGTCCGTTCAAACAAGGATGATATAACACGAGCCAGCTTTATTAGCATGCCGCCCCATAGCTTTGTTTATAGCTCCTTAAAAGGTATCAAGCATTCCAACGATGTTATACCTTGCTGCAAGGCGGCATGTCATTATTAGAGTCGCAGAATTTCAAACAAACCGTATCGCTATGAGCCCTGTGCTAGTCTATAAAAAAAGCCTCGTGCATTATTTGCACAAGGCTTTTTTTATGAAAATACTATTTCATGCCTTGTTTCAAAGTCAAAAAACACTGCGTCTGTCATTGTGATTTTTAATAGAACGGTAGACTTTGCATTATAGTCACTATGGCCGTTATCCCACCAATCTGCAAAAACTTCCTTTAATTTTTTTGCAAGCTCAATATTTTCGTCACTGTAAATATGTCCAATATTTGTCGCTATGCCATGACCGGAAAAATAGTTATTTGCACATACTGCTACGACGGGATTTTTTGCTATATGTTTCATTTTCTCCGAAAATAAATCGACTATTGTATAAAAACTCCCATCTTTAAAATAAGCATCAACTATGCGCACGCTAGGGCGGTCGCCGTCTATTGTTGCGAGAGAAAGCAGCGTATCTCTTCCAAATGTTTCATTAAGCGTTTCCATGTCTTTTTTTGCTTTTTCACTAATCATGTTGCGCTCCTTTGTTATTATTTATAAGTGCTAAAATAAACTGTATTATCAAGAATTATATCATATAGATTAATGCTATGTAAACTACATCTTTTATGAGTATGCGGGCAAGACAGGCTTTGCGATATATAATCTAAAAAATAAAAATAACTTTGCAAGCAAGTCAAAATAGGGGAGAGGGTAATTTATAATATAGCATGGTGATAGGGGACGAACCTCATAATTCCATAATTAATATAAATGCTTGATTTAATAATATGTGCTGATAATCAAAAACACCAGCTTAGCCGGTGGTATGCACAAGCCTTATAAGGGCATACTACCGACAAACCTCTTAAGAGGTATTTGAAAATTCGTCAACTCCATCAACTTCTCTGCAACCGTTCAAACTACGCACTTTCTCTTATTATTCACCACAGTGTTGAATGATGGTTGAATTGTCATCTCGCTTCCTTCAATGCTGAAAGCTAAAGCTTTTTTAAACCCCAATTTAACTGGGGGGTTATTTCTTGCTAAAGCGGTTAAAAAAAGCGGCAGCCAAAAGGCTGCCGCTTTAAGTGTACTGTTTATTTGCTCATGTATCTCATCATCATTGTGGAAAGTTCAGCTCTTGTTGCTGTGCCCTGAGGTACAAGCATGTTGCCGTCTCTACCTGTGATGATGCCTTCTGCAACAGCCCAAGCCATTGCATCTTCAGCCCAATCCGATAGGTCTGCAACGTCGCTAAATGTTAGCTCTGCTGCGCCTGTCGGGCTACCTGCGTAACGGTAAAGCATTGTTACAAACTGCTCACGTGTTACTGCATTGTCTGGACCCATTGTTTCAGGAGCGATACCGTTTAGGATACCTTCCTTAACTGCCCAAGCGATCGACTGCTCGTACCACGATCCCTGAGCAACGTCCATGAAGTTTGCGTACATTAGTTCTACTTCAGGCTCGCCCTCGATACGGTGTAGAATTGTTGCTACCATACCTCTTGTTGCTGTGCCGTCAGGGTTGAACATGTTGTCCGAAACTCCGCTCATGATGCCATTGTCGTAAACATATGCGATAGCTTCGAAGTACCAAGCATCAGATATAACATCGATGAAGGGTAGGCCGCTCTCGTCTTCAATAGCAATCATGAAGGGGGAGAGCTCGTCTACTGTGACAGAAGCAATGCCATCGCTTACTCTGCCTGTGTATACCTCTACATCGCCATCGTTCTTCTGGTGTACGATGAAGAAACGCTTGTTGTTGTATTCATCGCCAACAGGGAAGGAGAGCTTAACTCTGCCGTCTACTTCTTCAACTTCGATGTCGTAAGCTGCAAGTACCTTAAAGCCTGTCGTGTAACCAAGCTTAGCAATACCGTCAGCCATTGCTTCGAATAGATCGCCGTAAACAGATGTGCCTGCACCGACTACTGTTACCGAAAGATTACCTGTGAAGTCGCCTTCAAGAGTGATGCCTGTGTCTCTATCTTCGTCAGAATTGTCTGTCGAAGGAGTAGAAGTCGAAGAATCATCACGGTCAGGGCGTTCTTCGGAAGGTGCTACGTAGGGGATAAGCTCTATTGTTAGAATAACGTCGTTTGTGCCATCGGAAAGAGCGATTGTACGGATGTTATTTACCATGCCGTTCTTGCCGTTAGCAAGGTATAGCGGGAACTCTTTAGCAGTTAGGTTTACAGAAGTGCTATCTGCTGTGTCGGCAAATGTAGAACCTGTTCCGGTAACAACACCGCCGCCATAGTACTCAAGTCCTGCTGTGATGTCGATAGCTGTACCGCCGTTAACGGCAAAGTTACCGATACCAAGACCAAACCACTCTGCATTACCTTGTAGAGGATTGGAACTATCATATGCAACAAAGTCCTTTGTGCCCTTAATCTGTACTTTGTAGCTGTTTACTTCACCTGCAACAGGTGTAAGAGCTCCAACTGTAAAGCTGTCCTGATTTAGGAAGTCTGTAACACCGTCATCAGAAGCATGACCAGTTGGATCGACTGCTACAACCGAGATTGTGACCTTGTTGTTAGCCGTAGCATTTGCAGTTCCGTTACCTGCATGTGTGTCACTGGAGTATGTTGCTGTGAATGTCATATTGCCGTCTTCAAGAATAGTAACAACACCTGCTGCGTCTACACTTGCAGCAGTAGTAGGCGATACCGAGTATGTGTAAGATGCGTTATTAGCTGCATCTGTTGCACCCTCGCCAGTTGTGTCGTCAGGAGTTGCAATTGCATCAAGTTGGAACTGATCGCCAACATAGATTATTCCTGTTGGAACACCACTTACTGCAACAGATGCGCCGAATTTGTCGGAAACATTGATAACAAAGTCAACTGCTATATCGTTGTAGTTTGTCGACTTAACTAACGCATGGATTGTTACCATATCACCGTCAACAGCAGCATCTTTGAGTTTAAAGGTTACCGTTCCAGTTCCAGAATCTACTGAGTAGATTTCAAGCACGCTGCTAACATCTGTAGGCGCGGTCGAAGCAAACACGAATGAATCGCTATCTGCTAGAGCATCGGCTGGAAGCTCGCTTGTCGGGAATGTGATTGTCTTTTCGCTAACATCTGTTTCTATAACAGTGATAGGATTGGGAGTGATGCTACCGGACCAAGTTGCCTTAGCGATAGCCGGTGTACTTCCGCTGAAGGTAAAGCCTCCATCTGCGAGCGAGTAGTTTGCTGCAACGCCTGTTGTTTCAAGAGTTACAGTACCGCTACCGCCTGTAGTTCCGGCATTTGCATTGTTATAATCTGCAACAGCAGTATAGTTGACTACTTCAGAGCCTACTACGTTGGTAAATGTAGCTGTCGCATTCGCAGTCGTTGTGCCGTCAAATGTCTTTGGTGCAATTGTGACTGCGTCTAATGTGATGGGTTTCTTTGTGATGTCAACTTCAATATCACTGATAGCACCAAATTCATAGTTGTCATTTGTTGTTGTTGGACCGGTAAAGCTAACAAGCTTACCTGTTCCAACATTTCCATCGGTCACAGTGCCGCTCGTAGGCATAGCAAAACCTGTGAGATCCGCTGTGGATTCACTGTTCACAAATCCTTCAACAGTGCCGCCTGTTAGAGCAACATCGGTTGTGCCGTCGTATGGTCTGTCTGTTGCATCAAGACCTGTTACAGTCAGCGTTGCAGGCGAGATTGTTACACTTTCAGAGAAAGGCGCTGTAACATCGTAATTGCCATCGCTTGATAGGAAGTTCATCTCATAGGTTGTATCGCCAACGGCAGGGACTTTGGAAACTATGCTAAAGTCTCCCTCAACATTTGCTCCGTTGACATCTGCACTACCGCCGGTTTTACTTAAAATGTCCGTCCAGTTGTCGCCGTATGTAGGTGTAGAATCGGCAACCGAAACAGTAGGCCAAACTATGTTGATGTCTACTACTTTAAAATTCACCGTAGCATTTAACCCAGCTACATTTGCAGTTACAACGTGTAAATCATCACTTGCTGTAGCATCTTTTGTTACTGTGAATGTCGTACCTGATTCAAAAGTAATGCCGTCACTTGGAGTATCGGTATAACCCATCGCAGGGTTAGTCGAAGTAAAAATGCCATACTGATCTAATACCTCTGCTACAAGTTCGTACGTTGCATTGGTATCACCTATTGGCTTTGTTACACTGATAGTTGTACCATTTAGTTTTGTCTCAAAGGCTGTGTCTTCTGCAGAGTAGATATCAATGCTTGTGTCAACAGACGCATTTTTGGTGAGAGTAAGCTCAGCTGTAGCCTCGAATCCTGCGGCTGTTGCAGTAACCGTCATAGTGTAATTGAGACCTATGATGCTCGCATTACTTTCTACGGTGACAACACCATTTGCGATGCTAACGCCTTCAACGGTAGCGCCGTCTGCGTTAGTAACTTTCCAAGTTACGGTTTCACCGGTCATAGGTGCACCAAATTGGTCTGTCACAGTTGCAGTGAACGTAGTGGTAGCTTCTTGAATGTCGCCGTCTGCGTTTACTACAGGCACTGCAAGGGTGTCTGTTGCTGAGGTTACCGCTATAGACGTTGCAACAGGAGCAGCTTTGTTGACTACTACGGTATGCTCATCTGATAAAAAGTTTGCTGCTTTTATTATAATATATTGTCCTCCATTAGCTGTAGGTGATACAGTGAGCACTCCGTTATTATCGATGGATATACCTGTCGTATCGCCATTAGTAATGCTCCAAGTCGTAGTAGTGGTCGGAGTGAAAGTATCGCCGTACTGGTCAGTGAAGGTTGCAGTGAATGATTCGGTATAATCACCAGCTGCTACTGTGGGCACATTAACGTTGCCTGCGCCTGAAATGGCCACCGATCTTACCGAAGGAGCAGGACGAGTGACAACGATGGTGTGAGTGTCGGAAATAGAACTATTTGCTGCTGCCGCAGCTTTGACAGTAACATCTCCGCTTACGTTGTCCTCGATAGAAACAACACCACTGCTCGAAACACTTGCACCCTCAACTGCAGGATCAATGCTCCAAGTGATTCCACTTGTTACTGTGGCTGTGGATCCGCCTTCATATGTACCCGTAGCGGATAGTGTAACGGTTTTTATGTCTTTTGCTATTACTGTTGCGGCGGTATCACCCATGATTTCAATAGCTGTTAATGCCGCTTCTGTAACTGTTAGCGTTGCCGTGCCGGTCACACCTAATGCGGATATAGTGTAGTCACCAGCTGTTGCATCTTTGTCAACGGTAATGACACCGCCCGTAGCGACCGATACACCTCCGGTTGTCGGAGATACAGACCACGTTGCAGTATCCGTTACATCTGAGCCATCATCACTGATAGCCGTAGCCTGCACTGTAACATCAGCCGAACCGTTGACATTGACCGATGTCGTGTCAAGGTTTACACCGGGTTTTACGATGTTGATGGAAGCAACAGATGTGTAGTCCATAGCTGCAATCGGTGCATTGCTATCGTCAAGAACTGATTGTTCTTTTGTGTTGACTAATGAAAAATCTGTGGTAAATCCAATAGAAGTGCTACCTACAGGTGCATCTGTTTTTACTGTAAAATTTAGTGTACCGAGTAAAATTTCAGCATCTGCTTCAACACTATATGGATTTGATCCGCCATAAACTACAGATACAAAGTTTGTGATGGTCGCACCAACAGTACCAGACCACGTCCTCATCGCACCTGCGTCGTTTTGATCAAAATAGTCGTAAGCATAGTCGACAGTGTCAGTGGCTGGAGTCAACATAGAGCTATCGTATTCAAAAACAAATCCATATCCCTTGATTGGTTGGACTGCCGAAGCATTATTTAAGTATACGTCGACCGAGAAAAGCTCACCGGCTTGATAACTGGTTTTTGCATCTTTGAGCTCTAGTGTCACACTGGGTAAGCTTGCCGCAGATATGGTCATTGGAAACATAGAAAATACCATAACGGCAGCTAACAGTAACGACAAAGCTCTTTTTGATGTTTTCATTCGCTTAACCTCCTTAAATTATAGTTCTGTGATTTTGCTTGCAAGGTAATCTAGTATTTTGATTACATCATTCAGTGCAACCCCTGGACTTGCTTCATCTACATTGGCTGCAGCGAGTTGAGTATCATTTAATGAAATTTTGCTAGCAAGATAGTCTAATATTAATATTACGTCAGCTAGCTCAACTCTTCCATTCAAATCAGCGTCACCACGAATATATGGCGGCTCCTCAGGATCAAATGTACCTGTACCCTCAGCTGTCATGGTGTCAAATGAGTCAAAAGTATTGCTTACGCCATGATTTCCATAGACAAAGCTGTTGACAGCAAGAGTGTCACTTCCGACCATAACAAATGATGCTGCATTATAGTTAGCTGCATCAAGCGCCGCTAAGCCAGTCGCATCGGTGGTTGTGTTGTCAACAAACCTAATATCGGTTGTCGTTGCTTCGCCGTTTGTCGTAAACTTTAGCAGATAAACATCTTGCCAGCCTGCTTTGTCTTGCGAAGTGTTGGGTGTGGAATCGCCGTCCTCACTCAAAGTTATGGACAGGATCGCATAACCCCCGTTAGACAGCGCTACATCTGCATCGTAAATCGTGTAGTCGGCATTTGCTGCATCTGTTAGAATAACATCAACAGAACTTCTTACGTCTGAAGGTGTAGCAGCAACAGTAACTGCTTCGCCGGCGTCATCTTGCAGGGTTAGCTTGGCTGTGTTGAAGCTAAGCATTGTTGCTATGCTTGTAATGCCTTCGCTGTTTTCGGGTAGCATCGCTTGCAGAGCAACTGTCTGTGTAGTGCCATCGATTTCCTTGGTAATAACACGCACACCAACATTGGCATTGTCTGCCGCCATGGCCGCCATTGGTAACATGGCCGCCGTCATCACTACTGCAAGCAGAAGTGATAGGATTTTCTTGGATTTTGCCATTAAATTTCCTCCTTTTTTTAAAAATATTGCAGGCAATGCACATAAATGTGTGGGAGTAAATGCACAAAAGCCAATAGTGTAGAATATCTTAAAAAAGCGAAGATTTAAGATATGTATCTACACAACTAATATTTTATCAAACAGTTAATAAAAAGTCAACACATGATGGTCGGTATATGGATATATAAGGGGCAAAATTATTATAAACCACAATATATAGGTTATTATTATATAATTTTAGAGCAAAAGCAGAGGAAATGTGTATCTGACGAAGTTCGGCTACTGTAATTCTTGCCTTTGTAAAGATCGGTGTGCTACAATAAAGTATATATTATAGGAAGAAAAGAGGGGAATTTGTGGCTACTATTATATTTGTGTTTTTATATATTGTTACATTTGCAGTGGCATACCTTGTAATGGGAGCTAACCGAGAGCGAGCAATTTTATACAGAGGCTTTTATGTCAAATGGGGAAGTGTTAGTTATGCGGTAGCGTGGTATATTTCGAGAGCAATATCGGGCGGGATTTTTCATTTAGAGGAAATTGCCTCAACCTTTGTGCACACAGTTATATATTTAGCAGTAAATTTATTGCTAATTCTAAGCGCAAAGCGTAACATAGAGCTGACAGAACAAAGTGGAGGAGTTGCAGAGAGGGTAAAAGAAGTAAGCTTGCAAAGTGAAGATATATATGTTGATGTAAAAAGAATGTTGATACAGGTATATCTGTACCACATAGTTATCATGACAATAGCATTTACAATAGATATTTCGATGGGAGCACCATTTCCGATATCAATGACACTTGCAACACTGCTAACATGGACATTAACGGCTGTTTTGACAGTCTCGACTTATATTAAATCTAAAAAGCAAGGCAATGATAAAATAAGCGTGTTTCACATTATTGTTATGATATTTCCACCGACTTACGGAGTGCTTTTTTTAATACCGTCGGTTCTTGTTGTTTCGATACCTATAACATTTATATTTTCAATATTCAATTAAGGAGAAAAAAGCTAATGAAAGATATGTATAAATTAATAAATAATATGATTTTAGAAGTGAATACACTAAATGATGAAGTTGAGCAAAATATAAGACTTGAATTAATTGATAATATAACAATGTCTGTCAATGATTATAGATTTCATCTTAATGATTATGAAAGAAAACAAAAGATTAACAATTTATTATCACTCGGAGTGAAGTTTACAGAGCAAAAATCGGGGGCATCAGTAAAAGGGAAATGGAGCAAAATTTTCACCTCGGAGGTATCCGATCAAGCAAAAAAGGAGGTAGGGTATGATGCATTCAGGTGGCACGTGTTTTCTTTTGGGCTTATTAAGTCGATTGAAGGCGAAGCGGCGAGAGTGAAGTTTGATCAAGTAGAGAAAAATAGCGTTTATGTTTTCTATCAGAATAAAAACGAAGCGTATAAAGTGGATAATCCGGAGCATTTGTCCGCTGCCGACTTTGATTTAGAACAAGATATATATGTATATGACGATGTGGGAAGATGGACTTATGTTTTTACTCATGAAGAAAGTTGCGGACCTTATTTTTACACAGCATTGGAAAAAAAACCTTGCATTTTCAACATGTAAAGATATATTGCTTTACATGAAAGCATTACCATACTTGTATATTGTAAAGATTTTTGCTTTACAATATACAGGCACTTAAAAGAGATTATTCAAACTAAAACGTTCCTTTTCATATAGATGCTCTATCAAAAACTCTAAGCTCTCACTTTCGACTTCAAACCCATCTAAGTTACCTATAATCAAATTAGCACGTGTCTGGTGCAAGGACATTTCCATGCTTTCGAAAGCGCTCTGTTCGCTTGTTATATTGAATATAATTTTATTTTTTTCTACATATTCCATTAAGTCGTTCATCGCAATCTCTGCCTGATTAATTTCTTCAAGCTCTGCAAATGAACTTACCTCTGATAGTAGCTCTATCATATCTTCGGTTGTATGTTTGTACCATATTTCATTGACAAGTCCACCGAAGCAAAGTGCAAAAAATATAAATCCAGCAAGATAAATACGTTTCATTTTACCTCCTAATTAATTTTATTATTTTATGTTCGTTATCAAGTGATAGCAGTGAAATATCTAATATAGAAATATTACAAAAAGATATAATATTTAATATTTCAATTACATCTATATTTTCTTTTTTTATTAAATTGCTGTTTATTACTCCGTTTGAAATTACCACATACTCCTTTTTGCCACTTCCGCCGACCGATGGCAGGTCTATTTTTTCTTCTAAACTGTCAGGAGGAGTTGTGCCGGAGGGCATTGGGATTTTTTTATCACCCTTAATCTCCTCTGCCTTGCCCACATCTGCCCTTGTTGCAGCTTTTGAGCCTTCCCTTTGTAGTATTGACATCTGCCCGTTTGTCTCAAATACCGCATACGAAACCTCGTCTAAGCTATCTATCCCTTGTAAGCGCATTTCCTCGTATACATCTTCTACGCTAAGTCGCAATTTGTAGAGTTCTTTTTCGTCTATAACTCCGTTTGTTATAATAACGCATGGGTTGCCTGCAAGCATTTTGCTGAATTTCGGAGACTTAACCGATAGAAACGACAAAAAAACCTCCATCGAGACTAAAACGCCAATTGATAGCACGCCGTATACCAGTGGAATGGAGTTTGACTGCATCGGTATTGCGGCCACTTCTGATAATAATATTGTTATAACAAGCTCTGACGGTTGCATGTCTCCTATCTGCCTTTTGCCCATCATTCGCAGTCCTACCACTATAATTAGATATAAAATAACAGTGCGAGCAATAATAATTCCCAAAAAATCACCTCTTTTCGAGTATAACCCAAAATTTTTTGAAAATACTTCTTGCAATAGCAAATTTATTGTGGTATTATATTAAAGCTTAAATAAAGGTGGTCCTCTGCCGCACGACGGTAACGAACATCTATAACATGGAGGATTTGAAAATGGATTTAATCAAGGCAGTAACACAAGGACAGATGAAGACAGACCTACCCGATTTCAGAATCGGCGACACTGTAAAGGTCTTCATCAAGGTTAAAGAGGGTACAAGAGAGCGTATCCAGATGTTCGAGGGAACAGTTATCTCGAAGAACGGTGGCGGAATTTCGGCTACATTTACTGTACGTCGTCTATCCTACGGCGTAGGAGTTGAGAAAGCATTCCCTATCCACTCGCCCAACATCGACAGAATTCAAGTTGTGCGTCACGGTAAGGTACGCCGTGCTAAGCTTTACTACCTCAGAGATCGTGTTGGTAAGAGAGCTAAGGTTAAGGAAAGAATATAACCGTAGAAAATTGAGGGGCTTTGTGCCCCTCTTTGTATAGGTTGACAGATCTAGTCAGGGGTTTGGCTCGGACTATATCTATCTCCTTAAGTTGACACAGCAGGGAGTTTGCATATTTTAACTCTTTGCAAAATGGCGACTAAGATTAAAGGAAGGACATATGTCGGAATTTAAAAAATACAGTCGTAATATGGGCGGACAAGACCCCTCTTTGCAAGATACGCAAGGAGGGGCAGATTTGCATATTCAAGAAGATTATATTTGCTCTGCAAAGGGGCCCTCTGAAAGGTCGGAATTAGACCAAGCGCTCGACGATTTTTTGGAAAAGGACAATTTGCGCTTTGAAGATGACGAGTGCGAGATTATTTCTACTGACAATACAGCCCAAGTCGATTTTATTGCAGGTAGCGAGGTTGTAAAAGGCGAGACTTTAGACAGCCGTATGGTATCAACCGATAAATCGGATACGCTGATAGAGCCTAAAAACGACGAGACGAAATCTGTGAGGCAAGTTCAAGGGGAAACAAGTTCTGAGCAAGCATTTACCGGTCAAGAGCATACCGAGGAGGAAGATGGAGCGCCGGAGCATACGGAAGATGGCGAGGAGCAAGACCCAGAAGAAATGCCCGATAAAGCAAAGGTTGCCAGAGGTGAAATTTTCGACTGGTTTGATTCGCTCGTATTCTCGGTCGTAACTGTCGTTTTGGTGCTCTCCTTTGTCTTTAGAATAGTCGGTGTAGACGGCATTTCCATGACGCCGACACTTATCGACTTCGACAGGGTCATAATGTGGGAGCTTGGCTATACACCCGAAGTCGGCGACGTTGTCGTTGTTACAAAACTTGAAAGTCCGCTCGTTAAACGCATAATTGCAATGGAGGGGCAAACGGTCGACATAGATTTTAATCAAGGCATTGTCTATGTAGACGGGAGAGCCCTCGACGAGCCATATATAAACGAGCCGACATATCGTTCGGAGGACATTATTTTTCCGCTCGTTGTGCCGCAAGGGCATGTATTTGTAATGGGAGACAACAGAAATTACTCGTCGGATAGCAGAAGTTCCATTGTTGGATTTATAGATGAGAGATATATTTTAGGTAAGGTGGTGCTGAGAGTGCTACCGATGTCCGAATTTGGGTTTATTTCGTAAATGAGCTCAAAAGCGGATTTTGAGAAACGGAGATAGATATGAATATTCAATGGTTTCCGGGGCATATGACAAAGACACGCCGCATGATAGAAGCAGATCTAAAACAGGTCGATGCGGTAGTCGAAATATTAGATGCAAGGATACCTATAAGCTCGCAAAACCCGCTTATAGACGAGCTTACATCGCACAAAAAGCGGCTTGTGCTACTAAACAAGTCGGATCTTGCCTCGCCCGAGGGCAATGCCGCTTGGACAAAGCACTTCGAAGGGCTTGGTTATTCGGTATTGTCTATAAATGCGCTAAACGGTAGAGGGGTTAACAAACTTGCCCCAAAACTCGCCGAGATTTTAGCAGACAAGCTCGCACGAGACCTTGCAAGAGGCATGAAAAAACCGCAGAGGGCCATGATACTGGGTATTCCCAATGTCGGAAAGTCCTCCCTTATTAATAGGCTTGCAGGCTCGCAAAAGGCAAAGGTTGCCGACCGCCCGGGAGTTACAAGGGGCAAGCAGTGGATAAGGCTTGGCACGGTCGATTTGCTCGATACCCCCGGTATTTTATGGCCTAAGTTTGAGGACGAAAAGGTGGCACTGCACCTTGCCTATACAGGTGCAATAAAGGACGACATTCTCGATGTTGAGGACATTGCCTGCCGCCTTATAAAAGAGCTTTCACCCGAGGCTGTTAAGTCGAGGTACAACATAGAGGACTTTGACAGAGAAGGGTTTGAGCTGCTCGAAGAGCTCGGCCGTTCGAGGGGATTTTTGGCTCAGGGTGGAGTTATTAACACAGAGCGTGCCGCAAGAATATTGCTCGACGAATACAGAGCCGGAAAACTTGGATCTATGACGCTTGAGTGGCCTACGGTAAAGCAAGATGACTGATGTCGAGAGGGGTGGTGTCGTGAATAACCAAGAAACAGAAAAGGTGATGACACTCTACGAGTTTGACGACGACATAAGAAATAAGCATGGAAAGATGCTGTGCGGCACCGACGAAGCAGGCAGAGGCCCTCTTGCCGGCCCTGTTTTTGCGGCGGCTGTTATCCTGCCTGAAGGCGTGGAAATAGAAGGGCTTGACGACTCCAAAAAGCTTACCGAGAAAAAGAGAGATGCTCTGTATGATGAAATAATTGCTAAATCTGTCTCCTGCGCTGTTGCAAGCGTGGGGGAGGAGGATATAGACAATTTCAACATATTGAAATGCTCTCTTTTCGCAATGGCGACGGCAGTAGGCGAGCTCGATGTAGCTCCAGATATTGTACTTGTGGACGGCAACAAAACCCCCGAAATTGAAGGGAAATGTGTGGCGGTCGTAAAAGGAGATGCAAAATCGGCCTCCATTGCGGCGGCATCTATCCTCGCCAAGGTCGCAAGGGACAGATACATGGCAGAGCTCGATACGGCATATCCTGAATATCAGTTTAAAAAGCACAAAGGTTATCCTACAAAACTGCACTATGAAATGATACTAAAGCATGGAATTAGCCCTGTTCATCGGGTTTCTTTTTTGAAGAACTTAGAGGAAAAGCGAGCTAAATTTGGCGGAGGTGATCTCCTTTGAACACAAGGGACAAGGGTAGATTTGGCGAAGATGCGGCGGTAGAGTATTTGAAAAATAGTGGGTACAACATTGTTTCTCGCAACTTTATCGGCAGACATGGCGAGATAGATATTGTTGCGGAAAACGGTAAGTTAATTATTTTTGCAGAGGTCAAATCACGCTCGGGGTCAAGGCCTGCTCTTGCTGTTAGCTATAAAAAGCAGGGCAGAATAGTAGATACCGCAAAGGAATATCTATTAAAGCATAGAACAAAGCTTATCCCTCAGATTGATATTATAGAGGTCTTCACAACAAAGCAAGATGACAAAATGGTGGTACTTAAAATTAATCATATTAAAAATGCCTTTGGGGCAAGGGGGTAAATTATGTTAAAAAAGAGAGTTATCGACACACATTGCGACACACTTATGCACTATGTTGAAGATGCGGAAAAGTTTAAAAGCGGTGACATTGATGTTACATACGACAAAATGGGCGATTATGAAACTTATCTTGGAACATTTGCCATGTATTTTTCGGCTAAACTCGAGCAGGGAGAGCGTCTTGAACTTGCAAAAAAATACATAAGTTCATATAAGCATATGCTTGAAAACTACGACATAAGCCCTGTTAGAACAAAAGCAGAGCTTGCGGCACTTTCGGGCAGAGGGTCGCTTCTTTCTATCGAAAATGCTTGCTATTTTGAAGACGATGCGGCAGACCTTGCGACATACTGGAATGAAGGGGTTAGAATGATTTCTATGACCCATTTTATGGATTCCCAGTACGGCAACGGAAATGCAGCAGGCGATACACCCGATGTTGACATGGGGCTTACCGAAAGGGGCAAGAAGTTTGTATCAATGGTCGAAGATACGGGCATGATACTTGATGTGTCCCACCTGTCATTCAAGAGCTTCTGGCATGTCTGCGAAGTGGCAAAGAAACCCTTTATAGCAAGCCATTCCAACTCTCACTTTAAGTGTGATCACAACAGAAACTTAAAGGACGACATGATTAAAGAGATAGTAAAAAGAGGTGGACTTATAGGCCTTTGTTTCTGCCCTCCTTTTGTTGGAAAAGGCGAAGTTGTAGAGATTGCCGAGATGGTAGACCACGTAGAACACATGCTTACATTAGGCGCAGAAAATGCAATATGTCTTGGCGGTGACCTTGATGGAATCGACAAAAAAATAGTAGGCCTTGAAGACTGTTCGAAATCTTGGAACTTGGCAGAGGCCATGTTAGAGAGAGGCATTTCCGAGGAAATAGTAGAAAAAATTATGTGGGGCAACGCTTATACATTCATGACTAAAATGCTACCGGAGGTATAATAATGCGCTTTTGCAGTACAAGGGATTCATCTATTAGAATAACAGGTACAGAGGCAATTGTAGGGGGCATTGCGCTGGATGGCGGACTGTATGTGCCTGTCGATATGCCTATATTTTCCAAGGCAAAACTATGCGAGCTTGCAAAGCTTTCTTATCCTGAACTTGCAGCCGTTTTGCTAAAGAAATTTTTGCCCGAAATAGGATATAGCGAACTTTTATCAGCTTGCCAGCAGGCATATTCCAAAGAAAAATTCGGAGACGATGCCCCTGTCCGTATGACAAACCTACTCGGCCGTCAATCTGTTTTAGAGTTGTGGCACGGGCCGACTCATGCATTTAAGGACATGGCACTTCAACTTCTCCCACACTTAATGCGACTTTCGCTAAAGGCGACGGGCGTTAAGAAAAAGCCGCTAATTCTTGTTGCCACATCGGGCGATACAGGCAAGGCGGCACTGGAAGGCTTTTCCAATGTAGAGGGCACAAAGGTTGCTGTATTCTACCCTGCAGGCGGTGTCAGCGAGGTTCAGCGCCTTCAAATGGCAACTCACGAGGCTGAAAACACTTCGGTATTTGCAATAAAGGGCAACTTCGACGACACGCAGAGCGGCGTTAAGGCGATATTTGCAAGCAAAGAAATGCAAAAACAGGCAAACGATGCAGGCTGGCTGCTTGCCTCGGCTAACTCTATAAATATGGGCAGACTGCTCCCTCAAGTTGTGTACTATTTTTATGCATATTTCCGTATGCTAAAGGATAAGGCAATAAAGCCGAATGAATCCTTTGACATTTGCGTTCCGACAGGCAATTTCGGCAATATCCTCGCAGGCTGGTACGCTTACAAGATGGGTTTGCCGATCTCGGGCTTTATATGTGCATCTAATAAAAATAATGTGCTTTCCGATTTCTTGCACACAGGAGAGTACAGCAGAAACCGTCAATTTATGAAGACATTGTCGCCTTCGATGGATATTCTTATCTCGAGCAACCTCGAACGTCTGCTATTTGAAATTGTAGGTAGAGATTCCAAAATGTGCGACACGCTTATGACTTCGCTAATGAGCAAGGGCGAGTACAAAGTACCGACAGCACTGGGTAAGCAGGTATTTTCGAGGTTTTCGGGTAGATGGGTAGACGATGAGCAGACACTTAGCACGATAAAGGAGCTCTTTGACAGATACGGTTATGGGATAGACACCCATACAGCGGTTGCATTTAAGGCGCTTTTTGAGGAGCGCACGGCAAACCCTGTCAAATGCGAGCGTCAAGCGCTTGTTGTGTCTACAGCTTCGCCCTTTAAGTTTGCAAGCTCTGTTCTAAAGGGACTCGAAGGGGATCTTGATGCAGACGAGTTTAAAAACCTCGAAAAGCTCTCTGAACTGCTCGACATGAAGGTACCGCAAAACTTAACCGAACTAAAGCAAAAGCCCGTTAGATTTACAGAGTCTTACGAAAAGAGCGAGATGTCAAGGCTTGTACTCGAAGTGATGAAACAAGGCTGATATGTACTGCCGACAGGTCGGCAGTTGCAGTAGGGGAGTGGCGATTTGCTATCTCGGCTCGTAGTTTTCGCATGTCGGAATGCGAGTAGATGATCCTGTCACATTGATGGAGGACATAGCGCCGCCCACATGGATTTCGCCCAAGGAGCATCCTCTAACTCCTCTGTGATGCTTGCAGTCTACGCTGCCACATACTATGCTGTTGTTTACATTGCTCATAACTATACCTCATTAACATAATTTTGTAGCCAAAAGGCTATAATTATTATTGCACAGATCTCCTTTGTAAATTCAAAAAAAGGGGGGACTCATTTGATTTTTGCAATATCAGATCTACATCTTGCCACATCGGTAGATAAGCCGATGGATGTTTTTGGCGATGGTTGGAGCGATTTTGAAAATCGTCTTGAACAAAATTGGAAAAAGCTTGTCGGGGTGGGGGACACTGTCGTTATCCCTGGCGATATAAGCTGGGGCATGACAATGGAAGAAGCAATTAGCGATTTTGCCTTTTTGGATAAGCTCCCCGGTAAAAAGCTCATCGGCAAGGGAAACCACGACTATTGGTGGACGTCGGGTAAAAAAATGGAAGAAGCTCTACAAAAAGCAGGCATTACAAGTATAGAATTTCTGCACAACAACGCTTTTTTGTCAGACGGCATTGCAATGTGCGGCACAAAGGGCTACATGTGGGACACCGACGAGACAAAAGAGCAAAACGAGAAGCTTTTGAAGAGAGAATATCTAAGACTCGAACTCTCCCTTAATGCCGCCAAAAAGCTCGGCGGAGAACCTGTTGTCTTTTTGCATTATCCGCCGCTAACCGTAAACCACAAAAATAACGACATGATAAACCTTATGCTGTCGCACGGTGTAAAAAGGTGCTATTACGGGCACATTCACGGCCCCGGGCATCGCTCTGCTTATCAGGGAGATTATATGGGCATAGATTTTACTCTGATTTCGGCAGATTATTTGAAATTTAATCCAATATTAATAAAATAAGGTTTTACAAATGCTGTATAACATGGTATAATCCATTAGATAAATAGTTTTTAATAAAAGGAAGATAAAATCAGGAGGGTAAAAAAATGGCACTAATTGAAAAAAAGCAACTTGAAGGGTGCAAAACGGAGTTTACAATCAAGGTAGAGGGCGACGAGTTTAAAGCAGGACTCGATAAGGCATATAAAGAGATGGCACCTCGCCTAAACGTTCCCGGATTCCGTAAGGGCAAAGCACCTAAGAATCTAATTATAAAGACATATGGAATTGGCGTTTTCTTTGACGATGCAGTTAAAGAGACATATCCGACAGCATACGAAGCTGTTATCACAGCAGAGGGCTTCGAGCCTGTCGACTACCCCGATGTACAGGTCGAGGATATCGACGAGAACGGCTACACATTTAAGGCTACCGTTACAGGCAAGCCTTCTGTTAAGCTTGGCAAGTACAAAGACCTTAAGGCAGTTAAGCAGAGCGCAGTTGTAGCTGACAGCGAAGTAGATGCTGAAATCGAAGGTCTTTTAGACCGCAACTCTCGCCTTGTCGATGTAGAGGCAAGACCTGTTGAGGACGGCGACATTACAATTATCGACTACCTAGGCAAGGTAGACGATGTCCCTTTCCAAGGCGGTGCGGCTGAAAAGCAACAGCTTGTTATCGGATCGAACCAGTTTATCCCCGGTTTCGAGGAGCAAATTAAGGGTCATACACCTAATGCCGACGAGACATTTGACATCACTGTAAAGTTCCCCGAGGAGTACCATGCAGACGAGCTTGCAGGCAAAGATGCTGTATTTACAATTACACTTCACGCTATAAAGAAGAACGAAAAGCCTGCTCTTGACGATGAGTTTGTTAAGGACATTTCGACAGAGTTTGAGACAGTTGCAGACTTTAAGGCAGACATGAAAAAGAGACTTGAAGCGAGAAAAGAAGGCAGCGTAATGAGAGCTTTCGAAGATGCTCTTTTAAGCCAGATTATTGACGACATGGAAGTAGAGATTCCCGAAGTCATGATCGAGCGTCAGATCGACCTTCAGGTAAACAACTTCGACAACCAACTAAAGCAGCAGGGTATGTCGCTTGAGATGTACATTCAAATGACAGGAATGCAAATGGAAGATTTCCGCAAGAACTTCCGTGATTCGGCAGAGCGCAATGTTAAAATAACACTTGCTCTTGAAGAAATTGTCAAGATAGAGGACATCTCGATAACAGACGAAGAATACGAAGCAGAACTCGAGAAGATCGCAGCTCAATACGGTGTAGAGGTAGATAAAATCCGTGACGCAGTTGACAGA
>CAYJFK010000051.1:6751-18487 GCA_964369475.1 uncultured Oscillospiraceae bacterium | reverse complement strand
AATCAGCTTTAGCTGATTTCTCAGCTTGGAGAAAACACTTTTTCTCCAAGCTGAAAAGAGGGCATATGCCCTCTTTTGTGTAAATTTTAGTAATTGTCTGCGTTGCGCATGAAGTAAGCCTTTGGGTGATCACAGACAGGGCATACCTCAAGAGCCTTATTGCCCTTATGCTGATGGCCGCAGTTAGCGCAGATCCATACAGTTTCGGCGCAATCGTCTTCAAAGACTTTGCCTTCTTTAACATTTGCAAGAAGCTTTAGGTAACGCTCCTCGTGCTCTTTCTCGATATCGCCTACCATTTTAAAGAGAGCGGCAATTTTGTTAAAGCCTTCTTCTTTTGCCTCTGTTGCAAATGTTGCATACATGTCTGTCCACTCGTAGTTCTCGCCGGCTGCTGCATCTGCAAGATTTGTTACAGTGTCGGGCACTTTGCCTTCGTGAAGAAGCTTAAACCAAATCTTTGCATGCTCTTTCTCGTTGCCTGCTGTCTCCTCGAAAAAGTCTGCTATTTGGTTCATGCCTTCCTTGCGAGCGGCCGATGCATAATAAGTGTACTTATTTCTCGCCTGCGACTCACCTGCAAATGCTGCCATTAAGTTTGCCTCTGTCTTTGTACCTTTTAGATTGCTCATGATAATTTCCCCTTTCAAATTCCCGCATATCGAGATAAAATATATGATATAATAGCAAAAGCCACTATATTTAAAAGTATGCATTGTTAATAATGCGTGTTTATGATATAATTCCCATAAACGCATCTTTGTAAACACTGGATAAAATCCAAAATATGGGAAAATATATGGATATATTATGTATTTATTATACAACAATATTCGGAGGAAATCAATGAAAAAAGTAAAATATATGGTGTCGAGATTACTTGACATGGATTATGGAAAAATGTTCGAGGCGGCAAAGACCGTTAGCAAGATAAGCGGTATGAGCCGAGCGGCAGCACTTGCCGATATAATAAAATGCGGACTGAAATTCGGTGCAGGGTATAGCGATTATGTGCTTTTTGAATTTTACAACCTGACAGACGAGCAAAGGGCAACCTACATTACAAGAGGTGTAAACAACACATATATTGCAAAGCTAAACGACAAGGCATATTGGCACTTGTTCGAAGATAAGATTGAATTTAACCGCTTGTTTAAAGACTTTTTAAACAGAGATTGGTGCTTTTTAGCCGAAGAAGGGGAGAATGATTTTGCCGTGTGGACGGCAGGTAAAACAAAGCTTATAGCAAAGCCGACAGACGAGACATGCGGTAGGGGAATAATAATGATAGAGGAAAACGAGATAGCTTCGCCAAAATCCCTATACAGAAAGCTTAAGAGCGGAGGTCAACTTCTGGTAGAGGACTGCATTATCCAGCACAGCGAAATGATGCGACTTTATAGCGGCTCGGTTAACACGATAAGGCTTGTAACAATGCTTACCGACCAAGGCCCTGAAATTGTATTTTCCTGTATAAGAATTGGAAACGGGAAGTTTGTGGACAATCTAAACAGCGGCGGCATGTCTGCGCTTGTCGACATGCAAAGCGGTGTAATCAGTAGCCCTGCGGCCGATAAGGACGGGATAATATACGAAACCCACCCACAGTCGGGGACGAGCATTGCAGGTTTTCAAATTCCACACTATGAAAAAGCTGTCGAGACCGTGAAAAAGGCTGCTTATGTTGTGCCCGAAATGCGTATTTTAGGTTGGGACGTTGCAATAGATGAAAATGGGCCACTGCTTATAGAGGCAAACCATTATCCGGGGCATGATATATATCAGCTAAAGCCAAATGTTCCGACAAAGGTTGGGTTTAAGCCTGTTTTCGATAAGGCATTTGCCAAGTGTAAGTAATAAAGATAAGTAGGATTTAAAGGGGGCAATGACGAAATTTGTTTCGTCGTTGCCCCCTTTAATATTCGAAGTTTACTTGTAAAACTATTATCAAATAAGAATATCTAATTACACCTCTTGCCCTATATTACCTACATGCTTAAAGCAATATGTAGCGTGGTCATTCATAACCCCTATTGCCTCCAAGTAGGAAAAAGCGGTGACCGTTCCCATAAACTTAAACCCACGCTTTTTTAAATCCTTCGCCACCCTGTCGGAAAGCTCGTTGCGGTCGGTAACGCCGTCGAAGGGGTTATAAACCACCTTTCCATCTGTAAAGCTCCAAATATATTTGGAAAATGTACCAAACTCCGCCTTTACCTTTAAATAGCTCTTAGCATTTTGAATTGTAGCAAGAATTTTAGCCTTATTGCGCACAATGCCTGTATCTGCCATTAGCTCTGATATTTTATCGTCGCTATAGTTCGAGATTATCTCGGCATCAAAATTGTCAAATGCCCTTCTAAAATTGTCTCTCTTTTTTAGTATCAGAAGCCAAGAAAGCCCACAGTGAAATGACTCCAAAACAAACATTTCAAAGAGGTAATTGTCCTCGTAAGAGGGGACACCCCACTCGTTGTCGTGATATTCAATATAAAGCTCATTGCCCTCGAGATTAGACCATTCGCATCTTTTCATTATTACTACCCCGCATATCTTATTGCCGTCGCCTCGGGAATGCCTTCGTCTTCCCACTGGTGATCGTTCTTACGCATAAAATCACTTGTAACATTAAAGTATCTTCTTGTTAGATCAAATCCAGGTGTCGCCGCCGCTGTATCATTCCAAGTAACATCAACGCAGTACCAATCTCCGCCGAGCTTTACCATGTTCCAAGCGTGCTCCTCCGCACCTCTATGGGCTGTTCCTGTTACGCTTATACATTCGATGCCGACCATGTCCATAAATAGCTGAAATGTCGTTGTATACCCACTGCAAATCGACTTGCCATAGGCAAAGACCCCATATGGGTTGTCATTATCCGGACTTGGTTTGGCATCTCTCGACTGGTTATTTACCTCGCTGTCGTAGTCGGTCTGCTCCAATATATAGTCGTGAAGTGCTACTTCTTTTTCGTAGTCTGTCATATCGGGCTTGATTAAATTGGCAACAACTTGCGAGGCACTCTCGAATATGGCAAGATTTTTGGGAGTAAGTGCAGAGGTGTCCCCACTCTGCCATGCCGCAAGCACGGCTTGGTGGTCGTAGTCCCCTGTAATCTCGGTCATTTCCTCTTGTTCAACCTCTGCTCTTTGCTCTGCTATTTGTGCATCTTCTTCAAAACAAAGTTCAAAGGCCTCCTGTGCCGCTGTCGCTTCGGGGGAGATGATTAGTGCTACATAACTACCGCTCACTGTAACGATGCCATCTTCTATTATGTCGGCTTGATCAGGCAGGTATCCTGTGTAATTTGCCAGACGAACATCTTTATAATTTAGCATAATTCCCGATGCCTCGACAGCCGACTGTTCGTCCTCGTAGACAAGCAGTGCAAGCTCATATGCAATAGATCCGCTTGGGGAGGTTAGTATATACCCGTCCTCGAGTTCTTGGTAGTCTATTTCGTAAAATGTTTCTACATACTCTTTAAAGTAATCGTCCTCCGGCAAAAGAGGCAATAGCATACTATATGATGGCGAGGCTTCGACAATTATATCTGCTATTTCGGGCAGTGTGTATGTCGTTGACACTTCAGACGAGCAAGCGACAAGTGTTAGTGTTAAGGCTGCTGTTGCAGCTGCAAATTTTAGCTTCAATCAGGTATCCTCCTATGAAATGTTGTAGGAACTTCATGAATGGTATTATAACATATCTAAAGCATTGATTGTGTGATTTTGATGAAGAATTTTTGTTAAAGTTAATACTTTTTACTAAAGACTTGTAAAAATATACCTAATTATGATAAAATACTAACTTAGCATGAAGTGTAATTATAATAATGGAGGGCAAAAAATGGATTACAGAATTAGAGAACACCTAAAGACCTTTACCCCAAAAGGCTATGCCAGCATTCCCGATATTATATACAGCATTCCCAAGGAGGAGCTTATAGACTGTTCCTACGGAATAAATCCATTTGGCTATTCCGAAAAGGTAGAGAAATTTTTAGAGGGAATTTCCAAAAACAGTGATATAAAAAACTTTATAAGCGACTACCCTGACGGGCGTTATAAAATGCTAAAAGAGGCAATTGCAAAGTCGCTAAAACCGACATGTGATATTGGAATAGACCAGATTACCACGAGCAACGGATCAAGTGGGGTGCTATATGGTTTAGCAAATTTGTTTGGCGATATTGGCACTAAAGTGCTTGGTTTTTCGCCGCAATTTACCTCTTTTGTAGCCGCTGTTGAAGCGCAAGGCATTATATACGAATACATTACCTTAAAAGAACAAAACAATTATAAATTTATGGCAGACGAATTTATAAGCGCCATTACAGAAGAACATGTCTTACTTTATATAGACAATCCAAACAACCCAACAGGGCAGATTATACCGCTGTGTGAGATAGAAAAAATATGCAAGGCCGCCGCAAAAACAGGCGCTACCGTTATAGTAGACGAGGCATACGGCGATTTTATGCCGCTCGAAAATTCCGCTATCAATCTTGTTAAGGAAAACAAAAATGTGGTGGTATTCCGCTCCCTTTCGAAGGGGCATGGGCTTGCGGCCATTCGTTTAGGTTATATGGTTGCAAGGGAAGAATTTATAAGTATTTTCGGAAGAATAGACATGCCTTTTACCGTAACAACATTTGCACAAAATGTAGCAATTGCAGCGCTTGAAGATAAAGAGTTTACATCAGAGTCTATGAAGATGATTTCGGATGTAAAGCGAGAGGTACTATCGCATTTTAAAAAGTTTAAAGTATGGCAGACAGACCAAACCGTACCGATCTTTACGCTAATGCACCCCGACAAAGATGTAGATTTGTTTATGCTCTTTGCCAAGCACAAAGTTTTTGTAGAGCCTGCATTTGGATTTATAGCAATGCCAAAAAATGCTGCAAGGCTTAGAATTCCTAAAGACCCAGCAGCACTTATTGCAGTTATAGATAAAATTGAAGCTTCGATATAAAATAAAAAAACCGCCCGTAGGGCGGTTTTTTTTATTTAAAGTAAGAAGGATGAAATGTGTTTTTGTGAAAATTTTAGAAATAACGCTTCTTTAGGCCTATGAAGCCTGCGCCGTGACGAGCTTCGTCCTTTGCCATTTCGTGCACTGTGTCGTGAATTGCATCGTAGCCAAGCTCTTTTGCCTTCTTAGCAAGTTGTAGCTTACCGTCGCAAGCGCCTGTCTCTGCTTCGATTCTTAGCTCTAGGTTCTTCTGTGTCGAAGCTGTAAGTACTTCGCCCATAAGTTCAGCAAACTTTGCTGCGTGTTCTGCTTCCTCGAAAGCATATCTCTTGTAAGCCTCTGCAATCTCGGGGTATCCTTCACGATCGGCCTGACGGCTCATAGCAAGGTACATACCAACTTCCATGCACTCGCCTTCGTAGTTTGCCTTTAGCATATCCCATACCCAAGAATCGCAACCCTTGGCTACGCCTATCTCGTGCTCGCAAGCAAAACCTGCTGTTGCATCGAACTCCTTAAACTTGTCTTTGCCAACCTTACATGTAGGGCAGGAATCGGGGATTCCGTCCTCTGAAACATAACCACAAACTGTACATACGTATTTAGCCATTTTATTGTCCTCCTGAAAAAAATTTATTTTTTGTTTACGCTCATAGTATACTATATCAGTGTACATTTGTAAATAGGTTTTACACTAAAATAGTATACAAAAATGGTGTTATTTATTGGGCGCTATTTACAAAAAGTTACCAATTCTTAAAGAAGGTGTCATATTTTGGCCAAAATGAACAGTTAGCATAAGGTAAATTAATTAATAATGAGCATATATTTAATTGTTTTTGTTAAACTCATTTTTAAATGAAGAATAAATGGTCGTAAATTTAGCGTTTGAGCTTATAAAATAGGCCCTTATACGGTATATTTTGGAGTTCAACCTCTATTATGCATATCATCGGAGGTCCTCCAAAGTTTAATATAATCTCTTTCTTGCATGTGCTTTAGAACTATTAATAGGAGCGGTATTGCAAACATGCCGAGTATTCCGAAAAACCTAAGCCCGATATATATAGCAATAAGAGCGGCTACCGGATTTAGTCCTATTGTGTCGCCAACTATCTTTGGTTCTAATACTTGTCTTATAGATGTTATTATAAGGTACAAAACAGCAATTCCCACTCCCATTTGGAAATTGCCGGTAATTACAGATAGCAATGCCCAAGGTACAAGTACAGCACCACATCCGAAGATTGGGAGGATGTCGAAAAGCGCAATTATTGCCGCAATGAAAAGTGCAGAGTTAATTTTTAGCAGTGTTAGCCCTATACTAAGCTCTACAAATGTGATAAAACATATAATTGCATATGCCTTTAGAAGGCGAAGGACGGTCATTGCAAAAAAGCTCTTTATGTCGAGTGTCATTGCGTGAATGTGCTCCGGCATTTGTAGAGCGATAAATTTTCTTAAATCTACATAATTGGAAGAAATAAGAATGGAAGCGGCAAGCGTTATTAGTGCGGAGACAAACAAAGAGGGGAGTGTGGTAGCTACATTTGTTAAAAATGTAAGCATGGGCATTGTAAGCTCGGAAAATGCGGAAGGTAACGTAGTTATAAAGGAGTCTATCGATGTTTCGATGTATGCCGAAACATATGGGGGGAGTAGATGGAATATATCTATCGCTCTGTCGGTAAAGTTTGACAACCCATGCGAAAAACTATCGTAGAACTGTGGCCAACTTCCCATCAGTTTTGTAATTTGATATATAAGGCTACTTGCAAGTAGTACAAAGAGCCAACCTATTATAAAGAAGACAAAAACGACCGATATAACAGAGGCAAATGTTAGTTTAAACCTTAAACGAACATGCAAAAACCCCTTTAAAGGTTCTGCCGTTGCTGATATTAAATATGCAAGCAAAAAGGGGAGCGCCATTATAATGCCATACCTAATTATAAAGTACAAGAGCCCGAGCACGGTGATGTAATAGGCAAGATTTATAAGAAATCTTGTTTTAAAGTCTGCTTGATTGTTCATTATTGCCTCTTTCTCAAAAACACTTGATTTTTAATGTAAAATATGATAAAGTTTTTCGTATATATACAATTGTAGTCATACGGGGGACTTTATTATGACAAAAAAATACTATCTTGTTGAATCGAGCGCATTGCCGGACGTTTTTCATAAGGTTATAAAGGCAAAAGAAATGCTTTCTTCAGGGGAGGCAAAGACGGTTAGCGAGGCTGTCGTTTATACAGATCTGTCTCGCAGTGCATTTTATAAGTATAAAGATGTTGTTTTTACATTTAACGAGAAGTCGAAAGATCGTGTTGTGAGTATGTCCTTTACCCTACAAGACGAGCCGGGGATAGTTTCGGGCATTCTGTCTGCCGTTGCCGAGTGGGGGTGCAACATACTAACACTTCACCAAGGGTTGCCAAGTGGTAATGTAGCGGTCTTTACACTGTCTGTTGAGACTCATAACAGCCTTAAGACAAACGAGGAACTGATAGAAACGGTGACCTCGCTAAAAGGGGTTATAGATGTTAAGATACTCGGGTCTGAGTAAAAGCTCCATTTTATGCTTGCAAAGCATCGTGTTCAAGGCGAATTTACATTAAAGTAAATATAAAAAAGATGGGGCATACCGATTATTCGGTATGCTCATATAACGGAGGGAATTTATGAAAAGATTAAGAATACCCGCATCTTCTGCAAACGTGGGATCGGGTTTCGACTCGATTGGAATAGCGCTTGCTCTCTACAACTATGTCGATTTCGAGGAGCGAGAGGGCATACTTGTAGAATCGCTCGACGATATACCTAAGGGGTCTGATAATTTAATTGTATCCACAATAGAGCACACCTATAACCACGCAGGAATAAAATTTAACGGTGTTCACATAATTCAGGAAAATAATGTGCCCATTGCAAGAGGGCTTGGTAGTTCCTCCACATGTATTGCGGCAGGCGTTACGATAGCAAACGAAATGATGGGCGGCGTGTTGTCGCTTCATGATAGGGTTAAAATAGCGGCCGATATAGAAGGTCACCCCGATAATGTTGCCCCTGCACTGCTTGGCGGCTTTGTTGCGGCAGTTATGGACGGCGGCGATATAATTTATCAGCATAAGGAGCTAAAGCGTGACGAGCTTGAGTTTGTTGCGGTAGTCCCCAATTTTAAAGTCAGCACAAAAGAGGCAAGAGAGGCGCTTCCTAAGTCCTATTCTATGGCAGATGCTGTTTATAATCTGTCTCGCTCCTCCCTTTGCACAGCGGCATTTTTAACGGGGAATTACGAGCTATTAAAGGTTGCAACCAAAGATAAAATTCATCAGGAATACAGGCTAAAACTTGTTAAGGGCGGCAAGGAGATAATGAATCACATGCTAAGCCTTGGCGCATTCTCGGCAACGGTGTCGGGTGCAGGGCCTACACTGATGGCGATAGTGCCTGCGCACGACGATTCTATCCACACAGGTATGGTAGGCTACATTGCAAGGGAATATCCCGAGTATAGAGTGCTAAGGCTTAATGCTGACAATAACGGGGCTAAGGTCTTAAATGCATTTTAAGCAAATAAAAAAGAGGCTTTAAAGCCTCTTTTTTATTTGCTATGGGCGCCCCCTCGGTGATGGGAGGCCACGAGTTATTGGTATCCCCCCCAAGGGGGAGTATTTAAAATGTCATGGTGCTTACAAAATCTTGCAGGTCTATAACAAACTTAGAAATGTGTTCTCCGTCGCAGACCGCATGGTGAACTTGAATTGCGAGCGGCATGTTTGATATGCCGTTTGACGTTTTGTATTTTCCCATTGTGAATATAGGGCGCAGATAATCGGCATCGTTTTTTATATTTAGGTTAAAGCTTGTAAAATGCGCCCACGAGATGCACGATACATTAAAAATATTCTTGTCGTCGGGGATGTAGTTTTTGTTTATATAGTCGTTATAAAATGTTTCAAAATCCTCGCTGTGGCCAATCGATTTATTCTCAAAATGTGGCATACCTTCTTCGAGTAGTGAAAAAGACGGATTGCAGACCTCGTGCATGCCAAGGTTGCCCTCTTTGTCTATATCCATTTTAAACTGGTCTGTTTTGTTTACAACACAGCTTAACGCATATAGAAATACAGGGAAGAATTTAAGGCCCTTTAATTTTATGCCGGCCAGCATTTTTGTTACATCGATATCGACGGTCATGCTGTATGTGCAGGGGTTGTTTACCATAAAGTGGGTGTATAAATTTGTTCTGTTCCAGTTTTCCATATCTATTTTTTTAAAGCTCATATTTGGCCTCCGTTTTATTATTATTTTTTAGTGGAGGCCTTAACCATTTGTATCGACCATATTGCACTCCTTTATTGTGAAGATATTTATAATGTAAAATAAAATTAGAGATTTGTCAATACTTTATAAGATTTTCATGCAAGTCGATAAATCATCGAGCAAAACCAGCAAGGAGATGTAAGGTTTTACTCTTCCCATATGAGCACCGCTTTACCATTTGGCTGTAAAGCGTATACCTTTGTTATCTTTGAATGATCGCCATCTATCGTTACATCGGCCATGTTGTGATGATCTGCCGTCTTAACAAAAAAGTTTAGATAGGAAGAACGATATACAGTTACATAAAGGCTGTCGCCGCTCGTATGAGCTTTGTTGCCCGAATATTTGAAAAAGTTGCCATCGGTTGTCTTAAGTTGCATGTTAAAAGAAGTGCTTGTCAAGTCGGTAGAATAGGCTACATAGTCGTGATTATATTCGGCATGTCTTGGGAAAAACAAATAAGCCATTATTATAAGGAAATATACAAATATACTGCCAAGAGCAATAAAAACGGCCTTTTTAAATGGATCATCTTTTTTCTTAACATTAATATACGTTATCATAATATACCTCCTACTTATAAAATATTATATTACACTGTGGCAAAGCGGTCAAGCAATGATATGGGTTTGATTTGACAAAAGAGCGCTTATGCTATACAGTTAATATATATTGGCTTTGAGGAGGGGAATGTATGTCGGTTAATGCGCTTGATAAAGAGCTATTGAAAATACAGAAAAAAGAGGATAAATTTTTCGAAGATAATGCCGAGGTTAAAAGCTCTAAGATAAACGACTTTATAGAGGAGAAAATTCCATCGGGGGTTAAATCTACTCTTGATAAGGCTTTCTTGAAGGCCTTTGAAACTGTCTTTGAAAAGGGCACTTCTGTTATAGAGAAGGGCTATGACAAAGAGGAGTTAAAGCTCGATTATCAGCTTAAGGAATATGCCTTTAAGCTTAAAGGCGATAAAAAAAGAACTCGTGCTTTTACAAAAAAAGAGGCAGGAACAAGGCGGAAAAATGTCGCTATATCCGGTGTTAAAGGAACGGTATTCGGGCTGCTTGGCATAGGAATTCCCGATATTCCAGTTTTTGTTGGGGTGCTCTTGAAGGGGTGCTACGAGATAGCACTTCAATATGGGTACGAATATGAAGGCAAGGCCGAGAAATATTTTATTTTGTCTTTAATAGAGGCATCTATGCTGCGAGGTATGCCGGCTTCTATGGTTGATGGCGGTATAAACAAGTTTATAGCTTCGGGGGTGTTACCGGAGGGATACAGTTTAGAGGCGCACATAAAGAAGGTCGCCGATATACTTTCGACAGAGCTCTTGACGGTTAAATTTATTCAAGGCCTACCCTTGGTAGGGGCGGCAGGCGGCATATACGATACAGTTGTAACAAATAAAGTCTTGCAATATGCAGGTTTAAAATATCGCAGACGTCGCTTTACCGAGATGAAAAAAGGGGAGCTTTAAGGTGGAGCACAAGATTTTGCAAGTTTTGGAGAATAAAAAGCAGTATCTTACCCTTTTGCTCCTTGCAGACGAGCAAGAAGATATGGTCGACAGGTATTTAGACAGGGGCGACATGTATGTGCTTACCACAGGGGGCGAGGCTGTCGGCATATGTGTCGTGACAGATGAAGGTGGCGGTCTATGCGAGATAAAGAACATCGCTGTTAGCCCCTCTTATCAAGGCAAGGGTTATGGGAGAATACTTGCCATGAATTTTTAAAAAGGAGTATTGCCACATGAAGGAACTTCAAGTGGGAACGGGGGACAGTCCACTTGCTATGCCTTTTTATAAGAGCCTTGGATTTGCCGAGTCTCACAGGGTGAAAAATTTCTTTACAGAAAACTACGACTGCGAAATATACGAAGATGGAGTAAAGCTTGTCGATATGGTATATTTAAAGTTGAAATTGAAGGGAATTTAGGGTATAATATAGTATCAACTTTAATAAAGGAAACTTAATGAATATTCTTGACATTGTAATTGCCCTTTTCATTTTTTTGGAATCTTTAAATATTATAATTTTATACTACTTCCCCGAGTTTAAATATGGAAATGGGGTCTACGCCTTTAAGGTGCGTGAAAAATTTGCACAAGATGAAAGCTTAGAGCTTTTCGGCAGGTATATGACAAATTGGGTAGCAGGGAGCAAAATTATCTTTGTGTCTTTGCTTCTGATTATATTGTTTAGAGCTACCGATACCGTTAAGCTCTACTCCGTAATTGTATTAATACCATGCATTGCAACATACTTTTTCAAGCTCCATCCAATTATAAAGCGTATAGACCAAATGGGAGATTTAAAGCCTAAGGGATATTCAAAGGTATTGTTTTGGAATATAGCAATCTTTATATCTATGTTTTTACTTGCAGTAATATTTTTTATGATATAGTTTTTAGTATCTCATACAAAGAA
>CAYJFK010000051.1:0-6651 GCA_964369475.1 uncultured Oscillospiraceae bacterium | reverse complement strand
TTTAAATCATCGAGGGTAACATAACCCTTAGAAAAGTCTATATTATCGTATAGGCTGATAGCCTCTTCTTTTGTTAAAACCTCGATTAAGCTAAAAGGGCAGTTCTCGTTTGTTAAATCCTTGTATAGCTTGGAAACAAAGGAGGTTATGCTATCTATATCATACAAATCTATATCTGCTGCAAATACCACGATCTCCTCAGGAGGGGATATAACATATTCTATATCCGCAAGCCCCAGAGCATCAAGGCCTACAACTTTATTGAGTTCTTCGTAATCAAGCGTGTTGCAGGGGAAATCTATATTTGCAATAAAATACTCTCGCTTACCGTCTCTTAAATCTCTGGAGTAGCTCTTAAACTCCCTTAGCTCACTGCCGCTAAGATCATTTTCATTAGCATATTCAAAAGCCCCTTTTAAGTTGCCGAGTTCAACACGAAATAGCTGAGTTTTTGACTTGTCGTCGTTATAAAGCCAAAGTGTAATGGAGTTTTCCTTTTCGTCAAGTCCATGATATGGACGCCAGTAGTATACCGAACTTACATCTATATATTTCATCTTCTTCACCTCACATATACATGTTGACTATATCATCGTAACTCTTTTGCGTTTCTTCCTTCGACTTGACGTTGATAAACTCAAATTCATGCTCTCCTAGCTTTAACTCTACGAATAGTTTTTTTAATGTACGTATAAGATCGTCCATGCTGTTAACGTAGTTTTCGCTAACAAAGAGTATACCAAAATACGGGGTAGCACTACTTGGGGATATGTCATTTATCGTTTTGTCTGTACCGATAACAGAGTTTAGCTTGCTTAAACTTGGCTTTTTAGCATCATAAAATAGCGAGCGGATAAAGCAGTATATCTCGCCGCTTTTTAATTTTTCATAATAAGCAGTCAGCCTGTTTGCTTCCTCTAAATCACCCTCCTGACCGCTCTCGTGATAGTCCTCCAAGAAGGAGTCTATCATGATCTTTAAATCATGTGGTGTGCCAATATCAAAATTTATAAAACAAACTTCGCCCTCTTTGTCGTCGCACACAAAAACATCGACCGTCTTCTCGAAATTTTCACGGTCTATATCGTGATGACAGATCCAAAAATCGGTATGTATTATCTTTAAATACTTCATAAACAGCACCTCCGCTTTAAATAAAAACTAAACCTTACGCCCCTTGCTCGCTACATGCCAGCCCGACAGCTCTGCACGTTGTATTGCCCCGTATATTCTGTCCTTAACTCCCGGCATATCCTCCGACAGCTTAATTATCAATTCCTTCATATATTGCCTCTTTGTTGCTCCGTTTGCGCAACATGGGTTGAAATAAATAGGCACATCTTGCTTTTTTACATAGGATTTTATATTGTGCTCCTCGAGGTATATCAAAGGGCGAATTGTCGTTATATCGGTGTTGGACAGGTATGTTACAGGGGAAAAGCAAGAAAGCCGTCCTTCGTAGAAAAGAGATAGCATTAGTGTCTCTACCGCATCGTCCATGTGATGACCCAAGGCGACCTTTTTGCAACCGTGCTCTATTGCAAGATTTGCAAGTGCGCCCCTTCGCATCTTGGCACATAGGGCACATGGATTTGTCTCCTTGCGCACATCAAATATTATTGGGCCTATCTCGGTCTTTTTTACTATGAGTGGTACATTATGCTTGTCGCAAAATTCTCGTTGCAGTTCAAAATCTCCGCCATCTTCAAAGCCCATGTCGAGTGTAAGCGCTATAAGTTCGAATTTTTTGCTGTAATATCTGCGCAGACCTGCAAGGCCTGCAAGTAGCGTCATGGAGTCTTTGCCGCCCGAAAGGCCAACAGCGACCTTGTCGCCTTCCCTTATCATGTCGTAGTCGTCTACCGCTCGACGTATTCGTGATTGTAAAAATCTATCGTCCATTTTTTCTCCTTAGTTTACAGTAACAAATAAACAGCGGCACCCAAAAAGCCTGTGCCTGCTATTACTTTAATTGGGTCGACCTTCCACTTGTTTAAAAGGACAAGGCAGACCAAAAATAGAGGTATTGCATAGAGCTGTATGTCGCCGGCTTCGTTGAACATTGCAAGTATACCGATCGATATGCCTGCACCTGCTATAAGCGACACAACGGCCGGACGAAGCCCGAGCAGTGCGCCTTTAATTAGGCGCAGATTGTTGTATTTATAGTATAGGTAGGCAAGAATTAGAGCTATAATGCAAGATGGCATTATGCACCCTGCCGTCGCAACGATTGCACCGACAAATCCGCCCACACGTTGCCCGACAAATGTCGAGGCGTTTATCGCTATCGGCCCGGGTGTCATCTGCGAAATTGTCACAAGGTCGGCGAACTCTTGCATTGTAAGCCAAGCGTGACCGTGTACAGCCTCTGCCTCTATCAGGGGTAAAACGGCATATCCGCCGCCAAAGCTGAAAAGGCCTATTTGGAAAAAGGTTATAAATAACTCAAACATTATTGCCGTCCTCCTCCGTGCTGTTTTGTTCTGCTGGAGCTTGTGCATCTACCTGTGCTTCTGCTTCTGCTTGCTCCACTTGCATTTCCACTTGCCCTTGCGCTACTTGCATATCTTGAATATCCGCCTTAGCCGCTTCTTCCTTTGCCTCTTTTCGCTCTCTCGCTATTAACAAAAGAGCCCCAACAACACCGCTTGCAATTATAATAAATACAACATTAATTGCAAGCCACCAGTTGGCAACAAAGGCCGAAACCATTATAAGCGTTAGCCACATGTTGCGACTTTTTAGCACATTGCCACCCATTTTTATAACGACATCGGCTATAACGGCCGCCACGCCGACACGCATAAATGCAAGCGCAGAGGCAACAATGCCAGACGTCGCAAACTGCTCGTAGAATATCGAAACGACAGACAATATAAATAGGGGAGGGAGTGCTGTTCCAAGTGTAGAGACGAGCGCCCCCATGAGCCCTGATACCCTGTATCCGATTAGTATAGAGGCATTAACGGCAATTGGCCCAGGCCCTGATTGCGCAATTGCGACAAGATCGAGCATTTCGTCCTCGTCGATCCAGCCGTATTCCTCCACAAAGCGCTTTCGCATAAGCGGTACTATAACATAACCGCCTCCAATTGTGAAAGCAGATAGAGTGAGCGTTGCAAAAAAGAGTGTTAAGTACGAGAATTTTTGTTTTTGTTCAACCATTGCTAACCTCCTGTGGCATGTACCAATATGAGTTAAACTTGTGCAAATATGTCCTTGCGCCATTTGGCATTTGCGTCATGGCATTGTATACATTATAATAGTCGCCAACACCGGCAGGTATTGCGAAAATTGCATATGTGCCGAGAATGCTGCTCGATGGAAATGCGAAAAATAAAAGTAATGGAATCAGCCCGAGTATTATATTAGGTAGGAGCGACATAAAAACGTACCTTCCTCTGCTCATGTCCTCGTTGCCGACTACAAAAAGCATACCTTGCTTTAGGTTTGTGTAGATAAAAGCTTCTTCTTTAAAGCAGATCGCATGTAGGAATTCATGTACAATCATGCTTATTATAAATGGAATGAGTGCAAGGAAATTGATTCTAAGCGGATAGTCTGCTACGGCGGAATATACTAAAACAATAGCTCCTATTATAACAGATAAATATAAGCCGTACTTACTAACCTTCTTAGCAAGCTCTGTCGAGTTGTCACATTCAATAAATTTAACCGCCCCTTCTTTGTGTGGGCGATAGGGGAGACTGTCTGCGTTGCCGTCGAATTTGCCCTTGAAAATTATCTTCATATAATATGTCCTTTTTTAATATAAGTTCTAACAAAACTATATTATATCACAAATTGTTGTAAAATCAAATTGTTATGATAAATCAAATCTACAAAAAGAGCTATCCCATTTGGGATAGCTCTTTAAGAGGAATTTCTGTATTAGTATAGGTATTTCTCTGTGTAGTTGTTGCCGTCGCCGATGTACTGCATGATGGCTTCGGAACTGCCGCCTGAAGATGCAAATGTGGGATCCATTAACTTCCATGTTGTACCGTCGAAGTAGATAGCACCCTCGACCCAACCTGTGTCTTCGCTGTAAACGCTAATCCAAGCATGGTATGCCTGACCTGCGTAGCCGACAACAAGCTTTGTGGGGATCTCTTGGCTGCGTAGCATAGATGCCATAACGGCGGCATAGTCAAAACATATTCCCTTGCCTTTTGCTAAAACAGCGTCGACATCGGGTAGGTATCCGCTCTGAACTGTTTGTGCAAGCTCGGTGTCATATGTCATGTTGTTGATAACGTGGGAGTAAACTGCCTCGACCTTTGCAAGAGTCTCTGCATGAGGTGAAGTTAGCTCTGTTGCAAGTGCAACGGCATTGCTGTCTGCCGAGTAGTTAACATACTGATTTGGAAGTAGGAAGGGAGCAAACTCGTCTGTAAGTGTTGTTGTTACATTTTGCGAAAGTAGGGGAGAGTATTTTGTTCCGCTTACATTCTTGTAAACGTCAATTTTGTAAGCGCCGCTACCGTCGGAAAGAGGGAAGACTTCAAACTCGCCCGAAGAAGTTAAATCGTATGTGTACTGAACCTTGGAGGGCCCTGTTACAAGAACCTTTAGCTTTGCCTGACCTGCTGTGTACTTGACCATTACATAACCGTCTGTAAGGTTAGAAGCATCTATAACAGCTCCGTTTGCCTGATAGACAGTAGTTCCCGAAGCAACAGGCATGGTCGCAGTGCTAAAAGGTGCGGCTGACATTGGAAGTTGAACTGCACTTAGCTCCATTATAACGCTTTCGTTGCCATATGCTTGCTCGAACTGCTCTGCACTGATAGTTACAGTTGAGACATCATCCGATGTGCCCACATCGCCTTGTGTATTGGACGGAGCACAACCTGCAAGAGCTGAAAGGATAAATGCCGATGATAATATTAGGGGTAGCATTCTTTTCATAATAATTTCCTCCTGAATTGTATATGTTTGATAATTACTTTTAGTTATATTTTGCATGTTTTCGTGCCGAAACCTACCTTGTGATACAACTATACCATAAAATTAGTCAAAGGTAAAGCGAAATTTGCAAATTTTTATTAACAATTTATTAATTTTTTATGAACAATTTATTAACAAGAATTGTTATCTGC
This sequence comes from uncultured Oscillospiraceae bacterium, assembly GCA_964369475.1. Lineage (GTDB taxonomy): Bacteria > Bacillota > Clostridia > Oscillospirales > Feifaniaceae > CAYJFK01. The sequence continues at coordinate 1,546 of CAYJFK010000051.1, read as the reverse complement.
TTATTTCTATATATTATTGTATCACATGATATTTTAAAAAGCATCAATAAGTTGAAAACTTGCATTGTAAGGCTGCTATTACAGTTAAATTATAGAAAAATTAACTTTTTTTAAAAAAAATAACTATTAGGTATTGCCGCACAGTTATATTTATAGTATAATAGCATGAAAGTAATGATATAGCACTTTATTTTGTTATTATCAATATATAATTAAGGGGGATGAAACCGAGTTATGGGCGAAGGCAACAACATAATTGTAAAAATGCTTGGCGAATTTTCAATATCATATGCAGGCCGAACGATTAGCGACAGCACAAACCGTTCCAAGAAATTGTGGATTTTTTTGGAGTATTTAATTACATTCAAAGAAAAGGGTGCAACTCAGGATGTTTTAATTGAACTGCTTTGGGGCGAGGATAACAGCGGAGATCCTGCAAATGCACTTAAGGCAATAGTGCACAGGGCGCGTGCTTTGGTAAGTGAGCTTGGTCTTGAGGGTAAGAAGCTTATTTCCTATCAAAGAGGTTCGTATGTTTGGAATACATCGGGCATACCCATGATTGTCGACACAGAGGAATTTGAAAAGCATCTTGCTCTTGCTGAAGAACAGCACGATACAGAGGAAAAGCTCGACTCATACTTAAAGGCGCTTGCTTTATATAGTGGAAGCTTTTTGCCGCAAGCATCGCTCGAGCCATGGGCAGTGCCTATCGGGGCATATTATCACACTAAGTATTTAGAGACTGTAAAAACGGCAATCGCCCTACTTGAAGAAGCCGGAAGATTCCACAGCGTGGTAGAGCTTTGTCATAAAGCGGTAGTTATAGATCCATACGATGAGTATCTGCACATGGCACTAATCAACTCGCTATACCAAAACGGACAGCAACAGGCCTCTCTAACACATTATGAATATGTAACAGATATGTTCTTTAAAAACTTTGGCATTAATCCTTCACAGGAATTTTTACAGCTATATAAAAAGATTACAAAGCTTACAAATGCTGTTGAGCAGAATATAGACAATATAAAGGCAAGCCTTAGCGAAGTTCCTGTTAAGTCGGGCCCCTTTATTTGCGAGTATGAAGTTTTTAAAGATGTGTATAGAATAGAGATAAGAGCGCAAGCAAGAACGGGTTTTATAGTCTGCCTTTGCCTGCTGAGCGTCGGAATGACAGACGGGTCAAAGCCTGAGCAAAAACTTCTTGCAAACTCAATGGACAAACTGTACGACTGCATTGATTCGACCCTTAGAAGAAACGATATTGTCACACGCTTTAGCGTGTCGCAGTATCTGTTGATGTTACAAGGCGCAACGATTGAAGCGTCTGAGATGGTTGTAAACCGTCTTGTTAGAAAGTTTAGGAGAGAGAATCCGAAACTAAGCACAATGGTTAGATATCGCCTACAACCAATAAATCCACTTGAAGAATTAGAAGGTTAGTTTTTAAAAAGGGGCTGACACGAAACGAGGTTTCGTGTCAGCCCCCTTTTTTTGGGGGGGGGGGGGGGGGGGGGGGGGGGGGGGGGGGGGGGGGGGGGGG
>CAYJFK010000050.1:0-18647 GCA_964369475.1 uncultured Oscillospiraceae bacterium | reverse complement strand
TCACCTTGTAGGCGTGAGATTTTGAAGTGCCGAGATAGTCGGCTACTTCGCTTGCTGTCATGAGTGTTGTTTTTGTCATTGAAATTCCTCCTTTTGATGTGTGGTAGGTTTGTTTTGGACTTGTTGCTACTTGTTTTTGGGCAGGCTAACGCAGAGGGGGTAAAAAAATGTCGGTCTGTATGTTGTATTTGTCATAGCTTTTCACTCCTTTCGAGCAGTTGTTTGGATTTTTGGTTTTGAGGGTCGTTTCTGTTGCCGTTTCACCCAAAACAGTTTCCTAAGAAGTTACCCTGCTCGGCACTTTCTCGTCATCCCTTACGGGATGCGCTCGCTCCCTTTTACAGAAGGTCTTGGCGGTTTAGGTGTTTGGACGGTCATTCAATTTTAAGATACTTTTGTATCTTTATATTTTGAGTATACCATATACTTTTGTATCTGTCAAATGTTTTTCTTTACTTTTTTGAAAATTAATGATACAATAGTATCTACAAGGTGGTGATACTATGAATATTGGTGAAAGAATCAAAGCACAGAGGAAATTACGCCTGCTTTCCCAAAAGCAACTTGCTGAGCTTAGCGGGCTTAGTGAAATCAGCATCCGCAAATATGAAGCAGGAGACCGCAAGCCCAAGTTGGAACAGATTGTAAAAATTGCACAGGCTATGAAGATGAATGAAAGCGAATTTGTCGAGGTCTCTGTGAGCGATACTCTTGATACAGTCGGGGATTTCTTTACCATACTTTATACATTAAGAGAAAAGGTTGGCTTTGAGCTTTCTTTTGATGTCAACGATGAAGAAAAAATTGACGTTGCTTCAGTATCTGTTCGCTTCAAGAACGATGATGTCAATAAACACCTGAAAAACCTTGCTCATATACAGCGAATCTTAGCCGAACGAGAAGATGCAGTACGGGCAGCTGATTTCAATGTAGAGTTCATTCAGATTGCAAACGAGTCTACTTTTGATTCCGAACTTCGCAAATTGACAGAGGATGCTACTTTTTTGAAATAGTTCACATACTTCAATTCATAAAATGTAAAGAGTAGGAGGTTATTATTATGGAAAGGATTCTTTCCGATTTTGAGTCTTTTTGTACAATCCCGGGAGTAGACTCCGGAAAAGCACGTTCATATACAAATGCTATACGGTATCTATTAGATTTCTTAAATGAACATAAGATTGACGCTAATACCGTCGCCTTGCTTAAGACTATAGACCCCTCTTTAAGACAAATTACCAGTCGAGAGTATCAGGCATTATTACAGTTTCTCACTGATAGACGACAGTCATCTTACTTAACAAAAGGATTTATCAAAGCCGCACTACCTTATTTCTTTGAGTTTTGGGAGCAAAGAGTATAACCCTGTACTCAATTCTGCACTCACGATGTAGCCAATTTGTAGCCACTGTTGCCAAAATTGTTGCCATAAAAAATAACCCTCCTATTTCAACTAAGTTATAAAACTTAGCGAAACAGGAGGGTTTTCCTCATGTTCATATTCATTTGGGTGACACTCAAAATCATCGCTTTAAAATAATTTTTAGTATCATAGCAGTATCACAAACACTTTTTAGATGGCAAAATCCCAGTGTTTAAGCCACTTTTAAGCCTTTTTATACTTATTCCCACTCAATCGTTGCCGGGGGCTTGCTCGTTACATCGTATACCACCCTATTAATAAACTTAACCTCATTTACAATCCTTGTCGATACCTTCTCAATAAGCTCATACGGGAGCCTTGCCCAGTCAGCCGACATGAAATCGGTCGTCGTTACCGCTCTCAAAGCAACCGTGTAGTCGTACGAGCGCTCGTCGCCGAGGACACCTACCGACTTTATGCCGGTTAGGACTACGAAGTACTGTTGCACTTCTCTGTGGAGGCCAAAGTTTGCCATTTCTTCTCTGAAAATAGCGTCTGCCTCTCTTAGGATGTCGAGCTTGCTCTTTTCTACTTCGCCGATTACACGCACGGCAAGACCGGGACCGGGGAATGGTTGGCGCCAGACTAAGTGTTCGGGCATTTCGAGTGCTTCGCCGAGCTTTCTTACTTCGTCTTTGAATAGCATTCTTAGTGGCTCTATTATGCCCTTAAAGTCTATAACGGCAGGTAGGCCGCCTACGTTGTGGTGGCTCTTAATCTTGTCTGCTATGCCGTGGCCTGACTCGATAACGTCGGGGTAGATTGTGCCTTGTACCAGATAGTCAAAGTGACCGAGCTTTTTTCCCTCGTCTTCGAATACACGGATGAACTCCTCGCCAATAATCTTGCGCTTTTGTTCGGGGTCGATTACACCCTTTAGCTTAGATAGAAAACGCTCCGATGCGTCTATTTTGATAAAGTTTATGTCGTACTTTTCTTTAAACTCTTTTTCTACTTCTTCCGCTTCGCCTTTTCTCATGCAGCCTGTGTCTACAAACATGCAAGTTAGCTGTTTGCCGACGGCACGGTTAACGAGAACTGCCGATACTGCAGAGTCAACGCCGCCCGAAAGAGCGCATAGAATTTTGCTGTCGCCTACTGTGCTTTTTATTGTCTCTACATATTCGTCGATGTAGCTCGTCATCTGCCAGTCGGGGGCGCAGTTTGAAATGTCAAATACAAAGTGACGGAGAACTTCTAGGCCATATTCCGAGTGTGTGAGCTCTGGGTGGAACTGGAGGCCGAATATCTTCTTCTCCATGTTCATAAATGCGGTGTTTTCGCATGTGTCTGTGCTCGCTACATTGGCAAATCCCTCGGGGAGCTTGTCTACAAGGTCGGTGTGGCTCATCCAAACTATGCTCTTCTTAGGAATTCCTTCGAATAGAGGGCAGGCCGTTTTAACCTCGACTTCCTTTTTGCCGTATTCTCTGAAATTTGGCTTTGCAACGCTTCCGCCAAGTAGCTTTGCTGTTAGCTGTGCGCCGTAGCATATGCCTAAAATCGGAATGCCCATTTCGAAAATTGCAGGGTCGCATGTGGGCGAGCCTTCTGCCAATACGCTTGCAGGGCCTCCTGTGAAAATAATTCCCTTGGGGTCGAACTCTCTTATTTGCTCGGGAGTTATTGTGCAGGCTCTCACCTCGCTGTAAACTCCGAAATCTCTGACTCGACGGGCTATAAGCTGATTGTTCTGTCCGCCAAAATCGATGACCAGTATACCTTGATGCTTCATTTTGTTCCTCCGTATATATTTTTTATTATGACTTGCTTTTTATTATTATATTGCCATTATAACATCTATCTCTATTTTCGCACATTTTTTGCCAAAAATCAATGTGCCAAAATATACAAAAATCATGTGGACATACTAATAGCGGTATATAATTTATAAAGGAGTTTGTTATTATGAAAACTATTGCACTATTTTTAGCGGCCTTTCTTGCATTTCCCACCCTCGCCCTTGCCGAGTATCGTTTTACGACCGATGGATATGTTGTCGAAAGTGAATACGACTTTGCCGTTACTATCGAAGGTAGCGACGAGCGGTTAAAGCTCGACAGCAAGTTTTTCGAATCTTTGCTCGGCGCTATGATAGGCACGCCTTCCGTTGTTGCTATTGTGGAGCTTCCCGAAGTCGGTCAGCTTACCTATGGTAAGGATAATGTTGTCGTGCTAGACACATTTAAGCTATCCCCTTTTAAACACCTCTATGTAGTCCCCGAGGAGAATAAGCCGGCAACCTTTACCTTTATTGTTACCGATAAGGACGGTCAAAGCTCCCCTCTTTGTCGAGTTACAGTAACTCCGCCACGTTCGGCAGGTGCGCCTACTGCATTCGACCTTGTAGCCGAAACCGCAACAGGGCTTAGCGTGTCTGGCATGTTTAGCGGATATGACCCCGACAGCGAAGGGCTTGCCTTTGAGGTCGTCTCTGCACCATCTAAGGGCGATTTGACGCTAAGTGGCAGTCAATTTGTCTATACCCCACACGAGGGCAAATCGGGTGCAGACGAATTTTCCTATGTTGCAAGAGATAGTAGCGGCAACTACTCCGACATTACCTCTGTTTCGGTGCGCATAAATGATCTTTATGAAGATCTTCACTATGTTGATATGGCAGAGAGTAACAATCATTACGCAGCACTTTGTCTTGCCGACGAGGGCATAATGCGTGGTACTACCGTGGCAGGCTACGATTTCTTTAGCCCGACAGACACAGTTTCAAGGGGCGAATTTCTCGCCATGCTAATGCAGGTAACAGGGCTTGATGCAAACATTCCTACCATTGGCGCAACAGGGCTTGCAGAAGATGCCGATATACCTGTTTGGATGAAATCTTATATCTCAACAGCTCTTGCCTCGGGCATTGTTTCAGGATATGCCGAGGAGGATATTGTGACATTTAATGCCCTCTCTCCCATTACAAAGGCACAGGCCGCCGTTATGACGGCAAGCGTGTTAGAGCTCGATGCCCCTGTTATGTCGGCGCAGTATTTAGACGCACCCGAATGGGCAGCAGCAAGCCTTGCGGCAGTGTCGAGCGCCGGTATATTCGAGAGCGGTTCTCTATATGACGAAACACTTACACGCGACGAGGCGGCAGGCATTTTGTTTAGCATAATGCAGGGCAGATAGTGCGCTCATTACGCTTGCAGAGTTGCGATTTTGTTAGACCACTCTCTCTCTCTCTCTGCTTGTATCTTGTTTAATTCTTTGGGTATATCGACTTCGATATGCCCCTACATATCTTACTCTAAAACGCAAACCTTACATCCTACTCTTGATTTGGATTTACAAAGGCCGTTTTAGAGGTCGAGAAGATAACATATCCAGGTTTTGAGCCCGATGGTTTTTTTACATTTCTAAGCTTTGTATAGGTTACCGGCACATTTATCTCGTTTGACAAGGAGCTGAATTTTGCCGCAAGGATTGCCCCTTCTTCGAGCGTTTCGTTTGGCACTTCTCTACCCTCTGCCTTTATTAGCACATGCGAGCCTGCGGCATTTAGCACATGTAGCCACCAGTCGTCCTTGTCGCCGCTCGATACAAGCCTGTCGTTTTGTATGTTGTTCTTGCCTACAAGCATTGTAAATCCGTCCTTCGAGACAAATTTAAGAGGCTCGCCTGCTTGAATTTTCTGCGGCTTTGCCTTGCCCTTTTGACGTTCTCTTGAAATATACCCCTGTTCGACAAGCTCTGCTCTTATCTCGGCTATATCCCTCTCGTTTTCAGCGCTCGACATTGATGCTTGCACAGTTGCAAGATACTCGAGCTCTGTTTTTCCCTTTTCTATTTGCTCCCTTAATATCTTCTCGCCGTTCTTTGCCTTTTGGTAGCGTTTGAAATATAGCTGTGCATTTACAGATGGGGTCTTTGTTATGTCGAGCGGTATTCTAACAAGAGGGCCCTCCTCCTCGTAGTAGTTTGTAAGCTCTACATATGGAGCTCCCTTTGGAACAGCGTGGATTGATGCCGTTAGCAGTTCGCCGAAAATTCTGAATTTCTCTCGATCGCCAAAGTTTTCAAGCTCGCCTTGCTGAACAGAGAGGCGCTTGGAAATTCTCTCTATGCTGTTCGAGACAATTTTCGCAAGTGTCGACGAGCGTTGCTTTGCCCTCATTGCCCGATCTCTCTTTAAATAAAATGCATCGAGAAGTTTGGAGTAGCTCTCCTTTTTCTCCGATTTATAAAGTTCTCCGTATTGAACTATATCGGTAAATGTAAACTCTGTCGGAGTGCCTTCCAAGTCGGTCATTAATATCGGCCCTGCACTGCTTGCATTAAAGATGCCCGATACCTCTTTATAGAGCTTTTCTCTACCCTCTTTTTGCACATCATTCATTGAAATGTCGACAGCGCCCAAAGCACGGGCGGCGACCTCTCTTGCAATAAGAGGGGATATGCCCGTTATGCCATACAGTATAAATTTATCGGCAGATAGCTTGCTTTGCTCTGTCATGACATACTGCCTTACCTTTTCAGGCTCGCTCGTCATCATAAGTTTGCCTTGCGACTTTGGCAGTTCGTACTTCACTCCTACAATTATTTGCCTACTGCGCTCCTCCGATATGTCTATATAGTGGAGCGCCGCTATAACCCTGTCCTCTGCCCCTGTAAGAATCATATTTGCCGATCGGCCTGTCAGCTCTAATATCAGCCGCCTTTGCTCAATATCGCCAAGCTCGCCCATACATTCAAATGTGATGTATGCGACCCTCTCGAGCGGCTCTTGCGAGACCGATATCACTCTTGCCGAGCTTAGATATTTTCTAAATAGCATACAGAGCATGGAGGGGGTTTTGGGGTTTTCCCTCGACTCCTCAGTTAAGTGAAGCCGTGCTCCACTGCTGTTTGCGCTTACAAGCAGTTTAACACCGCCCTTGTGGGTGCGAATTGCCATAACAAGGTCGTCCCTCGAGGGCATGTGAATTTTGTCCACTCTCCCCCCTACCAGATTTTCGTTTAGCTCTTTGGTTAGGTGGGAGAGAAATATTGCGTCGAGTGGCATTTATATCACCTGTACAATGTCGGCATCGAGTGTGCTTGAAAATACAACTTCAAGCCCCTCAAGTTCCGACAGTATCTCCTTAAAATATTTCGTTATAAATCGCTCTGTGTGAAAGTGGCCTGCCTCTATAATTGTAATTCCCATCTCTTTCGCATCGAAATAGTTGTGATGCTTTACTTCTCCCGTTATATAGGCATCGCACCCTGCCGCTTTAGCATCTGCCGCCATACCACCGGCAGATCCTCCGACTACTCCTATCTTTGTTATGGGCTTGCCGCCGTCCACAAACTTAACACAGGAGGCGCCGAGTGATTTTTTAACATATGCCGCAAGCTCTGCCGCCGTCATGGGGGCCGGAGCAGTGCCTATTCTGCCTATGTGACAGCCAATGCTCTCGTTTGTTACGGCAAACTGACCGCTTGGGGTTAGGCCGAGCTCCTCAATAAGCATGTCGTTCACTCCGCCTACCGCTATGTCCATATTTGTATGCATACAGATGGCCGCAATGCCCTTTTCTATAAGGCTAAACATGCGCCCCTCGGGTGTTACCCCCGGTGTTACAGCACTCCCAAGCTTAAAAAAGAGCGGATGATGCGAGACAATGGCGGTGCAGGACATTTTTGTCGCTTCCTCTATAACATCTCGGTTTATATCGAGCGCAAGCAGCACCCTTTTGCACTGCCGTTCTCCGTCTCCCACAAGCAGTCCCACATTGTCAAACCCTTCTGCAAGGTTTTCGGGTGCCTTTGCAACGAGGGCGCTGTATATATCGTTAACAGTCGTCATTAATGTCCTCCAAAAGTTTAAGTAGTGTAATGTCCCTTTGTATCAACTCGTTCTTGTCGTCGCTCGCCTTGTATAACCCCTCGAGCCTTGTTTTAGCGGCATTTTCGAGCTTTTTCCTATAATGTGCTACCGCCCCTGTCACATTTCCTACACGGCCTTCAAAGTCTGTCAGGGTGTAGGGGGCTTCTGTTAGCCATGCATCTATTATAAGATATAGCTTTTCTTCCTCCGATACCGCCCTTTCGGTAAATCGGTAGCCACACTTTGCAAGATGCTCCCTAACCTCGGGCCAGTCGGATTGCGGTTGTAAAACTAAATGAGGAAATGGCGGCGCTACTTTAAGTATCTGTATAATTGTCTCGCCGCCCATGCCTGCAATAACAATATCGTCGGCATCCTCTATCCCGACACCTTCAAGACCGGGGGCGACTATGACCTTTATCTTGTCAGACAGCCCATACCTCTCGACTGTCTCCCTTGCACGTGCGGCAGGGCCTTCTCTTATATCAGAGGCTATGGCAGAGGGGCTTATGCCCTCTGCCACTGCATAGGTCGGGATGTATGCATGATCTGTCCCAATATCGGCAACTCTGCTACCATGCTTTATACAAGCGGCAACGGCTGCGAGTCTGTTTGTAAGTTTCGGACTATGCATTTTTTTCAAGATAGGCATTTAGGTCGCCGAGAAGCTTTTCGGTATCGACCCCATGCAGAGCACATGCACGCTCCAAAGACTCCATACGAGCGCCGGGGCATTTTGTGCACTTCATGCCCCTTTCTAAAAATATCGGCTCGAGGCCGCCGTCCATTGCAAGTATGTCGCCAACTATCATATCTGTTGTAATCTTCATATTTTCTCCTTTTTCACGGTAATGAATATAATAAAAACTCTTGTCTTATATATTATACCCGATAAACATGTCTATTTGTAAACTTGTCGTTAATATGTTTTATCGCCGCTCCGTTAATTTCGGAGCGGCGACAAATAAGGCTTTTGCACTAAGCGCTTGTAGGGTGGTAAATATAAACTAATACCGCCCCTGACAGCCTATTTATTATTTCAACTTTTCTGTTAACAGGTCTCTAAATATCTGCGGATTTCCTTTGCCTGCGCTCTTTTTCATGCATATGCCGACAAGGAATCCGAGAACATTTGTCTTGCCGCCCTTAAAGTCCTCCACAGGGCCTGCATTTTCGCTTAGCACTTCCTCTACAATCTTTGCAAGTGCATCTGTGTCGCTGACCTGAGCAAGTCCCAAGCGCTCGACAATTGCGACAGGATCTGTCTCGCCCTTTGCAAGAGCATCGAATACCTTCTTGGAGGCAGTCGACGAAAGTGTGCCATTTTCGGTTAGCTCTATAAGCTTAACCATGTCTGAAGGTGCTACACCTATGTCTGAAATCTTGCAACTGCGCTCGTTCACAAGCTTTGCAATGTCGCCAAGGATACGATTGCATATCTGCTTTGCGTATTTCTTATCTACCGCTATGCAAGCCTCGAAGTATTCCGCCCTCTCCTTGTCGGAAGAAAGCATTTCCGCCTCGTACTGCGACAGGCCGTACTGGCCGAAATATCTCTCGTATTTTACAAGAGGTAGTTCGGGGATTTGTGCCTTTATCTCGGCAATCCAAGCGTCGTCGACCTTGATAGAAACAAGATCAGGCTCGGGGAAATATCTGTAATCCTCGGCATTTTGCTTGGAACGCATGGGGACTGTTTTGCATGCTACATCGTCCCATTTTCTTGTCTCTTGATCGATTTTTCCGCCCGAGCTAAGAACGTTTGTCTGACGCTCTATCTCGTACTGTATACAATCGAATACACCGGAAAATGTATTAATATTCTTCATCTCGACACGGTTGCCGAGCTTGGAAGATCCTTTAGGCATAAGTGACACATTAACGTCGCAACGGATATTTCCCTCTTGCATTTTACAGTTTGAAATGCCAAGATAGCGCAGTACAGATACTATCGCTTCAAGGTATGCCTTTGCCTCTGCCGCACTTCTCATGTCAGGCTCCGAGACAATTTCAATTAGCGGCACACCGCAACGGTTCATGTCTACAAGCGAGCCGCCAAAACGATCGTCGTGTAGCAGTTTACCGGCATCTTCTTCTATGTGTACACGCCCCACTCTAACAGAGCGCTTAACGCCCTCTACATAAAATTCTATATGACCGTTAGCGCATATCGGTATGTCGTACTGGCTTATCTGGTATGCCTTCGGAAGGTCGGGGTAGAAATAGTTCTTTCTGTCGTGCTTTGTATTTTTATTTATGTCGCAGTTCAAGGCAAGACCCATCATCATGGCATAGTCTACTACCTTTTTGTTTAAAACAGGCAAAGTGCCCGGCATTCCCATGCATATGGGACAACACAGCGTGTTTACAGGTGCGCCGTATTCGTTTTTGCAGCCGCAGAAGATCTTTGTGTTTGTGTTTAACTCGGCATGAGTTTCAAGCCCTATTACAACTTCATACATTGTTGCGCCCCCCTTTACAGTGTCGGGCAGACCCAGCCTGTGCCGGTCGTCTGCTCGTATGAGTATGCTATGTTGAACATGCGGTCTTCGTCGTGCTTTCTGCCTATCAGCTGGAAGCCTGTCGGCAGACCTTCCACCGTGCCGCACGGCACTACAAGGGCCGGAAGTCCCACCATATTTATTGTAACTGTGCAAATGTCCGACATGTACATCTGTACGGGATCTGTTGCCTTTTCGCCTATTTTAAATGCAGGTGTCGGGGAGGTCGGCGTCATCATAACATCGCACTTTTCAAATGCCTCTTTGTATATCTGACCGAGCTTAACCCTCATTTTTTGTGCTCTCTTGTAGTAGGCATCGAAGTAGCCCGAGGCAAGAACATATGTTCCGAGCATTATGCGGCGAAGTACCTCAGGGCCAAAGCCCTCGCTGCGTGAGCGGTAGTATACTTCGTCGAGCGTTTTGCAGCCCTCTGCAAGGTAGCCGTACTTAACACCGTCAAAACGGGCAAGGTTGGAGGAGGCTTCTGCCGAGGATACGATATAGTATGTTGCAAGGGCATAATCGGCATATGGTAGATCTACATCTACTAAAATTGCGCCCATTTTTTCATATTCACGTGCCGCTGTCATTATGCTCTCTTGAATGGCAGGATCTATACCCTTACCAAAAAATTCTTTTGGTAGGCCGATTCTAACTCCCTTAACGTCGTTTTTAAGTGATGGTGCTACCGGCTTATAGTTGAAATGCGTTGTTGTGGCATCGTTTTTATCTCTGCCTGCCATAACATCGAATAGCATTGCGCAGTCCTTAACGGTACGACCCATAGGGCCTACTTGGTCGAGCGACGAGCCAAATGCCACAACTCCCGAGCGTGACACAGCGCCGTATGTCGGCTTAAGGCCAACAATTCCGCATAGGCAAGCTGGAAGTCTAACCGAGCCGCCGGTATCTGTTCCGACAGATACAACGCTCTGCGCCGCCGCAACGGCAGCACCCGAGCCGCCCGACGATCCGCCCGGTACACGGCTTAGGTCGTAGGGATTGTGTGTTAGCTTTATTGCCGAGTTTTCGCAAGAAGAACCCATTGCAAATTCATCGAGATTTGTCTTGCCTATAATTGGCATCATGTTGTTCTTCATTCTTGTTACAACGGTAGCATCGTATGGCGGAATAAAGTTGTGTAGCATTTTAGAGGCGCATGTTGTAAGAACACCGTCTACACAGATGTTGTCCTTTATGCCTATCGGAAGGCCTGCCATTGGAGGTAGTTCCTCCCCTGCCGCCTTCATTTTGTCTACCTTGTCGGCAGTTTCGAGCGCCATGTCGCCCGTAACCGTGATAAAGCTGCCCACTTTATCCTCTGTTTCTTCTATTCTCTTTAGATAATCTTCCGTTATCTCTCTTGCCGAAACCTCGCCGCCACGTAGCAGCTCGCCAAGTTCCGAGCCTGATTTATCATATAGTCTCAAGCGTTCTCCCCCCTATTCTATAACTTTCGGTACAAGTATGCAGCCTGCCTGCTTGCGAGGTGCGTTCTTTAAAGCGAGTTCCCTGTCGAGCGAGGGCTCTACAACATCATCTCTAAAGACATTGTGCGCCTCTGTGAGTGTTGGCTCGATGCCCTCTAAGTCGACCTGTTGGAGCTGTGCCACCATGTCTACAATACTGCCCATATCTTCGGCAAGCTTGCCAAAGCGTTCTTCGGGAATGTCTATTCTTGCAAGCTCCGCTATGTGGCGGATTTCATCGTGAGTTATCTTCATAATTAGCCCTCCAATAATTTTATAAGCTCTGCCTCGTCCATTACGGTTATGCCGAGCTCCCTCGCCTTTACAAGCTTAGAGCCTGCATCCTCTCCCGCAACTACAACGCTTGTCTTTTTAGAAACACTGCCCGAGACCTTTGCCCCCTTAGCTTCGAGTGCCGCTTTTGCCTCGTCTCTTTTAAGGGTGCTAAGTGTCCCTGTTAAAACAAATGTTTGTCCCCTAAGCGATATGTCTACACTGCCTTCTTTGCCCGACATATTGACACCTGCGGCCGCAAGCCGCTCGATTTGTGTCGCCGTCTCCTCGTGGGAGAAAAAGTCCGCTATGCTATCTGCGAGCACCGCCCCAATTTCGGGCACTGTTACAAGCTCCTCTTTTGTTGCCTTAGAGAGCTTGTCCATGCTTTGAAAATGCTCCGATAGGTTTTTCGCCGTCTGACTGCCGACATGGCGAATGCCAAATCCAAAGAGAAGCCTTGACAGATCCTGCCCTTTGCTCTTTTCTATTGCACTTACAAGATTGCTTGCCGACTTCTCGCCCTTGCCTTCGAGCTTTGCTATATCTTCTTCCTTTAAATCGTAGAGGTCTGCAATCGAGCTAACAAGCCCCTCGGCAACAAACTTTTCAACATTTTGCTCCCCCATGCCCTCTATATCCATAGCCGCTCTCGAGCAAAAATGTGCTATCTTACGCACGACCTGAGCCGGACATGTTGGATTTGTACAGCGCACCGCCGCCTCGTCCTCGTCCTCGTATACCGCCTCGCCGCACGAGGGGCAATTTGTCGGAAGTAAATATTCGACTTCACTGCCGTCTCTCTTACTCTTATCTACCTCTACAATTTCGGGGATTATCTCTCCTGCCTTGCGGACAAGAACGGTATCGCCGATTCTTATATCTTTTTCCTTAATAAAGTCTCTGTTGTGCACCGTCGCCGCCCTGACAGTCGTGCCCGACAGCCTTACAGGCTCGAGTACAGCAGTTGGAGTTAAAACGCCCGTTCTGCCGACCGCCACAGTTATGTCGAGCAGTTTTGTTGGCTTTGTCTCGGGTGGGTACTTATATGCAACAGCCCACCTTGGTGCTCTCGAAGTCGAGCCGAGAATTTGCCGCTCTGCAAAGTCGTCTATCTTTATAACGGCACCGTCTGTCTCGAAGGGTAGATCTCCCCTTATCTCTCCGATGTGCTCTATCTCGCTTATTACTTCGTTTATATTCTTGCAAAACTTTGCATTTGGTATTACCTTTAGACCCAAGGAGCGCATGAGCTCGTGCGCCTCCATATGGGTCTTTGGCATCTCCCCTTCGAGCCTTTGAATGTTAAATATCAGTATATCAAGCCCTCTCGAGGCGGCTATTTTCGGGTCGAGCTGACGCATAGATCCTGCCGCTGCGTTTCGTGGGTTTGCAAGCAGCGCTTCGCCCGATGCTTCCCTTGCTTCGTTTAGCCTTGCAAATACTGCATTTGGCATGTATACCTCGCCACGAACCTCTATTGTAACAGGGCTTCTTAGTTTTAGTGGTATGCTCTTTATTGTGCGCAGGTTGGAGGTTATGTCCTCCCCCGTCACGCCGTCTCCCCTTGTTGAACCTCTTACAAAAATGCCCTCTTCGTACTCGAGCGAAACCGATAGCCCGTCTACCTTGTATTCAACAACATAACCCTTCGTATCTAAAGCGCCTTGCACCCTGCCTTCAAAATCCTTTAGTTCCTCAAAGGAAAAGGCATCTTGCAAGCTTTCCATTGGCACTAAGTGAGTAACACTTGCAAATCCGCCTTCGGGTTTTGCCCCCACCCTTTGTGTCGGCGAGTCTGCCGTTACAAGCTCGGGGTGCTTCTTTTCTATGTCGGCAAGCTCTCGCATTAGCTCGTCGTACCGATAGTCTGATACCTCGGGGCTGTCCAAAACGTGGTACAAATATGAATGATGCAAAAGCTCTGCCCTTAGCTTTGTCACCTTTTTTTCCATGTCCATGCTCTACCCCCTTTAATTTTCCATTTTAACATATTATCCCCAGATTGTACATTCTTTTTTACATAATTAATAATTTTTTTTATACATTTTCTATCTCAATTTTAAATTAGGCATTAGAAGTAGTCCGAAGTTCATTTTTTTATTTAGATGACACCAAAATAACCTGTATCGGTGTAGCACATACCTTTTTTGCATTTTCCCAAAGCTAATAAGCTCTTTAAATCATACGCTTAAACATATATCCGCCCTGTCTTTTTGTAACAATCTGTACATTTGCCCCAACACTTGACAGTTTTTGCTTTATGCGTGACACGGTCATTCGCATTGCGTTGTAATCTTCAATTGCAGTAGTGCCCCAGACCTCCTCGAGTAACCTTTCTCGGCTTACCAAGCTACCTTTGTTTGATGCAAGCGCCCATATAAGCATAAATTCTCTTTTTGTTAAAGGTATCTCTTTCCCATCGCTATATGCAACCGATTTCGCCCCGTCAAGTTTAAAATTACCAAGTATTATTTCGGGCCGAACATTTGTCTCACGAAGCCTTGCTTTTACTCTTGCAACGAGAACATTAAGATCGTAGGGCTTTGTCATATAATCGTCGCCGCCATTATCAAGAGCCTTAACAATGTCACTACTTTTTCCCATTGCGGTTAAAAACAATATCGGAATATTATATGTCTCTTTTAGCCTTTTGCACTGATCAAGTCCGTTTCCGTCGGGAAGATTTACATCGAGCACAATCAAGTTTACATTGTTGCTATCAAGCATATCAACACACTTAGAAAAAGATGTAGCGCACAGCACCTTGTAACCGGCAGTCGATAGTGCTTGTTTGTTAATGTTGTTTATGTGCAAATCATCTTCGACAAGTAGAATGGTCTTCATATTTTATTCCTCCGCTTTGTATTTGGGAACTGTTATTTTAAAGGTCGTGCCCTTTTCGTCGGTCTTGTGCAGTTTTATATCGCCACTGTGTATTTGCAGGATTTCCCTACAAATATGTAGCCCAAGCCCCTTAGTGCCACTTGTGCTAAACCCTCTATCGAAAATGCTATCCACATGCTCTGCCGATATGCCGTCGCCTGTATCCGATATATAAAAAATAATATTTTCATCGGCAGTTTCGTTAACTTCCACTTTAAACTCTCCACTCGTCATGTGTTTGTTACTGTTGATGCATAGATTTATCATTACCTGAACAAGCATTTCCATATTTCCGAGTATACTTGCGCTTGTGTTGTTTATAACTATCAGCTCGTTGTTGTTTTTTTGTAATACACCTCTGCAAACAATGGAAATGTAATGTAGATACTCCTCTACAAATATCTCGTTTAGCGAAACACCCGACACTAAATTTGTCGGCACTTCAAGAAGTGTCGAAACAAGCCCTGCAAGCCGCACAGCCTCTGTTGAAATTACCTTTAAATTCTCCGATGTTTCTTCTGTAACGGCATTGTTTGCTATTTGAATGTTTGTAAGTTGAGCATATCCGCTCATAACGGTAAGAGGCGTTTTTATCTCGTGAGCCATCCTGCTTAAAAAGTCTGTTTTCATCTCGTTCATCTTGCCAAGCAACTCTTGCTCGGCAAGACTTTTGCTAAGCGTGGCTTGATCTTCATTTGCCTCAACCGCAAGAACGGCCATATATATAATTGCAAACAAGAGCATACCTATCGGGGTAAGCCCTCCACGGGTAATGGATGGTATGTAGGAGTTAAGCACACCTTCTACAATTGTTGTTGTGCAAAGGATAGTTATTGCAGATATTATATATAGATCTTTTAGATTAAACCTTTTAATATCAATATAGTGCCTTACAATCTTGTATGTTAGCAATATAAGGTATGGTATGGCAAAACCAATTTGCACTATTTGAGATATTAAAACGGAATGAACTGTCGGCAAGACAAACACAGCCGCCAATCCAAAAATATTAAGCACAACAAATAGACTTGTTATATTTTTCGTCATAACCTTTGGAAAGGAGGCCTCTATTAGAGTTAGAACGGCCAGAGGGGTTACCATTATTGTGGCAACGATAACTCGGTAGTGAAAATACCAATTGTACTCGTAAGGAATTAGCGAGATAAGATAAAACCACTGGTCTCTAAAGGCAAAGAGCATACAGCACAAGGCAAGTTGAAGTCCGAGCCTTTTTTTACGCAATATTCCATCTAAAAAATAATATACGGCAAAGACTATAAGGCCACCGCTCATAATAAGGGAGGGCAGGCCGTCTTCTATTATCATTCTGTTTATCTTTTGCGGTGTTGATATGTATAAAAAGGGGATTCCGCCGCCCTCTTTGTGGACATAGTTCGAGTATTGTAAAATAATTTCTACCATGCCGCTCTCGCCCGAATAGACGGGGATATTCATGTAGTTAACACGTGGTTCTGATATATCCTTGTCGCTCGAGACAGTACCAATTTCGAGCACTTCCAGTCCGTTTATAAATACCTTTGTATTGTAGTCGAGCGAATAACCGCAAATCGAATAATAACTGTTTGGCGGAAGTTTTATAACATTTCGGTATGTGCCGTAGGGAATGCTGCTTGCATTTGGTATTTCCCCTCTTATTTGAGCATCGTCTGTATCGCCTCTCTCGAAATCGAGCGGTGTGTATAGCTCGTTTGGATAATACTCTATATACTTGGAAAATTCTCCTACATTTTGCTCAAAGTTAAAATTCTCAGCACCTGTAACTCCGTCTATCGGGTCGGGCAGATCTATCACGTGTGTGCTACGGGCATACAAAAAAAGCCAAGCTACACTAAGAGCGCCAAGCACCAGCAGTGTTGTGAAGACCGAAAACAAATTAATTTTAGACTTTTTGTTAAAACTGTTAATAGCGCGCCCCTACCTTCAGAAATTTTCTGCAATACAAAATTATCCTTTTATTATACACTTTCGACACAATTTTCGCAACAGTTTTAACTTGACATAAAACTTTAAAAGGCAATATGTTAAAATCAGCTTTCCGATTTTAACATATTGCCTTTTGCCTATATTATATATTGCTTTATATAAAGATTTACCCTTAAATCGGCACTTCTATAATACTGCTCTTTGTTGGTACTGTTTTATAATTTAGGTTGTGTGTAGCCGACACATGACGCACTGTTTTTGTATTGCCACGCATTAGAATGCTGTCGGTCTCTGCCTTTTGTCCAAAGTAGCGCACACCTCTTAAAAGTTCACCATCTGTAACACCTGTTGCAGAGAAGATAAGGTCGTCGCCAGCTGCAAGGTCGTTTGCTGTGTAGACCTTGTTAATATCTATATTTGCAGCTTCGAGTATTTCTTTTTCAGCATCGTTTTTAGCCCACATTTTAACTTGGAAGTCACCCTCGAGGCACTTCATTGCAACGGCCGTTATAACGGCCTCGGGTGCGCCGCCTATACCGTAGTAGAAGTCGATTCCCTTGTCGTCGTCGCATGTGGCGATAGATGCCGCAATGTCACCATCTTGTATTAGCTTAATACGGCAACCGATTTCACGCATTTCTTTTATGTATTCCTCGTGCCTCGGACGGTTTAGCAGTGCAACCGTTATATCGGCAAAGGACTTTCCAAGCCTTGCCGCCGCAACTCGTACGTTGGCCGTGATAGATGCATTTAGATCAAGGTAACCTGCAAGTTTCGGACCACACGCAAGCTTTAGGGCATAGTGGCAGGGAATGCTCATAAAAGAGCCCTTCGAGCCGACAGCTATAACCGAAATGGAATTTGCAAGGCCGTTTGCAACAAGTGTAGTACCGTCGATCGGGTCTACCGCTATGTCTACTTCTATACTGTCCTGCGCCGCCATGCCGACCTTTTCTCCGCAATAGAGCATCGGAGCTTCGTCCTTCTCACCCTCGCCTATAATAACAGTGCCCTTGATGTCGAGATAGTCAAGCATTCCTCTCATCGCATCGACAGCCGCCTTATCGCTCATGTTCTTATCGCCATGACCAAGTGTACGAGCCGCTTTAAGTGCCGCCGCTTCTGTCACCCTTACTATGTGCAGTGACAAGTCCTTTTGTATAACCACAGTGTTACCTCCTGAAAATGTTTGAAATTATTGTACCACATCAAACGGAATAATTACAAGGGGTAACCCATATTGTTTTATAGGGATGTGTAACAGTAAAAGAAAAAAACGGAGGTACTATGAGGACAAGACTGACACTGATTAATATAATAGGCGGAATTTTAGCCTGTGCAATAATACTAATGATACTGCCGCCTGCCGTAATGGCATCGCCAAATAAAAAGCTCGATGCAATAAGCCACCGAGATATAATTGTAGACCTTATAGCCCCACCTGAAAAGGAGGAAGTGGAAATTCCCGAAGGGGAGCTTCCCGTCTCCTCCATTACAATAAGAGGGTCTGACAGCAGTCACGAGGGTACAGGCGGAGTGCATGTGTTAAATCAGACAAATTTTAATCCAAACTACGAGGACATTCTTGCGGCATCTGTTAGCTTTACGCCAAACAAAGATCAGCCGCAAGTGCTGATAATGCACACTCATGCCACCGAAAGCTTTTCGGAAAATGGCGCTCTTAGCTACCACCCTTCCGACGACATGAGGAGCGAAAATATAGAGGAAAACATTGTGGCGGCAGGCATTTTGCTTGCCGAAGAACTTGAAAAAAGAGGAATATCAGTAATTCACGACAGGACATTTTGCGACATCCCCTCTTTTAATTCCGCCTACACCGTCGGTCTTGGTGTCGCCGAAAAAGCCCTTGCCGAGCACCCTTCGATAGAGGTCGTTATAGATTTACATAGGGATTCTATGGTCACATCTGAAGGGCTAAAATATCGCCCGATTACCGAAATTGGCGGTCGTGATGCGGCACAGATCATGCTTGTGGTCGGAACGTCGCAAAACGGTAAATCGCACGAAAATTGGAGCGACAACCTCTCTTTTGCAATGGATCTACATAGCGTTATGAATAACAACTACCCCGACATTATGCGCCCTTTAAATCTTCGGGCAGACAGGTTTAATCAGCACCTGACCAAGGCAAGTTTAATTGTAGAGCTCGGCGCTTGCGGCAACAGCTTAGAGGAGGCACTATATTCAGCACAACTCCTTGCAAGCGGCATTGCTCAAGTAATTGGATAGTTTAAAAAAGGGGGGCAGCGCCCCCTTTTTCAGCTTGGAGAAAAAGTGTTTTCTCCAAGCTGAGAAATCAGCTAAAGCTG
>CAYJFK010000049.1:0-18700 GCA_964369475.1 uncultured Oscillospiraceae bacterium | reverse complement strand
CTCGCCGCCCTCGGCGGCGCACCTCGCCGCCCTCGGCGGCACACCTCGCCGCCCTTGGCGGCACACCTCGCCGCCCTTGGCGGCACAACTCGCCACCCTCGGCGGCGCACCTCGCCGCCCTCGGCGGCGCTTATTCCTTCTCCTCTTGATAGACCCTGTACACCTCATTCTTAGGCGCACTGAGCACCTCCGACACATGACGAACCGCATCTCGCCCCGACATGCCCTCAGCGACGGCCGACACGAGTGCCGCTACTATATCCTCCCTCGTATGACCCTCGCTTGCACTCTCTGCCGCACCGTCTATTACGAGCACAAACTCCCCCTTGGGTGGCCGCTCGCCATACATGTCGAGTGCCGCCGACAGAGTGGTATATATTGCCTCCTCGTGCAGTTTTGTCATCTCTCTGCAAAGCGTGACCCCACGATCGCCCCATGCGGCAAGCATGTCCTCGAGCGTTTTTACAAGCTTGTGCGGTGCTTCGTAAAAAACCAGTGTGCGCCTCTCGCTCTTGACCTCCTCGAGGTGCTCCCTTCTGCTCTTTTTGTTTGTCGTTAAAAAGCCCTCGAAGCAAAAGCGCCCCGTCGCCCTGCCCGACAGAGCGAGCGCTGCCGTAAGCGCCGATGCCCCCGGTATACAGACGACCGCAACGCCCCTCTCGTGGCAAAGGCGCACCAAATCGGCCCCCGGATCGGAGACGGCAGGCATCCCTGCATCTGTGCAGAGCGCCACGCTCTGTCCCTCGGCAAGCTTTGACAAGATAAGCTCGCCACGCTCACGAATGTTGTGCTCGAAATAGCTAATCATGGGCTTTTTTATCTCAAATCTCGACAGAAGCTTGGAGGTAACCCGTGTGTCCTCCGCCGCCACCAAATCGACCCCTCCGAGCACCTCGAGTCCTCTCGGCGACATGTCGGACAGGTTGCCTATCGGCGTGCCGACTATATATAATGTTCCTTTTTCTATCTCCATAAAAACCTCCGCTACTTTGGTTTTAAATGCCAATATACCGATGCCGCAAAATTTCAGATCGCAAGCCTTTGCACTCCCATACAAGTACCGCCGTGACCGACAACTAAAAATTCACGAGCATCCCCCCCGCCGCAACAATACGGCTCGACAGGCCGCCACACGCAGGCTTTGCCATCTATTTGCGACCCTTGTATATCTCCTTTATCTCCTCGGTCTCCTCGCCCTCCCTCATGACGACAAGTGTCGGCTCGCAGACCATTCCGCACAGGCCGCCGACCCTGCCCTCGATTAAAAAGAGTGTCGGCGCTTTTTTGTCTGTGCCCTGCACCATACGAAGGCGTTTTGGTTCGATTTTGGCCTCTCTCATTGCGCATATAACGTCGGCAAGGCGGTCGGGGCGGTGAACCATGTAAAGCCGTCCCGATGGGATAAGCAGGTGGGAGGCGGCCGACACGACATCTGTTATATTGCAAAATATCTCGTGCCGTGACCCATCTATATGACGGTCGCCGCCGAGCAGTCCGCCGCCCTCTTTGAAATATGGCGGATTTACTGTTACGACCTCGAAGGATGAGGGGGCAAGCAGATCTTTAATCTCCTTTATATCGCCCTCTATTACCTCTATATCCATGCCATTCATGGCGGCACTGCGCCGTGCCATGTCGGCATACTCGGCCGAGATTTCAACACACGAGGTGCGCCGACCCTCCTTGTGCATAAGTATCGGCACTATGCCGCCACCTGTGCACAGGTCGCAGTGCGACTCGCCCTTTTTAACCTTGGCGAAATCGGCAAGCAAAACGGCATCTGTACCAAATTTAAAGCCGTCACTCTTTTGTATTATCGCCCGCCCCTGACGAAGCTTGTCTACCTGCTCGCCCTCTCTCGTGTAGCTCTCCATATCACGCTCCATGTCGCACACCTTGCCGCACCCCCTTTATGAGTAGCATAAATTTTCAAACTGACTATATTATATATTTTAAACAAACTTTTTGCAAATTAATTTTTGCAGACAAAAAGAGGTCACCGCAGGTGAAAAATCACCTACGATAACCTCTTTGGCTTGTCCGTTATAAGGGTGTCCCAGCTTACGCTTGGGGAGCACCCACGGGACATACACCTGCACAAGCGCCACAGTCGATACATGCGTCTGCATCGATCTTGAACTTGCCGCCGTCTTCCGAAATAGCGCTAACAGGACACTCGCCTACGCAAGCACCGCAGCCTACGCAATCGTCGTTGATAACATATGCCATGATATATACCTCCTTTTTTTATTGCCTATCTCTGATAAGGGCATGACCCTTGAGACACACATAAATTGTGTCGGCTACTTTTATAATAACTTGAATAGGAGCAAAAAGCAAGTCTTTTTTATGTTGTTTTTAACTATACTGTTTTGGATTAGTAGACATTCGACGCAAAAGGAGTTTTTACGCATAACATGCATAAAAACTCCTTTTGTTTGTCGTCTTTTTATGGCAATTTTTGCTAAAGTTCGATTATGCCGTATCTCTTTATAACCTCGGCAAGCTCCCTCTCGTCAAAGTCGCATGTGCCGTCGTATATGGCACGACCTGGGTATATCATTGCGGCACGCTCGAAAAGAGAGAGATCGTCTGCCGATAGGCATAAGGGGAGTTCGAGCATGTATAGGCTTTCTTCGAACATTTCAAAATCGTCTACATCACGAAGGTGAATTTTAACGGCGGTATAGCCTTCTTCCTCTGCCTCGAATATATCCTCGTCGAGCGATGTGCCGACATATATCGGCTCTGATATGTCGAGCATGGGGTCGATAAAATGCACCTCTTTTGGTGTTGCCGACAGAAGTGCCTCTTTGTCCTTCTCCTCCGCCGTTATATCGCTTTCCTTAAAGCCCTCTATCTCGGTACGGACAGCCTTTGCATATTCGCCCGATGCGCCTGCACCCGTGAATATGACCTGCGCCCCCGCTTCGAGAGCAAGGCGAGTGTATGCGCCGAACTTGCCCGGCGACATAAGGGCACTCTCGTATCCCTCTGTTTCGTATGCATCGAGCTTTGCAAAGAGAGGTACCGTTGCATATGGGTATAGCCGTGCAATCTGCCCTATAACAACGCTCGGCATGTTGTAGCAGGAAATGCCAAACATATCGCACCCGAGCGACTGCATAACGGCAAGGGCGGCGAGCAGATCGCATTCGCCCACCATGCCCTCCTCGTCGCAAGAAAAGCTTACAAATACAGGTATATCGCCGCTTTCCTTTGCGGCAAGAAGTGCCGCTCTGCCTTCTTCAAGGCTTGTAGCATCAAATATATGCAAAAACTCAAAGCCGACCTCTACCGCTACCATTGCCTCTCTTGCATAATGTGCAAAGCGAAGGTCTGTATGTTCTTCTATATCACGCTTTTGCGGATATATAGCGGCGCCGAATGTCATATCTCTGTCGGTGCGCAGGCAGGCGGCGAGCAGTTTTTTTGCATATTGCTCGATCTCGTCCCAGCGCTCCGACTGCTCTAATTCCACGCTGCTTATAAAGGGCAAGAGCGCACCGTCGCTCGTTGTGTCTGCCCATTCGGCAAGCTCTCCCGTTGCAATGGTAAGGCTTGCATCTGTGACCGATTTATAATACTGCTCAGCACTTTCAAGCCCCACGACATGCTTAGTCGGTGTGGCGGCATCGACAAGTTTTAATTGCCATCGGCCGTCGTCCATTTTTAGCCCTCCATAATCTCAACGGCGGCGGCAAATTGGTCGTCGTTCTCCGTCGGGATTGTTTTTATGTGGTTTATAGTATCTGTTAGCGATATTAGCGTTGCAAGGTCAAACTCGCCTGTATCGGCAAGTCCCGAGCGTGTTTGATAGACTGCAATTGCCCCTGCCGTCGCCTCGTCGAACAGTGCATCTGCCTTGGACATCAGGCCAAGATAAACAAGGCGCTGCTCCAGCGCAAGCACTGCATCGCTCGCCGAACCCATGTATATTTCGGTATAGTTTCTGTCGTTTAGCGGCATCATGGCAGGGAGCACACGGGGAGTTGTGGAGTTTTGCATGTATATGTCGGGCGCTACTCCCACATCGTGATACTTGCGACCCGATGGCGATGTTACCTGAATTGTCGTTATTACGGCAATCGTGCCGTCTGACAGCTCGAAATATGTCTGCCCGATCGCTTTGCCGAATGTGCCTGTGCCTATAATCTCGGCTATGTCGTGCTCTTGAAGTACAACGGCAAAGAGCTCGGCCGCCGATGCGGAATAGCCGTCCACAAGCACAACTACCTTGTCGAGCTGCGTGCCTCTGCCTGTCGATTTGTACTCAACCTTGTTCTCCTCGTCTCTTGGCAATACAGTTGTTATTGTTAGATCCTCTGTTGGGAGAAGTAGGTTTAGTATGTCAAGAACAACGCCAAGATCGCCGCCTGGGTTTCCTCTTACATCAAATATAACATTGTCGACTCCGGCCTCCTCAAGTGCTCCCATAAATCGGTAAAACTCGATAAATGTAAGCATACCCGAAAAGTCGTTTATGTCGCACACTGCATAGTCGTCGTATATCTCGTATGTTACCGTGACCGTCGTTATGGGCTCTCTTACAAGGGAAAAGGAGAGCAGTTCCCCTGTCGACGGGCGCAAGATGCCATATTCAACGGCAGTGCCGACCTCGCCTCTCGCCATGTCTACAACGACATTGACAGAAAGGTTAGATACAATATTGCCGTTTACAGTTACAAGAACATCGTCTACCATAAGCCCTGCTATGTCGGCCGGACTGTCAGGCGTCACTTCCGTTATGGCTATACCTGCCGGTGTCTCGTTTACAGTTATGCCAACACCGCCAAAGGACTTTTGATTCTCAAGGTCGTAGACCTCTTGCGGGTCTAAATACTTCGAAAACCTATCGCCCGAGCTAAGTAGCGCATCTACAAATACCTCGAACATTTCGGGGTCTTGCTCCATTACGCCCTTAATGGTGTCGAGCAGAATGTCTTGAACCTCTTTATCCTCGAAGAAGTTGTCCCTGTATATCTCGTATATTTCCTCGAATTTTTCATAGTCCCTTTGCTCTACGGCAAGCTCAGCTTGCTCCGAAGCAACTTCGGGAGTAGCCTCTGCGGCTGTCGCCGTCAAGCTTAGGGCGATGGCAAGCGCCATAACAAGGGATAGCAGTTTAATATGTCTCATTTGTTCTCCTTTTAACTTTGTGGGTGATATAGGTAAGGCTTGCCCTGCCTGCTGTTTTTTGTGCATAGCTTGCTTAATGTGCAAACTGTGGCTCCTCCGCATGGGGCATACTCGGGCGGTGCGGATGCCGAGCGCTTCGATTAAAATTACAGTAGAGGCGCTCGGCATCCGTCTTTGACCTTAGCCGCAAAGCCTCTCTTTAATAACAGGTCTCGTGAATAGCAATTAGGCGCATCTACCGCAAAGCTACGTAGGGCAAAGACCCTCGCTCTTTAGAGCGAGGCACCGCCCACTGTGAGCCGGCGGCAACCGACATAGGCCGGCGGCAACGCACCGATTTTATTACATGCGGTCGGGGCAGGTTACCTTTAAGATGCCCATTGCATTGGATAGCACCTGTGCCGCTCCTGCGCATAGGTTTAGCCTTGCTTGCATTAGAGCTTCGTCCTCCACTCTAACACGGCAGGCATTGTAGAATTTGTGGAATGTTGCGGCGACCTCCATTAGGTACTTTGTAATTCTCGAGGGGTCTAAATTGTCCGACGCCATTATAATTTCCTGTGCAAAGCGTGACAATAGCTTTATCAAATCTCTCTCCTCTACCTCTGTAAGTAGCGACAGATCAAGCTCCGCTCCCGCCTTTTTCTTAATGCCCTCTGCCTCTAAGTTGCGCAGTATAGAGCAAATTCTCGCATGTGCATACTGAACATAGTAAACAGGGTTATCCGAGTCTTCCTTAACGGCAAGATCGAGGTCAAACTCCATTTGAGTGTCGTTTTGTCTCGAGCAGAAGAAGAAACGAGCGGCATCTACCGGAATTTCGTCGAGCAGATTGGAGAGCGTTACAGCCTTGCCTGTTCTCTTGCTCATTCTAACAACTTCGCCGCCACTAACAAGGCGCACGAGTTGCATTAGTACAAAGCGAAGGCGAGAGGGCTCTATGCTGATGGCCTCCAAAGCCGAACCAAAGCGCACGGCATGACCGTGATGGTCAGCGCCCCAAATATCTACAACTTGATCGAATGCACGTGTTACAAGTTTGTTGTAGTGGTAGGCAATATCGCCCATGTAGTATGTGTAAAATCCATTTCCACGACGTAAAACTTCGTCCTTTTCCGAGCCGTACTTTGTCGCCGCAAACCATATTGCGCCGTCCTTCTCATACAGTGCGCCGTTCTCCTCCATCGCCTTTAAGGCAATTTCAACAGCGCCGCCCTCGTCGTACAAGGAAAGCTCGCTAAACCAAACGTCGTGTTCTATGCGGTATCTCTTTAAATCTTCTTTCATCTTGGCGATATTCTTGGCAAGAGCGTAGTCTCTTAGCACTACACGTCTTGTCTCCTCGTCCTCGCCCTTGATGCCATCGCCAAACTCGGCATAATATGCCTTGGCGTGCTCCTTAACATCTTCGCCGTGATAGCCGTCCTCGGGGAAGGGGTAGCTCGTTACATCGCCCGTAAGCTCGTATAGCCTTGCTTCCATTGAGCGGCCGAGTAGGTCGACTTGATTTCCTGTATCGTTAAGATAAAACTCTCTCTCGCAGTAGTAGCCTGTCCACTGGAAAATGCTGCTAAGCACATCGCCGAGCACACCGCCCCTTGCATTGCCAAGGTGCATAGGCCCTGTCGGATTTGCCGAAACAAATTCAACCTGTATACGCTTGCCTACATTGCCCTCTGTCTTACCGTAGTCAGCTCCGCCTTCTTCTATTGCAAGAAGTGTATCGCTATACCACTTGTCGGTCATACGGAAGTTGATAAATCCGGGTCCTGCAATTTCAGCGCTCTCTATGTAGTCGCCCTTGTCTAAGTTGTCCACAATTGCCTGTGCAACCGCTCTTGGATTTACCTTTAGCGCCTTTGCCGAGACCATTGCAAAGTTTGTCGCAAGATCGCCGTGCGACTTCTCACGAGGCTCGCTCACATCAAAATTTGCAGAAGCTCCGCCCGGTACAAGTCCCTGCATTACAGCATCGTCGTAAGCTTCGATAACGGCAGACCTTATTGTCTCGACCGCCTTGCCGTATGGATTTTTGTTAGGCATTTGTCATTCCTCCGTTTTCAACTTTTATAAAAAAATTATTATCACTCATATGCTCGCCCATAACCTCGAGCGAATAATCGACAAAGAGCGACCCGCCCTTGATGCCAAGCTTGTTGACAACCTTAGAGGAGTCGACCGTCATCATAATGTGCTCGGCTCCGACCGAATAATGACACTGGCTTCGCTTGCCCTGTTCAAAGACCATAGTAGATGCCATAAGGCCGCTCCGCTCAAGCGTAACCATGTTGTCCTTTGTAACGCTAATCGTAGTGCGCACACCTTCCATGCCTGTCATCTCTGTCTCGTCGTAGCTGATTTTATATCCGCCCTCGGCAGCCTCGAAATTACCGTCTGTTATAAGCTCTATCGAGTCGTCCCCGTCTGTGCCGTAAAATTGCCTTCCCTTTATGGAAATTTTTGCCCTGCTCATAATTTTAATACTCCTCTATTGCAACATGTGTTACATCCTTCGGAGGCTCTCCCCCGAGAAAAAGCCCTGCTAAATGGGAAAACTGCTCTACCGAATCGCTTACAAAATACCGCTCGCTACCGACTGTGTCACATGGTTCTATAAGAGTTTTAACATATCTCGCAGTCTCAACCCCTGGACTTATAAGCGCAATTCCATCGCCGCAAAACTCTCGAATTACATGCTCTATTATCGGGTAATGTGTGCAACCTAATATAAGGGTGTCGATGCCGCCCTCTACAAGAGTGCTCAAATACTCCTCGACCATTAGCTTTGTTACTATATGGTCTTGTCGCCCGTCTTCTACAAGCGAGACAAGGAGAGGACAGGCCTTAGACATAACTTGATATCCTGCAAGCCCTCTCTCGTATGCCCTCGAGCGAATTGTCGCAGGAGTGCCTACAACGCCGATCTTTCCGTTGACAGTGGCCTTTTTTGCCGCTTCGACCGCAGGCTCGATGACCCCTACAACGGGCACTTCAAGCTGTTCTAAGTGCGGTAGCGCCACGCTCGACACCGTACCGCAAGCCGCCACAACGCATTTGACATCAAAGCTTCTTAAAAATCTTATGTCCTGCTTTGCATACTTAATTATCGTGTCGTTTCCTCTTGTGCCGTAGGGAATACGCCCTGTATCTCCAAAATAAACAACACCTTCGCCCGACAGATATTTCCTAATCTCCTTAACCGCTGTAAGGCCGCCAAGCCCTGAATCAAAAACTCCTATTGCACGATTATCCAAAAAGTTTGCCTCCAAAATAAAATTAGTTTTCGTTTGGAGAAAAGGCTCTTTCTCCAATTTTTAAAACAGCATAAGCTGATTTTTACGCTCTCGGGGGTGACCGTTTAACATTGTGGATATAGAGAGCCCCTCCCCACATTGCGAGAACTTTGCATTATAGATTTTACCTTAATGTAATTATAGCTAAATATAACATCTCAGCTTGGAGAAAGGTGTTTTCTCCAAGCTGAAAAAATCAGCCAAAACTATCTTAAGACCCTCGGGGCGGAAATTTAATGCCAAAGTGTACCTGCCTTCCGAGGAGAGCTTAATTTTAGATTTTTCTCCAGACTGTATAATATCATACTATGCATGCAACTTCAAGAAAAATTACATATATAGCACATAACATTAACTTTGCGACATTCAGTAGGTAATGACCGCTTATTTTATAAGCCCTCCGCAATGCCCACTCCTGTCTTAAGACCATCTTCGAGCACTGCCGAGTTATGCCAACTACTGATACCTTATAGGGCTGACACCTTCGCCGACGACCCCTATTCTGCCCCTCATATCCTCCATGCCATCGAGCAGTCTACCAAGCCTATATGCCGAGGTCGTCGAACCGTCGAAATAGGCGGCAGAGCGCCAGTATATAAAGTTTGCTATCATGCCGAGCTCTACCGTCTCGCTCTCGAGCGCCGAATCAAAGTTGGCGTCCCACACCACATAACCGCTCGAGGTTACCGCACTGTAAAACTCGTCCGATCCACCGGGGGCGAGCACGATGTTTGTCGTGGTTTTAAGCACACGCTCCATGAGCTGCGACGCTTCCTCTATCTCGGCAACCGCCCTGCTCGCCGACAGGCCGCCTGCATATATGCCGACCGTGTGCCCTGCCACATAGACATCTCGCAAGGCATATGGGTTGGCTCTTATATCGTCGGCTGTAAAGAAAAATGCACCCCTAACATTACGAGAGGAAAGTTGCGCCAAATGACGATCTATCTCAGACGGCCTTGCCCTTATGACAAGATAGATTGTATCGCTCCCCCCCTCGGTATGCTTATACTGCGTCATGGTAGCCATAACGGCCTCGAGCTCCTCGTTTTCGAGATACTGCCCACCTGTCGTTATTCTTATTGTGTTGTCGGACAGCTGATAAAACTTACCGCCGAGCTCGGGCACTATAAAGAGTGCAGGCAGATAAAATTCGGAATTTCTGTAAAATACCTTTTGCGATAAAAACCTCTCGTCCGACGTTATGACCTGACCTGTGCGCATATTAAAGGCAAGTATCAAATCGCCGTCGAAAACGGTGTATGTCTCGCTGCCTCCGTCAAAAATATATGTGCCGCCAAGACCCTCCAATATAGCGCTTGCAGGGAGATACAAAATGCCCTCCTCTATTATCGGAGGTGCTGACATTGTGTGATACTGCAACTCGTCGTTGTACCACATGTGCCACTCCTCCTCGCCAAACTGCGGCAAGATTATCTCGGGATGCCCCTCTTGGGTTAGCGGCACTTGACCGTCCTCTATATCTATCCCCTCTTGCACACCCTCTTGCGCCCAAGACGGTATTTGCAAAAAGAGCAATAAAAGGAGGATAAAAAGCGGCCTTGGCATTGCCTTTTTAATTCTCATTAAACTCCCGTCCCTTCGGCAAAAATAAATAAAATAATCAATCTATATATTATATCATCAGTTTGGAGAAAAAGCATTTTCTCCAAACTGAAAAAATCAGCCGGCGCTGATTTTAACGCCCTCGGGGCGGGAATTTAACGCCATGGGGCACCCTGAAGGTTCCCCCTCGCCGCTCCCCCTCCTTCCGAAGAAAGATTGCTGTTAGAGTTTCCAATTAACCTATATATTATATCATATCCATATCTACGCTACAACAAAAAATATACATGTAAATTCTTTTTTTGCTTGTCGCTTTATCTGTCAAGTGCCAATCTATATTATATGGAAAAATTTGGAATTATATTATACAATATGTATAATTCGACTAAAAAATTATTATTTGTATAGTATTATTTTATAACTACATAGACTTTTTGCAGATTTGGAGGGACATTTGTGGAACGCAGAGAAACAAGGGGCTTTGCCCGTAACATCACAAAGAGTGCATATGCCGAAGGGGTGCTAAGGGTCGCCATGACCTTTTTGATCTCGCTTTGCAGGCAGGGTGGTACCGTCTTGCCCTTTGGGCTATCCCTTGTGGCGGCATCGAGCGGCAAGATGCTGATACCGAGCGCAGTCGGCGCACTTCTCGGGTATATGGCGCAAGGGGGCATAGAGAGCATTAGATATGCGGCAGGGGTCGCCGTTTTAACGGGGGTGAGAATTATATTTAAAGACTCGCCCGACATACGTTCGGTCTGGTGGTTCGAGCCGACACTTGCCGCCACAGTAACGCTCTCGACAGGGCTTGCCCTAATGCTTGGGGGCGACGGCGGCAGAATGTTCTTGATAGAGGCGGCGGCCGCTTGGATCGGCACACGCTGTTTTTCCCTTGCAAACAAGGCACTTATAAAGCTTGCAGGCGGCGAAAAAATAAGCGCTACGGCACGGCTCTCCGTCCTACTTTCTCTATGCATAGCGGCATATTCCACCTTGGGAGTAGCGGCGGCGCTTGGCGCTCTTGCAGCAGGGGTTGTAATGCCGCAGGACAAGGAGGAAGCACGCCCCTTCGAGCGCAAAGAGCAGCGTACAAGGCGCATTGCAAAGGTAATGCGAGACATGACCGAGGGTCTAAAACAAAGGGGCGACGGCCCACTCTCGACAGAGATATTCTCCCCTGTAATAGAGCGTGTCTGCACGAGTTGCAAACAAAATCACCGCTGTTACGGCGAGCGATACAACGATATGACCGACAATCTCTCCAACATGGCGCTTCTAATGCGGCGAGGTATGCCGCTTGCCGAGTGCGACCTACCCGAGCCCTTTGTCTCGACATGCATTAACAAGGCGGCATTTATAGCCGAGGCAACGGCAGAGGCAAGCCTATTTGAAAGCACACGCAGATACAGAAAAGAGGCGCTCGGCGATGTCGCCTTACTTCGTGAGCAGTACAGCTGTTTCTCGACAGTGTTAGACGATCTGGGCGAGGCGATGGACAGCCCCGAGACAAAGGACACAAGGCTTACCGACAGACTGCTCCAGACCCTTCCGACAGGCTCGACAGTAATGGCGGCATACGGGCGGCATGGCAAGCTTAAAATAGAGGGCTTTGTTAAGGACGATCACCCAAATCTATCCCCCATGATAAAGATGGCCGAAAATGTGTCGGGGAGAAAGCTATCCTCCCCAAGCATTACACGCACAGATGGCGGATGCACATTCAAAACGAGCGAGGCGCTTAGTTTTTCCTTATCGGTCAAGCGGCACATATCGCCCTCCCCCGGTGAAAATGTGGCAGGCGATGCCCTGCGTGACTTTGTAACGGAGGATAACAAGGCTGTCGTCGTGCTGTCAGACGGCATGGGGGCAGGCCGTCAGGCATACAGCAAGAGCCGCATGGCGACAGACTGCATAGAAAAGCTAATGCAGGCAGGCCTTGGCAGAGAGAGCGCTCTGCATGTTTTAAACTCCGCCATGCTTATAGGCTCTGACCCCGAAGTGTACGCCACACTCGATGTCGCCATTTTAGATATGTACTCGGGCGAGCTCGAATTTATCAAAGCAGGAGCCGCTCCCTCCTTTTTGATAAGGGGCGAGAGCATAACCAAAATAGACAGCCGCACACTGCCAGCAGGCATACTCCCGATATTAGAACCCGAGGTCTATCGCACCCGTGTGACATATGGTGACCGCATTGTAATGCTGTCCGACGGCGTCCTCCCGATAGGCGAGGAGGTCGAGGGCTTTGAGGAGCTAATAAAGAGGGAGGATATAAATCCTCGTGCCATTGTTAATCATGCCAAAAATGCCTTGAAGGGGCAAAAAGACGACATGACGGCAGCTTTGATTAAAATCGACAAAAAGCAATAACATAGCTGATTTATTAATATTTTTCGCCTTTGTATAAATTCTTTTTAAAAAAGGAAAAATACTTTTCGAAAAACCCTTGACAAAATACCCCTTATTTGGTATTATACTTAGGCGCATGGCGGCATAGCTCAGTTGGCTAGAGCATTCGGTTCATACCCGAAGTGTCGTTGGTTCAAATCCGACTGCCGCTACCACAAACCTTGCGCTAAACTTAATATTTTCCGCAAGGTTTATGCGGCCCGTTGGTCAAGCGGTTAAGACACGGCCCTTTCACGGCTGAGAGAGGGGTTCGATTCCCCTACGGGTCACCAAAAAATCCTCATGAGAAATCATGAGGATTTTTTATTTTTTGTAAACAAAAAATAGGTAAGAAGTAAGAAGTAAGAAGTAAGAAGTAAGAAGTAAGAAGTAATAACTATGGTGAGAAAAACCCCAAGGGGTTTTTCTTTATTATATCAAATAAAAATTGCCACAGGCAATTTTTCACCACAGTTATTACTTATTACTTCTTACTTCTTACCTAAAAAAAAGGTTAACTTCGCAAAATTTTTTCCATCGCTTTACCCTTGGCAAGCTCGTCTACAAGTTTATCAAGATAGCGGATTTCCTTCATGATAGGTTCTGTAATCTCGGCGATCTTAACACCGCATATCGAGCCTGTTATAAGTGTTCTTTTTGGATTTGGATTTGGTGCGTCTTTAAAAAAGCTCTCCATGTCGACATGGTCGCTCATGCTGCCAAGTTGCTCTGACGAATAGCCTGTAAGCCAAGATATAATGCGGTCGACCTCGGCCGCTGTGCGACCTTTTCGCTCTGCCTTTGCCACATATAGTTTATACATTTCGTTATATTTGAAGGTATATATGCTATGTCCGCTCAATTTTTCACCTCATATTTATAGCTCTGTCTACATTAATATTCTGCGTCTACAACTGCCTTTGCGCTTGTCTTTTTGCCGAGCCAATTTTTTATGTCAACATGGGGCTCGAATACCTGATATACCTCTACCGCCGCTTTGTCGGTAAATTCCGAGTAGAGCATTACATCAAACTGACCATCGAGATGATTTACCCCGACCTCTGCCTTTAAAAAGCCCTCTACATGACCCATATTGTCGAGTCTGTATTGCAATTCCTTGGCAAATGCCTCTGCTCCTTCTTTTTTGCCTTCCTCGTTTAGCTGTAAAAAAACGATATGTCTTACCATGATATATGCCCTCCTTAATATTTATTAATAATTATATAATAACACAGATTGTCCTACTTGTAAAACAAAATGTACATATTTTTATTCCTTCGATTTTGATTAATATCTAATATTATCTATATTTATGTTTTTTCGAGTTTGCTAAAAACAAACATGTTGTCACCATTAATGACATAGTGTTATCATGCGTGATTTTACGTCAATTAAAATCGTAAATATTATCAATTCTTACAATGTATACAGTCAAAATTAGTTAAAACGACAAAAATATTTTATTAACGAATTTTGCCTTTACTTATGGTTATAATAGTGTTATATTTTTATAGAAATCAAAACCTTTAAGGAGGATACAAATATGGCAAGACCAATGAAATCCATGGATGGCAACACAGCGGCCGCACACGTCGCTTATGCATTTACAGAGGTTGCCGCAATATTCCCCATCACCCCATCGTCCGGTATGGCAGAACTGTCCGACGTTTGGGCGGCAGACGGTAGAGAGAACATATTCGGCCAAACTGTCGGCGTAACGCAGATGCAGTCCGAGGCAGGCGCAGCAGGTGCATTCCACGGCTCGCTATCGGCAGGCGCACTTACATCTACATTCACAGCATCGCAGGGTCTACTTCTTATGATCCCCAACATGCTAAAGGTGGCAGGCGAGCTGCTCCCCGGTGTTATCCACTGTTCGGCACGTGCCATCGCTTCCCACGCACTTTCGATATTCGGCGACCATTCCGACGTAATGTCATGTCGTCAGACAGGCTTTGCAATGCTCGCTTCGACAAATCCACAGGAAGTTATGGATCTTGGCGCAGTAGCTCACCTTGCAGCAATCAAGGGCAAAGTTCCCTTCCTACACTTCTTCGACGGCTTTAGAACAAGCCACGAAATCCAAAAGATCGAAACTTGGGAGTACGACGACCTAAAGAGCCTTGTCGACATGGAGGCAGTTCAAGACTTTAGAGACAACGCCATGACGCCCGAGCGCCCCTTTACAAAGGGAACAGCACAAAACCCCGACGTATTCTTCCAAGCAAGAGAGGCCTCCAACCCCTACTACAACGCACTCCCCAAAATTGTAGAGGAGTACATGGGCAAGGTAAACAAGCTTACAGGCAAAAAGTACAAACTTTTCAACTACTACGGCGACAAGGATGCAACAGATGTTATCATAGCTATGGGCTCTGTATGTGATACTGCCGAAGAAGTTATAGACAACCTAAGAGCAGAGGGCAAAAAGGTCGGTCTAATAAAAGTCCGCCTATACCGCCCCTTCTCGATAAAGCACTTTATCGATGCTATCCCCTCGACATGCGAGCGCATTTCGGTACTCGACCGCACAAAAGAGCCCGGCTCTATGGGCGAGCCTCTATATATAGATGTAGTAACAGCCCTTGCACAGGCAGGCAAAGGCGACATTAAGGTAATCGGCGGCAGATATGGTCTTGGTTCGAAGGACGTTTCGCCCGCTTGCATCTTTGCAGTATACGAAAACCTTTCCTCCGCTCGTCCCAAGAACGGCTTTACAGTCGGCATTAACGACGATGTAACACGCACATCGCTAAAGCTAAAGCCTGCCCCTGTAACATCGGCAAAGGGCACAATGTCCTGCAAATTCTGGGGTCTTGGCTCTGACGGTACTGTCGGCGCTAACAAGAACACAATTAAGATAATAGGCGACTACACACCACTAAATGTACAGGCATACTTCTCCTACGACTCCAAAAAGTCGGGCGGCGTTACTGTATCTCACCTACGTTTTGGCAAAAAGCCGATAAAGAGCACATACTTTATAGATAAGGCAGATTTTGTTGCATGTCATAACATGTCCTACCTTGCAAAGTACGACATGACGGGCGACCTTGTAGAGGGCGGCACATTCCTACTAAACTCGCCATACAAGGCAAGCGAAATCGGCGATCACCTCCCTGCCAACGTAAAGCGTGACCTTGCAAAGAAGGGCTGTAAGTTCTATATTATCGACGGCGTTAGCATTGCCAAGGAAATAGGCATGGGTGGCAGAATTAACACAATTTTGCAGTCGGCATTCTTTAAGCTAACAAAGATCATCCCCATCGAGACTGCTGTCGACAAGATGAAGGAAGCCGTTGTAAAGAGCTACGGTAGCAAGGGCGAGAAGATAGTCGAGATGAACAACGCCGCTATCGATCGTGGTATTACAGGCATTGTTAAGGTTTCTGTACCCAAGGAATGGGCTAAGGAAGAAGCAGGCATTGCCACTGTTAAAACAGAGGGTACAGATGCTAAGCTTGTAGGATTTGTTAAGGACGTTATGCGCACAATAGATGCACAAAACGGCGACAGCCTACCTGTATCGAAGTTTGTCGACTACGCAGACGGCAAGCTACCTTCCGGCACATCGGCCTTCGAAAAGAGATGCATCGCAGTAGATGTACCCGAGTGGGACGCTTCGAAGTGTATCCAGTGTAACCAGTGTGCACTTGTTTGTCCTCATGCAGTTATCCGTCCGTTTGCACTAACAGCAGATGAGCTAAAGGGCGCACCAAACGGCTTTGTTACAACCAAAATGACAGGCAAGGGACTAGAAGACCTATCCTTCTCGATGCAGATAAGCCCGATGGACTGCACAGGCTGTGGAAGCTGTGCAGCAATATGCCCTGCTAAGGAAAAGGCACTAACAATGAAGCCTGCCGATACTCAGTACGACAAGCAGGACATGTTCGACTATGCAGTTAAGAATGTAATAGAAAAAGATTTACCATTTGCCGAGACGACAGTTAAGGGCTCGCAGTTTAAGACACCGCTACTCGAGTTCTCGGGTGCATGTGCCGGTTGTGGCGAAACACCATACGCAAAGCTTGTAACACAGCTATACGGCGACCACTCCTTTATAGCAAATGCAACGGGCTGTTCCTCGATCTGGGGCGGCAGCTACCCTTCCGCACCTTATACAAAGGATCGCTATGGCAGAGGTCCGGCTTGGGCAAACTCGCTATTTGAAGATAACGCAGAGTACGGCTACGGCATGTACCTTGCAATAAAGCAAAGAAGGGCAAAGCTAATTGAAGATTGCCAAAAGTTTGCAGATACTCTCGAGACTGCAAAAGAGAAGAACAACTCCATGTGGATCGAGCAGGCCGAGGCTTGCACAGAGTGGCTAAAGGTTAAGGACGATGCAAAGCTATCCCGCACGGCAGGCGAGAGAGTTATTGCCGCAATGCACAACGCTCCGACATGCTCGCTACCAATGAAGCCGGCCATCATGAACAATGCAGACCTTCTACCAAAGCAGAAGATATGGATCTTCGGCGGCGACGGTTGGGCATACGACATCGGCTTTGGCGGTCTTGACCACGTTATAGCCTCGGGCGATGATGTAAACATCTTTGTATTCGACACAGAGGTTTACTCCAACACAGGCGGCCAGTCCTCCAAGGCAACACCGACAGGCTCTGTCGCACAGTTTGCCGCAAGCGGAAAGAATGCTCGCAAGAAGGATCTTGGCGCAATAGCTATGAGTTACGGCCATGTCTACACGGCATCGATATGCATGGGTGCAGACTACAATCAGGCTGTTAAGGCAATAACAGAGGCGGCAGACTACGACGGTCCATCGCTAATCATAGCCTACGCACCTTGCATAAACCACGGCATAAGAAAGGGCATGGGCTCCTCCATGGCAGAATCCAAAGCAGCGGTCGCATCGGGCTACTGGTTCAACTACCGCTTTGATCCTCGCCTAAAGGACACAGGCAAGAACCCCTTCATGCTCGACAGCAAAGAGCCGACAGTAGACTACCTCGACTTCCTAAAGGGCGAAGTGCGCTACACATCGCTTGAGCTAAAATTCCCCGAG
The DNA here is from genome assembly GCA_964369475.1 of uncultured Oscillospiraceae bacterium. Classification (GTDB taxonomy): domain Bacteria; phylum Bacillota; class Clostridia; order Oscillospirales; family Feifaniaceae; genus CAYJFK01. Next base: position 1,285 of record CAYJFK010000049.1, on the reverse strand, counting down.
CGTGCCGACATGCTATTTGCAAAAGCAGCAGAAGGCAGCAAGGAAAAATACGCAGAGCTAAAGGCACTTGCAGATAAATAATGACCTATAATAAATGGCAGGCCGTGTGGCCTGCCATTTGCTTTTGGAAAAAGCGTTTTCTCCAAGCTGATTTTAACACCCTCGGGGCGGGAGTTTTACGCCAGAGGGCACCCTGATGGTGCCCTCTCGCCGCTCCCCCTCCTTCCGTGAACTTTACATTTTAGGTTTTTCTCCAGTCTGAATGGCAGATCGCATGGTCTGCCTTTTGCTTTTGGAAAAACCGTTTTGCCAAAATGAAAAAATGCTAAGCGTGATTTTAACACTATGTAATTGACCGCCCCACCTTCCGAGCACCTTGCACTATAACTTTTTCCAAGCCGATGGCAGATTGCATGGTCTGCCTTTTGCTATATAAAAATGCCTTAACCTAAGTTTGCTCTGTCTCAATTATTTTGGTAGCAAATAATAGAGACTTCTGCTCTTTATGCGTTTTTCAAGCTCCAAAAAGGGGCAGATCTGCACCAAGCAAACTCAGCGACTTTGCTAATTATTGACTAGGCTTTGTCATAATGCTATACTAAAAGTAATTCATAAATTTAAGTTAGGAGGAATAATAATGAAAGCTACAATTTTATATCACTCGGTGAGCGGCAACACAAAGGCGGTGGCAGAGATCATTGCAGCCGGTATGAATTCTGTCGAGGGCATGGAGGCAAAGGCATTTTCCATCGATGCGGTCGACGAGGACTTTGCAAAGGAGAGCAAGTGCATAATTGCAGGCTGTCCTATATATGCGGCAAGCGTTACTGCCGCTATGCAGACATTTTTACAAACCGAATTTAGAAAATGCGCCCCATTTGGTAAAATAGGTGGTGCATTTGCAACGGCCAACTACGTCCACGGCGGCGGCGAGCTCGGCATTCGCTCCATTTTAGATGCCATGATGGTAATGGGTATGCTTGCCTACTCAAGCGGCGCAGCATACGGCGCTCCCGTAATACACCTAGGTCCTGTCGCCCTCGGCGCAAAGCTTGACGAGACAAAAGAAAACTTTGAGATCTACGGCAAGCGCATGGCCGAAAAGACAATGGAAATTTTCGGGTAGATATAGTTGGTAGAAAGCGGCTCGGCGGCCTGCCTGCTCCGCCGCCGCAAAGCGGCTCGGCGGCCTGCCTGCTCCGCCGCCGCAAAGCGGCTCGGCGACCTGCTTGCTCCGCCGCCGCAAAGCGGCTCGGCGGCCTGCCTGCTCCGCCGCCGCAAAGCG